>NZ_CP104213.1:0-317500 GCF_025244745.1 Deinococcus rubellus
TGCTGGGGGTGTTGCAGCGCGCTGAGGCCGCCCTGGATGAAGATGGACGCCAGTGCGGCCCGGCCCACAAAGTTGAGGATACTCATGCCCGCATCCTGCCAGAAAAAGCCGGGGCCTTGCTACTCCCCGGTCACCTGCTTTTCTTTAGACCGCACGCCCCTGGCACTCCCACAATCGGGAACAAATCGCCGGGCTTACACTGACGGCATGTCAAGGTTCCTGTCTGCCGCCCTCACACTCAGCTTGCTGGCCGCCCCGGCGACACAGACTGCCGCCGCGCAAAACGCCGCCGGGCAGTCTCTGAAAACCGTCCACATCGGTCTGGGCTACATCCCCAATGTGCAGTTCACGCCGTTTTACGTCGCCAACCGGCTGGGCTATTTCAAGGCCGAGGGGCTGAATGTCGAGTACCAGCACGGCAACGTGTCCGATCTGATGCCGCTGCTGCTCCAGGGCAAGCTCGACTTCGTGGTGGGCGACCCGGAAGACGCCGTCTTCACGCGCGTGGCGGGCCAGCCGGTCAAGTACATCATGGCCCTCTACCAGAAAGTGCCGGTGACGGTCTTCAGCCTGGCGTCCAAGAATATTCGCAACGCCGCCGACCTGAAGGGCAAGACCATCGGCATTCCCGGTCCCTTCGGTCAGACCTATTTTGCGCTGGGGGCGCTGCTCGACTCGGCGGGCCTCAAAGAAAGCGACGTGAAACTCGCCTCCATCGGCTTTACCCAGCTCGAAGCGGTGCGCGGCGGGCGGGTGGACGCGGCAGTGGGCTATGTCAACAACGAGGTGGTGAACCTCAAGGCGGCGGGCGTGCCGATCAACACCCTCGACGTGACGGCGGCCTACCCGATGGTGGGCGTGGGCCTGATGACCACCGAGAAGAACCTGAGCGGCGATCTGGCCAAGAAAGTGGTGCGGGCCTCGCAGCGGGCCATGCGCCTGACCATCAACGATCCGGCCCGCGCCTTCAAGATCGGGCTGAATGATTTCAAGAGTGGCGGCGGCAGCCTGGCGGTGCTCCAGGCGAGCGTGCCGCTGATGCAGAGCGCCCTGACCCGAGTGAACGGCCTGGGCTACAGCGACCCCGCCGCCTGGAGCAAGGCGGTGGCCTACCTGCAAAAGCAGGGCAAGGTGCCCGCCAGCGCCAAAGCCAGCGACTTTTACAGCAACGCGGCGGTGAGCAAGACCTTGAAGTGAATTGGTTGCGGACGTAAAGCAGTAGGCATCCTGGCCTAGCCGCCGCACTGCGCCTGCCTCATGGCCCACTCACCTGCTAAGCTGGAGCCAACACCGAAAGGAGGTGCAGCAAAATGACTGACAACAACTTTGTTTTCGTTTCCGCCGTCCGGGGAACCCTGGTTCCCGCCGCCCCACGTTCTGTCTTTGATCCACGGAGTCTGCATGCTGCACTTCCCACCGGCTTTCTTCCAACCAGTTAAACTTCAAGGTCCCACTTGAAGGACCAGACGCCAGACCGCCAGTACGGCGAGGACGCCGATCAGGGCCTGAAGATCAGCCGCAAGCGCCGCAAACCCCAGGGCAAGCGCAAACTGGCGACCCTGAGCGTGGGCACCGACACTAAAGACCCGGTGCTGACGCAGCTCGAAGAGCTGGGCCTGATCGGTGACGTGCTGGCCGAGATCAAGAGCGGCAAGGAAGCCACCGTCTACCTTGCCGAAGGCGACCCCGATCTGGGCGTGCCAGGGTTGATCGCCCTCAAGATCTACCGCGACGTGGCGGCCCGCAGCTTCAAGAACACCGGCGAGTACGGCACCGGGCTGGCCCGCAGCAGCGACGCCGTGGCCAAGGCGATTGCCAAGCGCGGCTCGAAGGGCGCGGCGGCACTGCAAGATCTGTGGGTCGCCAGCGAGTACCTGGTGCTGTGGCAGCTCTGGCAGGCCGGGCTGAATGTGCCCGAGCCGCTGGTCGGCCCCGATCCGTTCGATTATGTCCAGACCAGTCCCGCCGTGCTGATGCGTTTTGTGGGCGATGAGGACGCGCCCGCGCCGAGGCTGAGTGACATTCGCCTGACGCCGGAAGACGCCAGGATCGCCTGGCAGCAGGCCCTGGAAGGCATGGCGCGGCTCCTCAAACTGGGCCTGGTTCACGGCGACTACAGCACCTACAACCTCCTGTGGTGGGAGGGGAGCGTGATGATGATTGATTTTCCGCAGGTCAGTGACCAGACCAATCCCAATTTCCAGTCGCTGCTCAAGCGCGACGCGGGCAGCTTGGCGCTGAGCTTCAAGCGCCTGGGCATCCGCGAGGACGCCGAGAGCACCCTGCGTGAGGTGCAGCGCCTGGCCCGGATTCTGGAAGACAAACCCCGCCTGACCTTGCCGTAAGGAGCGCGGGCCCGAGTCGCCTCCGAAGGTGGGGGCGGATTTTTTTGGTGGCCGGTCCGGATTCCGTTTGTTGCGGGCCAGACGCTTGCCGAATCCTTCAGCGAAGTAAAGTGCCGTCCGTCCTCACGGCAGCGGCACCTCCACTCGGGTGCGCCTCGACCAGTGCAGGTTCAGGGCCAGCAGCAGCAGGGCCACATTCAGCCCGGCAATCACCACAAAGAGGGTGCGCGGTTGGGCGCTGAAGATGGCTCCGGCCAGCCCCGCCGCCGGGACCGACACCAGCAGCGTCAGGGTCTGCACCGCCGAGTAGAGGTCCGCCGTGCCCTGCTGGGGCAGGTGACTGAACAGCACCGCGTCCCGGTAGGTCTGGGTGAGGAAGGTGGCCCCGGCCAGCAGGCTGACCACCAGCAGCAGCGCGCCCAGGTTTCCAACTGGAATCAGCAGCAAGGCCACTGCGCCGAGTAGGCCCAGCACCCGCGTGAACACCAGCGTCCGCTCGGCACTCACCGCAGACAGCCGCCGCAGCACCAGGCTGTACATCAGAATGGTCGTGACCGCCGTTGCCACCGGCACCAGCGACACCGCCCGCGCCCCGAAGCCCAACGCACCGCTGAAAAACAGAATCTGAAAGAGATTCATCTGCTCGGCGAACACCGTCAGCACGTAAAAGGCCACCACGCCCTTCAGCCCCGGTCTGCGCCCCAGGGTCCGCACCAGTTGCGGGGTGCGGGCCAGGCTCTGCCAGGGATTGAGGTCCCGGTGCTCCTGCATGGCCGCCTCGCCGCGCTGGGTTTCCTGGGTCAGGGCGTTGCGCCACACGAACATCACCGTCATGCCGACTGCGCCCAGCAGGTAATAGACCCGCAAGGTCGCCACCACCCCCCGGCTGGCGATCACCAGGCCGATCAGCGGCGTCAGCAGCCCGGCGAAGGCGTTGATCAGGTTGATGATCCCGAACACCCTGGCCTGCTGGCGCTCCTCGACATCTTCGATCAGCAGCAGACTCCACGACACCGCCACAATCCGCCCGCTGGCGCTCAGGAAGGCGGCCAGCGCGAAGGCCGCGAAGCTGTGGGCAAAAGCCCAGACGATCATCGGCAGGCTCCACGAGATCAGGTCCCAGATCAGGGTGGTGCGGCGGCGGCCCAGCCGGTTGGTGATCGGCGCGGCCAGCAGCTGAAAGCCGAACGAGCAGGCCAGCGTGAACGACCCCAGCAGCCCGATCTGGGTGCTGCTCAGGCCCACGCCGCTCATGTACAGCGGCGCGTAATACAGCACGACCACGCCGAATATCCCCCACAACGGCTCCATCCGGATGGAATTGCGGGCGTTGCGTGGCAGGTCGGTGAGCGAGGGCAGCAGTCTCAAGAAAAAGAACCGGGCAGCGTGGGGCGGGCGAAAGGCATAGGATTCCAGCCTACTCCGGTCTACTCCCCGGCGCGGCTTGCCAGCATCAGGTCCAGCAGCGCCCGGTCCACCTGATAGCCGCCAATCTCCTCGTACACCACGCCGGGCCGCCCGTGATTGACGATGCCGAAGACGCCCTCGAATTCCCACAGCGCGTAGCCCCAGCCGTACTCCTTGAAGAGGCTGAACAGGTCCTTGAACCACCGCAGGGCCACATGTTGAGGCGTGTAGACGTAGCAGCCGAACTCCCCGATATGCACGGGTGCGCCCGCCGCCTGCACCTCGCGCCAGGGCTGGTAGAAGTCGTGCAACGCTGCCCGGTTCCAGACCCGCCCCTCGTAGACGGTGCCGGGGTATTCGGGGGCCGCGCCCGGCGTGTTCCAGCCGTTCCACCAGGGCGCGCCCCAGTGGCTGACCGCGTAAGGCTGGTAGGCCCGCCCGCTTTGCGTCACGCCCAGATGCGCCAGCTCCGGCATGGCGATGTTGCCGCCGCCGAGGCCGTCGATGACGACGGGGCGGGTGGGGTCAACAGCGCGAATCGCCTCCACCGTCCGGGTAATCAGCGCGGCGTGAATGTCCCTCGTCAGGCCCCGCGTGCCGATGTCGGGCGGCTCGTTGACCAGATCGAAGCTGAGATCATCGGCGCTGACGCCTTTGTAGCGCCGGGCAAACGTTTCCCACAAAAAGACAAAGCCGTCCTGCGCCACAGCGTCGGTCCATAAATTGTCGCGCTCCAGTTCCTGCCCGTTGATGCAGTAGCCGGGGGCGCGGTGCAGGTTGAGACTGAGGTGAATGCCGCGCGACTGGCAGGCCGCGAGGTAACGGTCCAGGTATTCGAAGACCGCTTCGTCGGGGTTTTGGTAATCGAAATCCTTCGTCCAGAACTGGTAATTGGTGGGAATCCGCACGAAATTGAAGCCGTATCGGGCCATGAAATCCAGCGCCTGCCCGTTGGGTTCTTTGGGGTGTGTTCCCTCTTCCCAGTGATACATCCACTGAAAATTGAAGCCGTAATAGGTCATGCGTCTCCCTTCAGGTCATCACGACAGGTTTGATGGTGCCCTGCCCAAATTCAAGTTTGTCGATGCACAGCACCCGCGCCCCCGGATCGGTGTTACCGATGACGCGGCGGTGGTAGACGATCAGCCATTCGTCCATCTCCGGTAGGTGAAGGTAGCCGTGGTGGCCGGGGCCTTCCGCAACTGGAGGCTGGCTTTTCAGCACAACGCCGCGTGCCTCGAATGGGCCGTAAGGGCTGCCACTCACGCCGTAGGCCACGCTGTAGGTGCCGTCCACCCAGTCGCCCTGTGACCACATCAGGAAATACTGGCCGTCTTTTTTGATCATGCAGGGCGCTTCACAGTAGCCGTGCGGCGTGACACCACGCAGACTGCCGGGCACGATCCCGGTCATCTCATCGTTCATCACCGCAACATTGCAGTGCTTCCAGCCACCGTAATACAGATACACCGTGCCGTCGTCGTCTTTGAAGAGATGGGCATCTATCGGTTGCGCTCCGCCGATGAAACGGTCGATCATCGGTTGGCCCAGGAGGCCGCGAAACGGCCCGGCAGGCGAGTCCGAGACGGCGATTTCCAGCCCACCGACCTGCTCGTCGTTCAGGATGTCGTTACTGGCGAACACCAGAAAGTAGCGCCCGCCTTTTTCAATGATGGTCGGTGCCCAGACTGCCCGCCAGATCCAGGGAAAGTCGGCCATCTGGATGACGCCCTCGTGCTTGTCCCAGTGAACCAGGTCGGCAGAGCTGAAGGCGTCGATGTTGAGCTGCTGGGTGTAGTCGGTGGCCGAACGGGTGGCGTAGATCCAGTATTTGCCCTCGTAGAAACGGGCCTCGGGATCGGCGTAGAAGCCGGGAACGATGGGATTGGCAGGGAGGTTCAAGATCGGTTCTCCTGGATTGAAAGGGCGAGTTCGAGGTGCAGAGTGACGGCGCGGCGGGGCGAGAGTTTCAGCGCAACAGCTCCATCTGACATGGGCAGTTCTTCCTCTTTACTGCCAAACAGATCGCAACGCCACGCCCGCCCAATCTTCAACAACGCCGAACCGACATGCACGGTCTGTCCCTCGTCGCTGGCATTCAGCAGTGAGAGCAGCACGCCGCCTACTCCAGACTTGAGCTGCATGGTCAGCACTGGCACGTCCGGAAGGCGCAGCAGCGTTCCGCTCACGGGCAGGTGGGGCGGCGTCACGCCCGGCTCCCCGAAATGCTGGGTCAGCGGCGCGGCATGTTCGGTGTCGAGGCCAAAGCGGTGGGCACGGGCCTCGTCGAACGGCCCAGCATAGGGCTGAATGCGGTACCGGGCCGTGACCAGCCCCGGCTGCACCGGCTGGAAATTGGTTTCCCAGTAATTGTTGGTGATCCAGCCGAGAAACATGGGCCGCTCCAGCACAAATTCTGATTGCGCTTGTCCGAAATGGAAATCACCGAGCTGCACCATCGGGTTTTCCGGCAGGGCGATGGTCACGCCGCATTCGCCGTTGTTGAAATCGGCCCAGCCCTGCACCGTGAAATAGTCGCGGCAGACGCCGGGCAACTGGTCCCGCCCCGGCACGATAGGCTGCCCGGCAATATTCAGCCGAATGTCTGCGCCGGACAGGCTGAAGGGAAACAACAGATAGGTGGCCTGCGGATGCGAATCCTGATTCATCTCCCACTCGGCCTCGCACTCGATCCAGTCGGCGTGCATGGGCAGAAAGACGCGCTGGGCGAGCTGGCCCACTTGGGGATGCTCCAGCAGTTGCTCCACGGCCACGCCCAGCAGTGTGCGGTAGACCAGGTGAGAGGTGACGCGGGTCGGCGCAGTCCGATTAGCCTTCCAGCCGGACTGCCAGCCGCTCACGTCCTCGGCAATGGGCGTCCAGTCCATCTTATTGAGCAGATTACGCGGCCAGTTGTGGGTGCGGTCGGCCACCTCCTCATGGACGAAACCGTTCAGCGGGTATCCGGCGTCAGCGTCCACCCACTCACACCCGAGTTGTTTGTCGTAGAGGGAAGTCACGCCGCCGCGCTCGGTATCAAATCTGAGGCGGTAGCGCTCCGTCTCCACCTCCGCTTCCTGGCTGGCCGCCGCTGTGTTCACATTCAGCACGCTTGTCTTGGGAACGGTTATGTAGCCGAAGGCGGGAACCTCGGTAGGCGGCAGCACCCAGCCCAGATTGCCGCCGTGATGCACCGCGTTGCGCCCCGTCCAGATGGACGTGGGCGGCGTGTAGTGACCCTGAAAATGTCGGCTGGCAGTGGTGTCGGTGGGGTCGCCACGCGGGGTCAGGGTGTTGGCCGGAACCTGTCCGCTGACGGTGCGCGGCCAGGGCAGCGGGTTGAAGACCAGCAACTCATCTGCGCCATGATCTGGGCCGTGCGCCACATACTGCGTGAAATCGGCCAGCGCATCACGCCCCAGCAGCAGACTCAGGCTGCGGGCGGTGTAGGCGAGGTTCAGCTTGTGGTTTTTCTGGGCCAGCGAATCGTCGGTGCCCGGTGTGCCCACCGCGCTATCGGCCCCCCAGGTGTGCTCGCCCCACAGGTTCAGGTTGCGCCACGCCTCGTCGCGGTAGAGACGGAAAGAATGCTCGGCCCATTGCGTTCGCAGTCCAGGCTGAGGCGCTGTGGGAAGGCCCTGCAAGGCAGCGTAGATGGCATCAGCATCGGTCAGGCGCACCCGGCTGGCCCGGTCTATTGCCGTCTCGCGGGCGGTGCTGATGCAGCCAAAGTTCCAGTAGTCGGTCCAGTCGCCGCGCCAGACCTCAAGTTGGTCGGCATGTTTCCTGACCGCCGCCCAGAACATCCTCGGCGTCGCCATCACGATTTTCGGCCCGCGCCCAGAGGCGTTCCACTGGCGGGCAAACGTCGCATACGCTGGGTAGACGCTGGCGTTGTCGCCGTAGAGGTGATCGCCCTGAATCATCACGAAAGGCAGCGGGTACTTGACGCGCTCAAGCTGGGCCTGAAGGCGCGGAACCCAGGCCGCAAACGCCGTATCGTCCGCCTCGCCGATACCGAATTCGCGGGCGCGGGGATAGGCCCAGCCGTTGAAGGCGGGCAGGATGCGCCCGCTGGGAGCCTGCCACCGGAAGACGCCCGGGCGGGGCGGCGCTCCGCCGAAGTGGGTGTTGATCGCCATCGAGAAGCCCTCGATTCCGGCGTCCAGCAGCACGTCGGCCAGCGGCCAGTTCTGCCCGTTCACGTCGCACTGCATGGCGTGGCGGATGTCCAGCCCCATGTCGCGCAGCCGCGCCACCGCCCGCAGCGACTCGGCGTACTGGGCGCGGTCATAGAGCGGTGTCACGTTGGCGAACATCGCCGCGACTTCCAGATGGCCGCTTCTATCGGCGGCGACGAAGCGTTCAATGTCCCGCTTGGAGGCCGTTTCCAGCCACTTCAGGACGGGGGCGGTGGTTTCACACGTCCAGCGGAAATGGGTTTCAGCAGGGCCGTCCTGCATCCGCTCGATGGTGTTCAGGGCGTCGTCGATGAAGCGGGCCTGCAATTCCCAGAGGATCGGCTGATCGGCGGTGAAGCCCACGTCGGTGTGGCTGTGATGGACGAGATAAATGGTGTCCAGCTCAGGCATGGGCGTTCTCTCCAGTGAAATCGTCGAGGGTCAGCCCAGCGGCCCGCTGCGTGAACAGGGCCTGCCCGAACGCCGCGTGAGCGTGCGGCCCCCACTTCACCTGAACGTGCCGCAGTGTCACCTCCGAAGCCCCGTTCACCGTGACGCCGTGGGTGGGCGCGTCCACCAGACTGTGGGGAGGCCGGAAATCCTGCTGGCCGATGGGATGCTCACCTTTCCAGGTATCCACCTCCACCCGCACGTTGTCCAGCACCACGTCCTGCACGTCGCCCACGTCCTCAGCGTGAAGAATGACGCCGTTCTCGCCGCGCGCCAGAATGTCCCGGAAGTGCAGGTGGCGAATCTGGCCCACACCTACCGCCCGGTCCCGCGCCGTGCCGTCCACGTAGATCGGCTCGCCGCGCCCCCACCAGCGCTCGTCGTACATCCGCGTCTCGATGGTGATGTTGGAGAACAAGAGGTTCTCGACGCCGCCCGGATCAACGCACTGCACGCTCAGCCCCCGGTGCGAATCGCGGATCACGCTGTTACTGAAAATGATATTACGAACTGGACTCCAACACTCGCTGCCGATCTTGAAGGCGCTGCTGACGCTTTGCAGGGTGCAGTTGGTGACCACGATGTCCTCGCAATTTCCGTAGGCGGCGGTGCTGCGGCAGGTCTTGAGGCAGATGGCGTCGTCACCCGCCGTAATGTCGCAGTCGCTGATGCGGACCCGTTGGCAGCGGTCCAGATCGATGCCGTCGTTGTTGGGCAGCTTGAGGTCGTTGTGCAGCCGCAGATTGGTGATGGTCACGTCCTGGCACCCCGTCAGGCGCAGCGTCCAGTAGGCCCCGTCACGCAGGGTCAGGCCGCCCACGTCCAGCCGCTGGCAGCCGATCAGGTTCAGGGTGTAGGGCCGCGCCTGATACTGCTCCTCCCCTTCTGGGCCTCGCATCTCGTAGATGCCGCCCAGATCGGCCTGGACGAAGGCGCGTCCGTGGCCGTCGATGACGCCGCCGCCCGTGATGCTCAGGTCATGGGCTTCGAAGGCCGTCAGCCAGGCGCGGCGCGACAGTTCGGAATCGGTGTCGATCAGGCTGCCGCTGATCACGTCACTGAAATGTTCGGGCCGGTAATCGGCGTAGTTGGGGCTGGCGAGCAGCGTCGCGCCGCGCTCCACCCGGAATTCGGTCTGGCCGCGCAGTTGCAGCGAGCCGCTGAGGTAAGTATGGCCGGAGGGGAGCAGCACCGTGCCGCCGCCCGCCGCATGACAGGCGTCAATCGCGGTTTGAATGGCAGCGGCGTCGTTGATCTGACCGTCGCCGACTGCGCCGTAGGTTAAAACATCGTGGGTGGACATGGGGTCTCCAGATGGAAGGGAAGTTGAATTCTGGAGACAGAAGAGGGCAGGAACGGTCGTTCTCCTGCCCCGAATGTCTCAGGTGTGCTTAAGGCGTGCGCGGTTCCCCGGCAGGCACCAGTTTCACGGCCAGATCCTTGTCGAACGTTGGGGCGCTGAGGGTCACGCTGCCGCCCTTGACGGTCACTGCCACCGCGCTCAGCCAGACATTTTTCTGCGGCGCGTACCAGTAGGCGGTATAAGCTCCGTCGCCCAGACCACTGACCTTGACGGTGGATCCATAACGAATCGGCATGACGTACTGCCAGTCCGGCCCGCCCTTCCGCGCGATCAGCGCCCTGGTGTAGGCGGTATTGGCCTCGCCCGCGTCGTAGGCACTGGAGCGCAGCCAGATCAGGGCGCGGGTTTTGCTTTGCAGGGTCAGGGCTGCGGCGTTCAGGGTGTTGACACTGGCGTTCTGGCCCGTCATGGTCGCCAGATTCTCGCCCTTCAGGAAATCGGACAGCCCCTTGTACTGCGGCCACTGGTTCTCGGGATCAACGAAGGTGTCCCACCACCAGTACATTCCTGTGCTGGCGTAGCCGACGAAGGGCGCGGCCCAGATGGAGTTGTGAAAGTGAATCTTGTCACGGATCAATGGGGCTTCGGTACCGCCTGCCGAGTAGCCGACTTCGGCCAGCAGTACCGGCTTATTGGGCGCGGTGTCGGTGAAGGACGAGACGGCGCTCTTCCCCCATACCAGCGGATCGCGGGCACCGTAGTCGTGCTGCTGCGAGAAATCAACTTCGGGCATCGCCCACAAATCCGAGGTGCCGCCCGTGGAGTAGCTGCTGCTGATCAAATGGTTGTACGGGTCCCAGGTTTTGAGCGCCCCGGTCATGTCCACAATCCAGTCTTTCAGGTCGCTGCCGCCGATGGGCGTCCAGTTGACCTCGTTCCACCACTCCCAGGCAAACAGGTTGGGCTGAGCGGCGTAGCGGGCGGCGATGTAGCGCAGCTTGCGCTTGAACAGGTCACGCGCCTTCGGGTTGGTGGCAAACTCGTCCGGCGATTTCAGAAAACCGCCGTTGGCCACGTTGAAGGGGTTGTCCTTCCACTCGTCGTTGGTCGAACTGCTGAACTGGCCGTGGTTGATCAGCGTCAGCTCAATATTGACGCCCTTCTCGCGGGCCATCTCAAAGACCTGATCAAGCAGCCAGGCCTGCAACTGCCGCTTGCTGTAATCGCCCAGGTCGGTATCGTTCCACTCCACCGCGAACGACCAGGGGGCCATCCAGACGCGGGCGATGGTGCCCCCATTCTTGGAGAGCTGGGTCAGCCAGCGCCCGTAGGTGGCCAGCACCGAACCGTTCTCGCCCGGCTGCTGGTTGGCCCAGCCGATGTTGAGGCCGATGGGGAAGTAAAAGGAGTTGGTGCCGTTGTCGAGTGCGAAGTAGCGCGGATTCTGCTTGTCGATTCGCACGAAGCCCGGCGCGTTGGAGGCGACCACGTTAAAGCTTAGCGGCGCACTCTTGAGGCTGGATTTGGCAAAAGTGGCGCTGGCGGTCCAGGTGCCCGCCAAGGTCGGCGTGAAGCGCACCCGCCAGCCCGCCGTCCCTTTGGGTTGCAGGGTGGCCCGGTCAAAGTCCTGATACCAGAAGGCCGGGACGGTCACAGTTTTTCCGGCAGGTGAGGTGAAGCTGACGTTCAGTTCAGCCTGCGCCGGGTCGTAGGGGTTGGCGAAGCTGCCGTCCGTGCTGAGACTGAACTCAGTAGGATTGAACGCAGATGAAGCATTCTCAGGTGCTGAGAGACTGAGCTGGGTGGGTGCGGTATTGGTCTGGGCAGCGGCGAACAGGGAGAGTGAGAGGCCCAGCGCCAGCAGCTTGGGCTTCATCAGTCGTCTCCCGCCACCGCTTGCCGGGTTTGGGTGACGGTAACGGCAGGATTGATGTCGGCCAGCAGCGCCCGGTAGATCGGCTCCACCACTTCTGAACTCTGCGCCAGCGCTTCGATTGGATACAGCAGCAGATCGCGGTTGCCGGTTCTGACCCACAGTGGGCGGCCCAGCTCGTCGGTGCCGATCAGCTCGGCGTCTCCCAGATTCTGGGCGTCCAGCAGCAGCGGGGTGGTGGCCAGCGCGTTGGCGTGGGCAGGCAGCGGCCAGGAATGTCCGTCGACCAGCAGTTGCGTCGGGGCCGTCTCGGAGAGGCCGTAGCGGTTGTGCGGCAGCCCCCCGAAGAAGGCTTGGGGGTCATGGACCCAGGCCCCGGTGTGAATATCCAGTGGGCCGTGAAAGTAGCTGTAAACGACGCGCCCGGCGTGTTTGGCGAGCGCTGCCCAGGTGGGGGCCAGCAATTTCTGGGTGGAGGGCACCAGCAGAATGTCCGGCACCCTGGCCGTTCCCGTCAGAAATTCCCGCTCCGGCACGATGCGCGGCAGGTAGCCGAGGTTCCTGAGCGCCGCGTAACTGTTGCGGAGCGCCCGCTTGACGAAATCACGGTCATCCCAGGAAAAGGGGTAACGCTCCGGCAGAAAGGACGTGATGAGCAGGCCGACTTCCGGCAACTCGGGCAGCGGAGCGGTAATGGCCTCGCGCAGCGCCGCCGCCGCCAGCTTGGGCGTGCGGTCGCTGTTGAGCAGGCCGAAGCGCAGCTCGAAGCCGTGGTGGAAGTAGGGCAAGTCCCCAGTCAGCTCGAAGTCGAAGCCGCACCACCAGCAGATATGGCTGGCTCCCTGCAAACGGGCTTCGGTGGCCACCTTGCCTGCGAACTCGGCGATCTGGGATTCTCCGAAGGTGTTCTGTGAGGCTCCGAACTCTTCCAACCAGACCTCGCGCCCATGGGCCAGCGCCGTGGCCGTGCCCACTGCCAGCCCGTAGGCCGCCAGTTGCCGTCCAGCGTCGGTTTCAGCAATGTAGAGGTGCGGCCCCAGGATGTCCTGGGCGTGTTCGGGAGCAAAGCCCGTTTCGTCGCCGAGGCAGTACCACGCGCCGTCGCCCAGACTGACTGGTAGACGCGGCTCCACTTCGGCCAGCACGCCGCACAGCCGCTCGGCCCAGCCGCCCACCGTGGCTTTGGTGCCCACGCCCGCGTAAATCGGCATCTCGTTGGAGAGGATGTAAGCCGAGAGCGCCGGATGCTGGCCGACCCGCGCCGTTACTTCCCGCAGATACAGGGCCTGAATGTCCAGCAAACGGGCATCGCTGTAGAGCTGGGTGGAATCGGGCAGCCAGGCCGGACTCCAGTTCTCGCCGCTCATATGGCCCACCAGAAAGCTCAGGTGAACTTGCAGATCAGCAGCCAGGCAGAGATCCAGAAACTGCTCCAGCTTGCCGAGCATCTCCGGCTCAACCCGGTCCGGCGTGGGCATGAAGTCGGGCCAGAACAGGAAGGCCCGCAGGTAGTCCACGCCCACACCCCTCAGTGCGGCCAGGTCAAGCTCAATCTCGTGGGGGCGAAAGTCGCGCCACATCTTCGGGCCAGCGTAGACGGGCCAGTAGTTCACACCGAACTTGGCAGGATGGTTGGTCATCACGTTTACCCCTTGAGGCTGCCGACGGTGATGCCGCTGACAAACTGGCGCTGAAACACCAGGAAGAAGATGAGGGTGGGAATCGAGGCCAGCAGGGTCGCGGCCATGATCGGCCCGGCGGCGCGTGGATCGGAGGTGAGCGATCCGGCCAGCCGCCCCAGGGCCAGCGGCAGGGTGGCGTGGGCGTCGTCGTTGACCACCAGCAGCGGCCACAGGAAGTTGTTCCACTCGCCCAGTGAGACGAAAATCGCCATCGCGGCCAGCGCTGGGCGCACCAGCGGCAGCACGATCTGCCACCAGATACGGATCTCGCCTGCGCCGTCAATCCGGGCGGCGTCGATCAGCTCATCCGGCACGCCCCGAATTGACTGAATCAGGAAGAACACCGCAAAGGCCTTGGCCAGCCCCGGAATCAGCAGCGCCCAGTAGGTGTTGATCCAGCCGAAATCGCGCATGGTCAGGAAATTGGGAATGATGGTGACCTGCCAGGGAATCATCATCGAGCCGATGATCAGCAGGAACACGATGCGGCTGCCGGGAAATTTGTGCTTGGCCAGCACATAGCCCGCCGCCGACGCGATAATCAGCGACGCGACCGTGACAAATACCGTGATGGCGAAGCTGTTGACAAAGAATCCCGCGAAGCCGGTGCCGGTGAAGCGCTGAAACAGGCCCTGAATTTGATCGGAAACGCCAGGGTTGTACTTTGCGTTGTAAAAATTGGTCAGGGTGGGGTTTTGCACGATCAAAGTGGGCGGCGCTTTGGTGATCTCGCCGAGCGGCTTGAAGGCGCTGGTCACCATCCAGTAATACGGAAACAGCACCGTCAGGGCCAGCAGGTAAAAAGGCAGGCGGGTCAGGGAGTGCAGTCCGGGGGATCTCGTTTCACCGACCATGTTGGTCTCCTGGGGTTGTGCAGTGCGGGTGAGTGGAGCGCAGGAAGCTGGTGTTCATTTGCTGGTCCGGTCTTCCGGCTCGCCGACGCGCAGGTTGATCAGCGTCAGGGCGAACACGATGATGAACAGCACCCAGGCCACTGCTGAGGCGTAGCCGAGCTGGAAGCGCCCGAAGCCCCGGTCGTAGAGATACGTCACCAGCGTCAGCGCCGAATCGAGCAGGCCGCCCACGCTGCTCACACCGCCGAACAGCAGATACGGCTCGTTGAACACCTGGAACGCGCCGATGGTGCCGGTGATGATGATGTAGAGCATGGTGGGGCGCAGCAGCGGCAGGGTGATTTTCCAGAAACGCTGTGAGGGCGTCGCGCCGTCGATGGCCGCCGCCTCGTAGAGTTCGCTGGGAATGGCCCGCAGGCCCGCCACGAACAAAATCATGGTGCCGCCCATGCCGCCCCAGACCGCCACCATCACCAGCATGGCGATCGCCAGCGAGGGTGTGCCCAGCCAGGTGATCGGAGCCAGCCCGAATACCCCCCGCGCCGCGTTGAGAATGCCGTAGCCTTCCGAATTGAGAATCCACTTCCAGACGGCCAGGATGGCGATGCCGCCCGCCACCGAGGGCAAGAAGAACACCGCCCGCATGAACTGATCCCACAGACTCTCGCCGCCGAAGACGACGGCCAGGGTCAGGCCCAGCACCGTGTTGAGGATCACCACCGACACCACGAACAGGGCGGTGTTGCCCAGCGCCTTGTAAAAGCGCGGGTCTTGCAGAAGATCGGTGTAGTTGGCGATGCCGATCAGTTTCGGCGCACTGATGGCGTTGTAGTTGGTGAAGCTGAGGTACAGCGAATTGATGACCGGATACAGCACGAAGGCCGCGAACAACACCATGAAAGGCAGCAGCATGATCAGGGGAATCGTAAAATTGCGCCGGATGCGGCGGGAAGGCCGACCCGAACCCAGGGTCACATTGACGCCCCCCGCCCCCGCACTGGCCACCAACCCCATTTTATCGTTTCTCATAGCACCGCCTTTTGTCCTCTCTGCGCTGTGATCACTACACTTTGTTGGCTACAGACTTGAACTTGAGCCAAAAAAGCGGGAAGTGCCGGTCTTGCTCAGGCACTTCCCGCTGGCTCGCCAGTGTCGGCCTGCGCTTATTTCTTGAGGTTGGCGTTCATCGTGGCGGCGGCCATATCCAGCGCCGCTTTGGGATCGGCATTGTTCAGGATGACCGACTGCACAGCCTTGGCCAGATCGGGGTTGCTGGCCTCAAAGCCGGGGCAGTTGGGCGGACCAGCGCTGTCTTTGAGCTGTTTGAGCAGGGCCGCCTTCTGATCGGCGGGCAGCGAGAGGTTTGCCGCGAAATCGCTGCGCGGCGGGATGAAGTACAGTCCAGCCTTGAAGGCGTTTTCAATCAGCGCCTTGGAGACCTTGGCGTCGTTGAGCGACTTGAGGAAATCGGCGGCGACGTCCTTGTTCTTGGAGTACGCCATGATGCCGATGACGGTGCCGCCCAGGAAGCCGGTGTACTTGCCGGTGGGGCCAGCGGGCAGCGCGGAAACGGTCCACTTGCCTTTCATCTTGGGATAGGTGGTGTCGAGATTGAAGGTGCTGTAGGACGTGCCCAGCGGGTAGTTGCCGTTGTCCAGGCCGCCGCCGAGGTCAGGCGAGGCGTCAGTGGGCACCTTGAATTTCTTGTAGAGACCCGCGAAGTAGGTCAGCGCCTTGACGCCCGCCGGGCTGTTGACGGTGGCCTTGGTGCAGCCCTTGTCGTAGTAGCTGCCGCCCGCCTGGTACAGGTAGGGGAAGAGGCCCAGCCAGTCGAGGTTGCCCCACTGCACCATGTAGCCTTTGTGGCCCGCCTTCTGAATCTTGGCGATGGAGCTTTCGAGTTGTGCCCAGGTCTTGGGTGCGCCGTCCACGCCCGCCGCCTTGAGCAGGTCGGGGCGCAGGAACTGGAGCTGCACCGTCAGGTTGTACGGCATGGCGTAGAGCTGGCCGTCAGTGGTGACCACCGATTGCAGGATGCCGGGCAGGTTCTTGCTCTTGACTTCTTTGTCGAGCGCCGGGTACTCCTTGGTGATGTTGACCATGCCGCCGAGATTGCCGAGTTCGATGCCCCACGACAGCCCGCCGGTGATGATGTCCGGCCCCTGCTGCGCCGCTGCTGCCGACAGGATCTTGGCGTGCGCGTCGCTCCAGGGCAGTGCCTGGAGGGCGAACGTCACGTTGGGGTGGGCCTTGGTGTAGAGGTCGGTGGCAGTCTGAATGACCTTGGTTTCGTTGGGATCGCCAGTCAGCCAGATGGTCAGCTTGGTGGGAGCCTGGGCCGAGGCCAGGCCGCCGAGGAGCATGCTGCCGGTCAGGGTCGCAAGCAGGATACGGGACATTGCTTTCATAAAGACTCCCTTGGAACAATTGATTTGCCGGAAATTGCGGCAGATAGCAGGCAGTGAAACACAGGGTGAAGCGGTGCAGAGTTCTGAAGCTTGGGTCGTGGTGGACATCAGCACGTTCCCGTTTTTTCTCAGCCTTCTCCCTTTTTGGAACGCAGCGGATCACGGATTGACCCTCAACCTTCCTCTTGGTGCGGTGTGTTTTTTAGTAAAAAGAGCTTAAGCCGATTTTCTCTGGATGTCAAGCGCTCAGCTCCATCAAATTCATCAGGCGGCTCTAGGCACCGACCTGAGCCAGCAGACAAAAAACGGGATTTGGATTTGGCTATAGTAGCGTGGTGGTGCATCCGGTAAAGCCCTCTGCGTCCGTCACGATCCGCGATGTGGCGGGGCGGGCGGGCGTTTCGGCAGGCACCGTCTCGCGGGCACTCAATGGGGTGGGCGGGCTGTCGGCAGCTCTGCGCGACCGGGTACAGCGAGCGGCAGACGAACTCGGCTATGACCGCGCCAGCCTGCGCCTCGCTGCCCGGCCCAGGGTCAGCCTGGCAGACATCGCGGCGCGAGAAGGCGTCTCGGTAGGCAGTGTCTCCCGCGCTCTGCGGAGTGTTGGCGGCGTCTCGCCGGAAACGCGGGAACGGGTGCTGCGGGCCGCTGAGGAACTGGGTTACGACCTGGGCAATTTGCATCCGGCCCCGATCACCCGGCTGGGCGTGCTGATTCACCGTGGAGACAACGCGCTGTCGAATAACCTGTTTTACTCTGCCGTGCTGCACGGGGCCGAGATCGCCTGCCGCACCCACAAGCTGGCGATGACCTACACCACCGCCGGGCCTGGGGACGATCTGAGCGCCCTGGTCGTCGAGCAGCAGATCGACGGGCTGCTGTGCGTGGGCTATTTCGAGGACGAGTTGCTCAGCGATCTGCGGGCCACCGGCAAGCCGCTGGTGCTGGTCGATCACTTCGCGCCGGGGCTGCCCAGCGTCAACAGTGACAACTTCGGCGGGGCTTACGCGGCCACCGCGCATCTGCTGAAGTTGGGCCGCACCCGGGTGGCGTTTCTGAGTGGTCAGCGCGAACATTACAGCATTGCCGAGCGGCGGCGCGGATATCAAGCGGCCCTGGCCGATGCGGGCGTTACTTATGAGCCTGAGCTGGACGTAACCCGCCAGCCGCCGGAACTTGAAAGCGGCACGGGCGCGGCCATGCAGGCGCTCCTGGCACTTCCGCAGCCGCCCAACGCGGTGTTCGCCTTCAACGACGCGACGGCGGCCCTGGCGATGGCGGCCTGTCAGGAAGCCGGGCTGAACGTGCCCAGGGATGTGTCTTTTGCAGGATTTGACGATGTGCAGACCGCCGCCCATTTTCGCCCCCCACTGACCACTGTGCGGGTCGATCGAGAAGCGCTGGGTGCACGCGGCCTGGAACTGCTGATGAGCGTTCAGGAGGGCGCGGCGGCGCAGATGGTGCCGACCCGCTTGATCGTGCGGGAAAGTTCGGTGGGCGCAGCCCCCGGACCCACGCTGACGGCTCGCACAACTCCTGCGCCCCGCCGCCGCCGGGTCGAGAGCACCTGAACTGAACCCCGTTCAGGGCCAGAAAAGAGCGGAAATGAAGCTGAAACAGTCGCTCACCTGGTGGAGTTTTACGGGGCAAGGCGCAGACCCCGACGCCCTGTTTTCGGGCGCGACATTTTGGCCTGCGGGTGTCGGCCATGAGCGGTCATGCCTCCATCGAGGCAGGGCTGAACCGCCGCGCCCACCACGCCTGGAGCGTGCACGAACTGGAGGACAACATCCACCTGGCCGCTGCCAACGGCGTGCCCAACCTGATCTGCTTCAATGGCAACCGGGCGGGCCAGCCGAATGGCGAGGGCGTGGCCATCACCACCGAAGCGTTGCAGAGCATCTCCCACTGCCGAGAACGCGGGCGTCAGTCTGGTGCTGGAACTGCTCAACAGCCGCGTCGATCACCCGGATGACCAGTGCGACCACCTCGGGTGGGGCCTGGAGGTGGCCGGGGCGGTGGATTCTCCTGCCGTCAAACTGCTCTACGACCTCTACCCCACCCAGATCATGGACGGCGACCCGATCCACAGCATTCGGGCGTACCTTGCCGCCATCAGCCACTCCCACACCGCCGGTTGTCCGGGCCGCCACGACCTCGGCGACAACCCAGGAGATTCAGTATCCGCCAGTGCTGCAGGCCGTTGCAGCCACCGGCTTTTCAGGCTACCTGGCCCGCGAATTTGTGCCCAGGGGTAAAGCAGTTCAAGCGCTGCGAGCCGCCTTTTCGCTGACTGAGCAGGCGGTGGGCTGAACGATTTGAGAGAACGACTGCGCTAACCCGCTTCAGCGCTGCTGGCCCGCACCAGCAGTTCAACCGGAATCTCGATCTGATCCGGCCCGCCCCGCTCCAGCAGCAACTGCACGCCGCGTGCGCCCAACGCTTCCTTGTCCACGCGCAGCGTCGAGAGCGGCGGATGGGTCAGGGCCGCCGCGTCGAGGTCGTCGAAGCCCACGAAGGCCACGTCGTCCGGCACCCTCAGCCCGGCTTCCTGGCAGACCTGCATGGCGAGGATGGCCGTCACGTCATTGAAGGCGAATACCGCGTCGGGCGGCTCTGGCAGCGCCAGCAGGGAACGCATCGCCCCGGCTGCGCCCTCCTCCTCATCGAGCGGATCGCGGCGCACGTCCAGGGCCGGGTCTGCCGGAACGCCCGCGTCGTAGAGCGCCTGGCGGTAGCCCAGCCACCTACCGCGAATGCTGTGGTGATCGGGGCCGCCGATGAACGCCACCCGCCGCCGTCCAGTATTCAGCAGGTGGGTGGTGGCCCAGTGCGCTCCGCCAAAGTTATCGCTGTTGACGCACGGCAACCCCGGCGCGAAGTGATCGATGAGCACCAGCGGCAGCCCCAGGGCACGCAGTTGCTCCATCACCGCCGCCTCGAAAAAGCCCACGCACAGCAGTCCGTCGGTGCCGTGCCAGCCAACCATCTCGGCCACGTTGTCGCCCGCGTTGAGCGAACTGAAATGCAAGGTCAGGCCCCGCGCCCGGCATTCGTCCTCGACGCCGTGCAGCACCTGAGAATAAAACGGATTGGCGCTCAGGCCGGTGTGCTGGCGGTGCAGCAAGAAGCTGATCCGGCGCAGCTTGCTGGCCCGCAACTTGGCGGTGTCGTAGCCGAGGTCGTGCGCCGCCCGCACCACCTGCTCACGGGTCACTTCGCTCAGACCACTCTGCTGCTTGAGCGCCCGCGACACCGTGGCGATGGAGACGCCCGACGCCCGCGCCACATCCTGAATGGTGACGCCGGAGCGGGAGGGAGGGCGTTTAGACACCACCGGAGTATAGGGGCAGGCTCTGTCACCGCACTTTTCTGCGGTCTGTCTTCTGACCCGGAAAATGGGTCCAGCCTCGAAGCGGCTTGTTTCGCTTGACTCGCTGCCCAGAAAGGATTAGTTTGTTTTTTAGTAAAAAAATTTAGAGTGGCCGTGAACCCAGATACAGGATTCAGAAGCGCAGCGGCGGGGCAGCCGCATGGAGAAAAGCAATGCAAGACATCCGAATTGGAACGTTGGTCGAGGGAAGGCACGCCGTGCAGGTGCTGCCACAGATTTTGCCGCACGGCTTCGAGTGTTTCAGCCTGACGTTCTGGCAGAGTACCGGGTCCACCGATCTGGCCGAGACGGCGCGGCGGGTGCGCGACCTCACAGAGGCCAGTGGCACCAAGATTTCCTGCCTGGAGATTTTCGGCAACCCGCTGACCGGCGAGGGCGACAACGCCGACACACTGGCGAGCTGGGAGCGGCTGATCGACCACGCCCACCTGTTCGGCACCGATCTGGTCAGCGGCTTCACCGGGCGGCTGCCGGGCGTGCCGCTGGACGCTTCCCTGCCGCGCTACGCCGAAGTTTTTGGAGAACTCTCGCGCCGCGCCGCTGACAAGGGTGTGCGGCTATGCTTCGAGAACTGCGCCATGGACGGCAACTGGCAGGCCGGGGAGTGGAACATTGCCCACTCGCCCGACGCCTGGGAAGCCATGTGGAACGCGCTGCCCGCCGATAACATCGGCCTGGAATGGGAGCCGTGTCATCAGATGGTCGGCCTGATTGATCCGCTGCCGCAGCTCCGCAAGTGGGCCAGCAAGGTCTTTCACGTTCACGGCAAGGACGCCACCATCGCCTGGGACGTGATCCGCGAATCGGGCATCCACGGCCCCAAACCCTACGTCTGGCACCGCACGCCCGGTTTCGGCGACACCAACTGGACCGACGTGATCAGCATCCTGCGCCAGAGTGGGTACGCGGGCGACATCAACATCGAGGGCTTTCACGATCCGGTATACAGGGGCGAGCTGGAAATGACTGGGCAGGTTCACGCGCTGAAGTATCTCAAGGAGTGCCGGGGCGGCGCATTTATCTCCAATCCAGTGATCGATGAACCTGAAAGAGCAGGCTCAGCATGACCTCGGCAAACGGTTCTGAATTCCGCATCGCGCTGGTGGGCTGCGGCAGCATGGCCAACACCTGGGTGGACTACGCCCTTCAACGGGACGACGCCGAGATCGTGGCGCTGGTGGATCTGAATGAAGCCACGGCGCTGACGCTGGCCGAAAAACATCATCTGGGCGGCGTCCCGATCTTCAAGGATGTGGCGGAGGCGATTCAGGCCACTGGAGCCAATCTGGTCTTCGACGTGACCATTCCGGAAGCGCACGAGGCGGTCACACTGGCCGCTCTCCAGGCCGGTTGCAACGTGTTGGGTGAGAAGCCGCTGGCCGCCGGGATGGACCCGGCCCGCCGGATGGTGGCCGTCGCCGGGCAGACCGGACACACCTACGCTGTGATGCAGAATCGCCGTTACCTGCCGCAGATTCACGCCTTCCGCGATCTGGTGCGCGGCCATATAGGTACGCCCGGTTTCACCACCGCCAACTTCTTTATCGGCGCACATTTCGGCGGCTTCCGCGACGCGATGGCCAGCCCACTGCTGCTCGACATGGCGATCCACACCTTCGATCAGGCCCGCTTCATCCTGGGGGCCGATCCGGTGTCGGTGTATTGCCAGGAATTCAACCCGCCGGGATCGTGGTATACGGGCGCAGCGGCGGCGGCCTGCATCTTTGAATTTGCAGGCGGACAGATTTTCACTTACAACGGATCATGGTGCGCCGAGGGTGCGCCGACTTCCTGGGAAGCCGAGTGGCGCGTCATGGGCAGCGCGGGCACGGCCATCTGGGACGGCACCCACGCTCCTCACGCCGAGGTGGTGACTGACCCGCAACAGGAAGGCTTCCTGCGCGACTTCCGGCGAGTCGAGGCGGGAGCGTCATTCAATAACCCCGGCCCTGAAGGCCACTTCGGTTGCCTGGACGAGATGTTCGCCGCCCTGAGCGAGAAGCGTCCGCCCGAAACCGACTGCGCCGACAACATCAAGAGCCTGAGCATGGTTTTCGGCGCGGTGGAGAGTGCCCGGCGCGGCGAGAAAGTGCTGCTGGGCGAACCCACCCAGGAAGGAGTGTCCAGATGACCCACACGCTCGCTCTACATAGCGGCTGGCAGTTCAAGGCCCGCAATCCCCATACCTCCCTGACGGACGATTTCGCCTCCTCCTCCGACTGGGCCGCCGCCAGCATACCCGGTACCGTCCATCAGGATCTGCTGGCGACGGGGCAGATTCTCGATCCCAATTTCGGCCTGAACGAGCAAGGCGTGCAGTGGGTGGGTGAAACCGACTGGCTGTACCGGCTGGAATTCGACGCTGCCAAGCTGGAGAACGGCCAGCACGCCGATCTGTGCTTTGACGGCCTGGACACCTTCGCGCAGGTGTGGCTCAACGGCGAGCTGATTCTGGCAAGCGAGAACATGTTCGTGCCGCGCCGTGTATCGGTTGCGGGCAAATTGCGCGAGGGAAAGAACGGGCTGCACCTCCTGTTTGCCTCAGCCCTGCGGCGCGGCCAGGAAATCGAGGCCGAACTCGGCAAACGCCATCTCTGGAACGGCGATTCCAGCCGCCTGTATGTCCGCAAGGCGCAGTACCACTACGGCTGGGACTGGGGTCCGGTGCTGATGACGGCGGGGCTGTGGCGCGGCGTGCGGCTGGAAGTCTACACGGCCCGGCTGGACGAACTGGCCTGCGCCGTGTCGCTCTCTGATGATCTGAAACGCGCTGAGTTTCCGGTGAGTGTGAACGTGGTGGGCCAGATGAGCGGCAATGTCAGACTGGAGCTGCTGGGGCCGGACGGAGTGACAGTGGCCTCCGAGATGTTGCCTGCCGCCGGGACCATCGAACACACCTTCAGCGTCGAGAACCCGGCCCTATGGTGGTCCGCTGGCTCCGGCGAGCAACCGCTCTATACCGTCCGGGCCGCGCTGGACGGCGGCGGCAGTTCAGAACTTCGAGTAGGCGTGCGGAGCATCAAACTGGTTCAGGAACCCGTCGCGGGCGAGGAAGGCAGCTCCTTTTTCTTCGAGGTCAACGGCACGCCGATCTTTTGCGGCGGGGCCAACTGGATTCCCGACGACAACTTTCTGCCGCGCATCACGCCCCAGCGCTACCGCACCCGCCTGACCCAGGCCAGAGACGCGCACATGGTCATGATCCGGGTGTGGGGCGGCGGTATCTATGAGGACGACGCCTTCTACGACGCCTGCGATGAGCTGGGCCTGCTGGTCTGGCAGGACTTCATGTTCGCCTGCGGCATGTACCCGGCCCACGCCGCATTTCAGGCCAGCATCCGTGAGGAGGCCGAGGTCGCCGTCAAGCGCCTGCGCCACCACGCCAGCCTCGCCCTCTGGTGCGGCAACAACGAGGATTACCAGATCGCGGGTTCGGTGGGGGCCTACGGGCCGGGCAGCGACGAGAGCAAGTTCGACGCCCTGTCTACCTATGAGGAGCTGCTGCCGGAGGTCTGTGCCCGGCTGAATCCTTCCACCCAGTACTGGCCCGGCAGCGCTTACGGTGGCCCCGATTCCACCAGTCAGACGGTGGGCGACCGTCACACCTGGGACGTGTGGCACAGCGCGATGGCCCCCTATCAGGATTATCCCAAATACGAGGGCCGCTTCGTCAGCGAGTTCGGGATGCAGTCTCTGCCTTCACTGGCCCTGCTGGAAAGCGCCACCGCGCCGGAGGAGCGCTTCCCGGCCAGCCGCACGCTGGAACACCACAACAAGGCGGGCGACGGACCACGCCGCCTGAACGTCTACATCGGCGACACCGTGAGGGTTCCCGCCGATCTGACGGGCTATGTGTACGCGTCGCAACTGGTGCAGGCCGAGGCGATGCTCAGCGCCTACCGGGGCTGGCGGCGGCGCTGGGGATCAGCAGGCAAACGGGCAGTGTCGGGCGCACTGGTGTGGCAGCTCAACGACTGCTGGCCGGTCACGAGCTGGGCCATCATCGACTCGTCGGGCCAGGCCAAGCCCGCCTACTACGCCATCAAGCGGGCGCTGACGCCAATCAGCGTTGGGCTGGCGCTTACGGAAGGTGGGGCGCAGGTGTGGGCGGTCAACGGCACGACTGAATCTCAGACCCTGACCCTGGAACTCCGCGCGCTCACACTCGGCGGTCAGGAACTCAGCGCTGAGTCACACGAGGTCACGCTGGCGGCCAACGCCGTCACGGAGCTGGGCACCTTCGGAGTACGACAGGACGCTGCATCTCCCCTCATCGCCGCCACCCTGCGCCGGGGCGAAACTGTAGTCGCACAGGAAATCCGCTGGCCCGAGCCATTCAAGTACCTGACCTTCCCTGACCCCGGCCTGAAGGTGGAAGTCCTCAGCCCGACCTCGCTGAGCGTCAGTGTGCAGCGGCCCGCCAAGGGCATCTGGCTGGAGTCGGCCCAGGAGACCATCTGGGACGACAACATGCTCGACCTGCTGCCCGGCGAGTCGCGGGTGATCGCCGTTCAGCACCTGAATCCGGCCAAGCTGACTGCCCGCTGGCTGGGCGCGGGAGAAACGGTGAAGGTGGGCGGGTCTGCTGTAGTCAATCAAGTTTAGCGGTCTGTAGTAACGAGGAGTCAGAGGTGGCCGAGCGTTCAGCAAATCCGGCGCTTATCCAGCCGCTCACCTCCAGGCATGAATCACGATGTTTCTGCGTCCCTGACAGCCAATGCCAGAGGGCCGTTGATCCCGCCGAAGTTCACACGCACCTTAAGAAGGACGACCATGGAAAAGCCTGACTCACCCTATCCAGAGCTGAAACTGGGACTGTTCAGCTACAGCTACCGGATGGCTTTCGGTTCTCACGATGTCAAGCCCAGCCGACCCACGAATCTGTTCGAGTACATCGAACACGCCCACCAGCTCGGCTTCGACGGCATTCAGATCGATCTGACGCACCTGACGAGCCACGATCCCGCTTACCTGGCGGAGCTGCGTTCGGCAGCGGCAGAGCGGAACCTGTACGTGGAGTACGGTTCCGCTTTTGTCGAGGCAGACCACACCGCCCAGCAGTTGCAGATTGCCAGCTTGCTGGGAGCGCCCCTGATGCGGACCTTCATGGGGTTCTCGCGCTTCGAGCGGAGCACCGATGTGGCCGCAGAAACCAGCCGCGCCGTCGCCCTGCTGCGTTCGCTGGCTCCGCAGGCAGCAGACCTGGGCATCCGGATCGCGCTCGAAAATCACTGCGACGCCACCACCCCGGAATTACAGCAGGTCATCGAGCGGGTGGATTCTCCCTCAGTCGGGGCCTGCGTCGATCTGGGCAACTTCATGATCCATCTCGAAAATCCGGTGGCGGCGGTGAGGCAGCTCGCGCCGTACATCATCAACACCCATTTCAAGGATTACGACATGAAGATGGAGAACTGGGGCTTCAAATCGTATGGCGTGGCGCTGGGTGAAGGGGTGATCGATCTGAAGGCGGTGCTGGACATTCTGGTGAACGAGGCGCATCTCGACCGGATCACACTGGAGATCGTTTCCGAGCCGCAGGCCACCGAAGCTACGACCCTGGCGCTGGAGGAGGCCAATATTCGCCGCAGCTACCAGTTTGCCCGCGAGGTGCTCGGCATCGGCACCGCCTGAACCTTGCAGGGCTGCACACGTCCTGGGCAACCCATCAGGCGTGCATGCCCGGCGCGAGCGGCAATGTGGTTTGGATGCGACCTGGTGGGATGCCCTTGTGCCTGCCCTTGCCGTTGGTGAAGGGCGCATGGGGATAGGAAGGCGTCGGGCCAAGAAAGAGTGCTGTGTGGTGCGGGAGCTCATCTTTGAGCGGTGACCGTGAACGCCGACTTGCCGACCCCGACGCGGGGCAACCTGACGCTGCGCCGCACCTACTGGCTGACTTTGCTGGTGCTGGGCGTGCTGAGTATTGCCTCCAACGTCTTGCTGTCCATGCAGGTAGAAGCCACGTCGGCGACGGCAGCGCTGGTCAACACCGCCGGACGCCAGCGCATGCTCGCTGTGCGGATCGCGGCGGACGCCGAGCACGCCGCCGCCACCCACGACCCCCACAGCCTGAGCGACCTGCGGGCGTCCCTGGCGACTTTGGAGGCCAATCACGCCCGGCTGTCCGACGCTGCCTCGGGCCTCTACACCTCCGGCTTCGCACCGGACGTACGGCGCTTCTATGCCGCCCAGGTCAACCCGCGCGTCGCAGCCTTTACTGCCGCCGGGCGGCGGATTCTGGAGACGCCGCCCGAGCAGCTCAGCCCCCAGCAGCCAGACGTGGCGTTCCTGACCCTTCAGGCGCGCGGACCGCTGCTGGTGGCACTGGACCGGGCCGTGGCGCTGGACGAGCACCGCAGCGACCAGGTGATCGCACGTGTCCAGCGGCTCTCGTGGCTGCGCGTGGGGGCGGTGGTCACGCTGCTGCTGACACTGGGTCTGGGCGTCTTTCGCCCGCTGGAGCGGCGCAACCGCGAACTGCTCAGCCGCCTGGCTGCCGAGCACGCCGCCGCGTCGCAGCAGGCCAGCTACGCCCAGGCCCTCCTGCGGATTTCGGAGTTGAGTGACACCGATCTGCCGCCCGAGCAGGTGGCCCACGAACTCACGGCCACTGTGGCGCGCACGCTGGGGCTGGACTGGGCCGCGCTGGGCCTCCTGAGCGGGAACGGCAGCCAGCTCGCCGGGGTCTACGCCCATCCAGCGCTGCCTGCGGCCCTTATGGCGCAGCTCAACCACACGCCGCGTCCGGGCGAGGGCATGATCTGGGACGTGGCGCGCGGCGGCCAGCCTGTCTACGTGGACGACTACGCTCACCTGGGCAACGCCCGGCCAGCGCTGGTGGATGCTGGGCTGAGCGGCGCGGCCTGGGTGCCACTGGGCACCTTTGAGGGTGTTCAGTACCTGCTGTGCGGCGCGCGACTGGGTCCCCGGCCCTGGCAGGCCGCCGACCGGAACCTGCTGGAAGCGGCGGCCCGCACCGTCACGGTGGCGCTGCACCGGCGGCTGTACCTGCACGAGCTGCAAGCGGCGGCGCTGAGTGATGCCCTGACGGGGCTGGGCAACCGGCGGGCCTTCGAGCGGGACCTGAAGGTCGGGCAGGCGCAGGCCAGTCGTCAGGGGCAGACGCTGGCGGTGATGATGCTCGACCTCGACGGCCTCAAGCAAGTCAATGATATTCAGGGACACGAGCGCGGCGACGCTTTGCTGCGCGGCTTCGGCCACCTGCTCGCCCAAGCATTCCGGCACAGTGATCAGGTGTACCGCCTGGGAGGTGACGAGTTCGCGGTCCTGCTGCCCGCCGCCGCACCTGAGCATGCCAGAGAGCTGCTGGAGCGGGCCGCGCGGGTGGCTGAGCCGCTGCACGCCCAGGGATTCCCCGGCGCGGGGGCAAGCGCGGGGCTGGCCATCTCTCCACTGGACGGTGGGGACGCGGCGACGCTGGTCCGGCTGGCAGATGAGCGGATGTACGCCAGCAAGCGCGAGCGCAAGGCCGCGCAGTGTGCCCAGCCCGTGACCGCCGGGGAACGCAGGGGATCGCCCAACTGAAGTCGGCCTGCTGGGGCCGCTGCGGGCCAATGCGTTGCTCCGGCTGTGAAGCATTTCGCACCAGTGGTAGACACCCAGGGCATTCGGCGCACGGTTCACGGTACGGTCCTTGCCGCCGCGCACCCGAATAAGGCCACGCGCTGCTTCGAGGTCGCTCAGGGCGACACCCACCAGCTCCGAGACCCGCAGGCCGGTGCCGAAGAGCATCATCACCATTGCCACGTCACGCTGGGGTTGATCGCCGCTGCGGGCCGCTCCCAGAAGATGCTGGGTGACCTCGCCGGTCACGGTGGGCAGCCGCTGGGCGGGCAAGCTCGGCAAGGCCAGCCGCCGGGCCGGATTGGTGCTGAGCAGCTCCTCGCACTGGCCCGAGTTGAACACCGGCCGCAGCACCCACACGTGGGGCATGCCGCCCGCCCGCGCTGAGGCCCTGTTCACCGAGCCACAGGACGAAGCCGCGCAGGTGCGAGATGCTGACTGCGCTGGCGGCTGGGAGGTCACCCAGACTGTCCAGCTAGCGCCCCAGCTTGGTCCGGGCCACGCCGTAAAAACTGAGCGTGGCTTTGCTGCGCCGCTCGACTCGCAGGTGGTACAGAAACTCTTCCCAAAGCTGATCCATCGTCAGGTGCTGCATCGTCATGGCCAAGGCCTCCCCGACGACGTGTTTTGGTTCAGTTCTAGAGCGCACGATCACTGACGCTTAGCCTCAGTCCAGAGATTCTGGAGAAACAAAAAAACCCCGTCCAGGACGAGGTTGAGTCTTCGTGGTGCGGATGCCCAGACTTGAACTGGGGACCTCACGCTTATCAGGCGTGCGCTCTAACCAACTGAGCTACACCCGCACACACCTGCCTCCGGCCCAGGGCCTTCACAAGCGGTAGGTAGCTTATCAGCGGCCCCCCGGACTGTCAAGGCGCTTCAGGTCGTGTAGTCGGCATTGATCCGCACGTACTCGGCGCTGAGATCGCAGCCCCAGGCTTCGCCCTTCTCTGATCCCACCGCCAGATCGATCTCGAACACGACCTCGTCGGTGTTCATGGCCTTTGAGACCTGTCCGGCATCGTACTTGAGCGGCCCTTCGTGAAAGACCGGCACGCCCTGCACGCTCACCCGCAGGTTGTCCAGGTTGAGTCTGGCTCCACTACGGCCCAGCGCCATGATCACCCGGCCCCAGTTGGGATCGCGGCCATGCACCGCACTCTTGAGCAGCGGACTGGCCGCGCAGGTGCGGGCGGCCAGCAGCGCGTCAGCCTCGGTGCCCGCGCCAGTCACCTTCACGGTCAGCAGGGTGGTCGCGCCCTCGCCGTCGCGGGCGATCTCGCGGGCCAGGTCGCGCATCACTTCTTCGAGGGCCTGCAAGAACTCGGCAGTGTCGGCGGCCCCACTCGCCGCGTTGCACAGCACCGCCGTCATGTCGTTGGTGGAGGTGTCGCCGTCCACCGTCACCGCGTTGAAGGTGCGGGCCACGATGGCGGGAAAAGCAGCCCGCAGCGCCGACTGGTCGATGGCTGCGTCGCTGTAGACGAACGAGAACATGGTCGCCATGTCTGGGTGAATCATGCCGCTGCCCTTCGCCACGCCCACCAGCCGCTGCCCGCCGCTGAGGGTGCGCTCAGCGATCTTGGGACGGGTGTCGGTGGTCATGATGGCCTGGGCGTGAAGGTCCACACTGCCCTGCACCTCGCCCGCCAGACGCGGCACCCCGGCCCGGACCTTCTCCATCGGCAGGCGGTGGCCGATGATGCCGGTGGAGGCGGTCAGGACACTCTCTGGGGTGGTGTCCAGTGACCCGGCCAGCAACTCGCCCATCTCGATGTTGTCTGCCGCGCCGCCCGACCCGGTGGCTGCATTGGCCACGCCCGAATTGACCAGCACAGCCCTGAGCGGCAACCCCGCGTCGTAGAGCTGCCGGGCGCGGCCCACGCAAGCGGCAGCGGCAGCGCTGCGGGTGCCCGCAAAGGCCCACACGCAGGGCGAACTCGACACGACGGCGGTGAGATCGGTCTTGCCGCTGGGCTTGATTCCGGCAGCCAGAGCCGCCGCCTGAAAACCGGTGGGAAGGAGCGTGGTCATGGACCCCAGTTTACCGTGCCAGGGGCGACCGGGCAGTTCACGGCGCGTTTACTGCTGCTGCTGCAAGGGAAACTGAAGCTGCACGGGCTTGCCCTTCTCATACTGGCAGGCGAACGGCACCGTCTGGGCCGGATAGCCCTCGCGGCTGAGCTTGACCTGGCTGACCATTCCCCAGCCGGGCAAGCGCGGCGGCGGAGTGGTGGCTTTGGCTGCTGGAGGCTGCAAGATGCCCTCAGTGACACTGCTCACGATGTCGCGGGCGTTGTAGGACGCCCCGATGGCCGCGCCGCCGGGCTGCTTGGCAAATTCGTTGAGCTTACTGCTCAGCTCGTCTTTGCAGAACTCGATGAACTTGTACTTGCTGATGCCGTTGGCCTGGGCGTTGCTGTAGAGCGGATTGTTGCGGACGGCCAGCAG
The DNA here is from genome assembly GCF_025244745.1 of Deinococcus rubellus. Classification (NCBI taxonomy): domain Bacteria; kingdom Thermotogati; phylum Deinococcota; class Deinococci; order Deinococcales; family Deinococcaceae; genus Deinococcus; species Deinococcus rubellus. The sequence continues at coordinate 29,933 of NZ_CP104213.1, forward strand.
CGTGACAAAGGCCAGCAGCGCCACACTGAGAATGATCGCCAGCCACAGCAGCGTGCGGCCCACCGCGCCGTGCCCGTGCTTGTTGTGCTGGTTGGAGGACGGGTAAGGATTCATAGTGCTGCCTAGCATAGCGCGGCGGCTCCGGACAGATGTCGTCCAGCTTGCGTTCCACAGAAGCGCTGCATTGCTATGAACTTAGAGATACGGTGCCAGTCGGGTTGTGGGCCAGTCCACTGCATGCCTGAGCGAAAGGAGGCAAGCTGGACACCAATCGGCTCAGAGGTCACCTCAATTTGATTGTGCTGGGCAGGCGGCGAGTTTCAGGTGCTGCCACGCGGCGGCAGTCCGGTGAAGTTCTACGTGCTGACCGGGGCGGGCCGAACCGAACTGAGAGCCAAGCGCGAGGACTTTGGGCCCTTCACCAGGGCTGTCGGCACGGTACTGGGCGGCGCAGCGTCACCGAGGACAAGCCGGTTCGTCGGCAGTTTCACGGCACTCGGCAAAGCGGGCCGCACACAGGGCAGCGATCACGGCACCTTGCTCCTCAAGATCACTTCAGGCGACTTGCGAAATGTCAGTTGTCAGGTGGTATCGCCCGCTCAAGTCAGATGGATTCCAGCAGGCTGCTAAACCTGCGGCAGATACCCTGCGACCTCGTCCATCAAATCGCGGGCGGTCAGTTCCAGGCGAATCGGCGTGACGCTGACGTAGCCGTCCTCCACCGCACCGAAGTCGGTATCGCCCGCGTACTCGGCGCGGGGTTTGCCCGAAACCCAGTGGTATTCGCGGCCCTCGGGGTCGAGGCGGGTCACGAGGGTGTCCTCGTAGCGGTGATCGGAGAGCCGGGTCACGCGGGCACCCTTGATCACCGGCGGAATATTGACGTTCAGGAAGGTGCGCGGCGGCAGACCATGCCTGAGCACCTGCTCGACCAGCTTGGCAGCGTACTCGGCCCCGGGGCCGAAATCGTACTCTCCCCCGTTGCTGATCTGGCTCAGCGAGATCGACGGTACACCCAGCGACACGCCCTCAATGGCCGCCGCGACAGTACCGGAATGGGTCAGGTCGTCGCCCATATTGGCCCCCAGATTGATACCGCTGACGACCATGTCGGGGCGGCCCAGCAAATTACTGCCCAGCACCACGCAGTCGGCGGGCGTGCCGTCCACCCGGTAGGCCGGAATGTCGCCAAAGCCCGCCGCCGCCGTGTGCTTGAACCTCAGCGGGCGGCGAAAGGTAATGCCGTGACCGACACCGCTCTGCTCCACATCGGGAGCGACGACCAGCACGTCGGCGATGCGGGCAATCGCCAGCGCCAGCACCTTGATGCCGGGCGAGAAGATCCCGTCGTCGTTGGCGACCAGGACACGCTTGCGGGCGGGTTGGGAAGTAGGAGAGGAAGTCATGGCCGTCAGGTTAGCGCGGCTGGGTCAGGCCAGTGGGAAGTGACGTGACCCTCAAGACCTGTCTTCGTTACCCGCCGAAGGCCGAGAGCGCCGCGCCGATCACGCCCGCGTCTCCGGCAAGCTGGGCACGGCGGATGACCACCGGGGCGAAGGCCGCGCCGTATTCCTGGGCCGCTTTGTCCACACCCTCGAAAAAGTAGTCGCCCACCGCTGCCACGCCGCCGCCGATGACGAACACTTCCGGGTCCAGAAGTTTCTGGATGTCGGCAATCGCCACGCCGATGTGCTTCATGGCCTGCTCGACGACCCGTCTGGCTTGCGGATTGCCGGTCTGGGCCAGGGCGAAGGCTTCGGCGGTACTCACCTCGCGGTTGAGGGCGTAGCTGGCGTCACGGGCGATCGCAGTGCCACTGGCGACAGCTTCGAGCGCGCCGTCAAGACCCGCACCGCTGACCGGGCCGCCCGGCAGCACCGTGACGTGGCCGAGTTCGCCCGCCACGCCGTTGAAGCCGCGCCAGATCTGGCCATTGATGACGATGCCGCTGCCGATGCCGGTTGAAACGGTGACATACACACTGCTGCTGCTGCCCCGCGCCGCACCCAGGCTGGCCTCAGCCAGTGCGGCAGCCTTGGCGTCGTTTTCCAGCACCACCGTCTGGCCAAGCCGCTCACGCAGCCCCTCGACCAGCGGCACGTCGGTAAAGCCGTAGATGTTCGGCGCGAATTTGACGCCCAGGCGGTCTGCCGTCAGGGGTCCCGGCACGCCGATACCGATATTCAGGGCGTCCGGGTGCACCTCCTGAAGCAGTCGGATCTGGGCGGCGACGGCGTCGAGCACGGCGGGCCAGCCGGTTTCGGGGGTGGGCTGCACATGGCGGTCGAGAAGATGCTCGCCGCGCAACACGCCCACGGCGATCTTGGTGCCGCCCACGTCCACGCCGATGCTGACGCGCTGCGGGTCTTGAGAAGATTGAGGGTGTGGTGTGGTCATGAATGCTCCAGTCTAACTTGGGCCGCAGTCTACCCTCACTCGGCAGGTCGTGGTCCATCGTCTAGATCACGGGCCCATCCGCCCACGCCGCCGGGTGTGCACCAGTCGGTAGACTGCCGGGCAATGGCCGATCTCTTGGAAGGCTTCAAGACCATCTTCTCGGGTGACTACCCGCTGCTGCTGCTTCAGGGCCTCGAATTGACCTTGGCGGTCAGCCTCTCGGCGCTGCTGGTCAGCGTGGTGCTGGGCACGTTGCTGGGGCTGCTGCGCTTTTTCCGACTGCCGCTGCTGGCCCCGCTGGGCAATGCCTACGTGGACATCGTGCGCGGCATTCCGCTGATCGTGCTGCTGAGCGTGGTGTATTACGGTTTGCCCACCCTGGGCCTGACCCTGCCGAGCTTTCCGGCGGCCGTGCTGGCGCTGGGGTTCTATTCGGCGGCCTACACTTCCGAGATCGTGCGCGGCGGCCTGAACAGCGTGCCCACAGGCCAGATCGAGGCGGGCCGCAGCCTGGGCCTCAGCCGCACCCAGGCGGTGAGACATGTGGTCTTGCCGCAGGCGTGGCGGGTGGCCCTGCCTGCGCTGGGCAACGAGTTCATCTCGCTGATCCTGGGCAGCAGCCTGGCGAGTGCCGTTACCTTGCAAGAACTCTTCTCGCAGGGGCGCTACATCACCAACGCCACCTACCGCCAGTTCGAGGTCTACGCCGTGCTGGCCGTCATGTATTTTGTGCTGACCTTTATCCTCACCCGCATCGTGCGCTGGCTGGAGCGGCGCTTCTCACGCGGCGAGCCACTGCCGGAGCGGCGGGTCATCTGAGAGAATGCGGTCTTCGAGGGGGCCGCATGGCAAATGTCTGGAATTTTCTTTTTCTCAATGGTGAGTTTGCACCGCGCACCTATATCTTGGAAGGGATGACGCTTCAGCAGGTCGGAACACGTCCCACTGGAGCCTCACACAGCATCTATGAGGAGCTTTGGCATACCGCATTCTGGCAGCGAATCGTATTGGAGCGCGATGAAGAGGCCATCAAACGTTGGGAGGAAGATGATTTATTTCCCCCCAGCCCTGAACCCGCCGACGAGGCGGCCTGGCAAATGCTGGTCAATTCGTTTCTCGCCTCTTCAGAACGCGCCGTCGAGCTTGCTCAAGATGAGGTCTGGCTCAATACCGAGGCAGGAGCCGACAATCCTGGGTTCACCTGGAGAAATGCACTTGAGCAGCTCGCCGTTCACAACGCTTACCATTTGGGCAAAATCGTCCTGTTGCGGCAACTTTTAGGCTGCTGGACCCCGCGCCCCAAACCTAATCAGCCTCAATAAAATGGACGACCTGAACGCCGTTTCGCTGACGAGCAAGACCTTGCAGGAAACCGGGTAAGTTCCCGCGCTAGCCTGCTGGCCATGACTGTAACCGCCGCCGCCCAAGCCTCTTTTTCATCCGGATTCCGGGCCATTGTGCCGCTGTGGCTGGGCGTCGCGCCCTTTGCCGTCGCCTACGCCGTTACGGCCAGGGCGGGCGGCCTGGGCCTGTGGGAAGCGCAGTGGATGAGCCTGACCGTGTTTGCGGGCGCTTCGCAGTTCGCCGCCGCTGGCCTGTTCGGACAGGGAGCCGCGCCGATCAGCATCATCGCCACCACCGCCGTGCTGAACGTGCGCCACCTGCTCTACGGCCTCAGCCTGGCCCAGAAAGTGCCGCTGACCCGCACCCATCGCCTGCTCGCCGCCCAATTCCTGACTGACGAGGCATACGGCATCAGCATCAGCGCGCCGGGGCTGAACCTGGCTTACCTGCTCGGCGCGGAGCTGAGCCTCTATATCGTCTGGAACGTGTTTACCCTGCTGGGCAGCTTGATCGGCTCGCTGGTCCCCGATCCCGCGTCTCTGGGCGTCGGCATCGTGTTTCCGCTGGCCTTTCTGGGCCTGCTGATTCCGCAACTCAGCGGGCGACTTCCACTGGCGGTGGCAGCCTTCTCCGGCTTGCTGGCCTGGGGCCTGTCGCGCGTGCTGCCGGGCGGCGTGGTGGTGCTGGCCACCGGCGTACTGGGCGCGCTGGCCGGGGCCTGGCTGAGTACGCGCTGGAGCAAGGCGTGACCACCTTCCTCACCATGCTGGGCATGTGGGCGGTGACCTATGCCGCCAGGCTGGCGGGCCTGAGCCTCGGCGGGGTGCGCCTCTCACCGTTCTGGCTGGCTTTTTTGCGCTTCGTCCCCATCAGCGTCTTCGCCGCCCTGATCGTGCCAGACATCGCGGCAAGTCCCGACTGGTCCAGAAAACTGCTGGCCTGCGCGGTGGCCGCCCTCCTCTTCTGGAAAACCAGAACGCTGGCCTGGGGAATCGTGGGAGGATTTGCAATGTACTGGTTGCTGCGGCAGGTCATGTGAAGATTCAGCCCAGCTTGACGAAGAAAGGCGGCTGAACATCCAGCATCCGGGCCATCAGCCAGGCCTGCCCCTTGTGGTGGGCCTCATGGTTGACGATGAAATCCATCAATGCGCCGACGGGCATCTCACGCCCACCAAAGGCCACAACGTGCCGGTCAAAGTCCCCGTCACCCATCTCGGCCAGCATCTGCACTGTCTGCTGGCTGCTGTCGGCCAGCCGCTGACGAGCCTCCTGCATGTTGGCGCTTCCCGCTGCGGCAGGCGCGGGCTTCTCACTGCGCAGCATGGCGGGCAACCGGGCTGAGGTCGCCGACAGATGATCAGCCAGCCCAACAAAACTCATCCCGCCCTCCCAGGCTTTGAAATCGCCCCGGTCATCCGGGAGGGCCGCGTAGAGGTCTTGCAGAGCGGCGCGGTGCATCTGGAAGGCGGCCGTATAGTTCTGGCTGCGGGCGGACTGGTTGCTGGTCATGCCCACATGATAAAGGCAAAGCGGCCTGCTCACCGGCAGGCCGCCCAGCAAAGTGCCCAGTTTAGAGGGGCCGCTGCCGCAGCGCGTCCCGAATCTCAGCCAGCAGTTTTTCCTCGTTGCTGGGTTCTGCCACGGGGGGCTTTTCCTGGCGCTTGAAGCGGTCCATCAGGTGATTGAACGGCACGATCACGAAGAAATAAATCACCGCAGCAGCCAGGATGAAACTCAGTGCAGCCGTAATAAATGCACCGTACTTGAAAACACTCCCATTGATGCTAAAGGTCAGGGCCGAAAAGTCCGGTACACCGCCAAAGATGCCGATGATCGGCAAGATCAGGCCGCTGGTAAACGCGTCCACAACCTTACCGAAAGCCGCGCCGATCAGCACACCGACAGCCAGATCGACCAAATTGCCACGCAGCAGGAACTTCTGAAATCCATTGACCATGGTGCGATTCTTACACTCCTGACAAGTCTACTCAATCCAGGCCAGATACAGTTGTCTAGACCTGATATGGGTTTTTCGACTTTCTGACATTGACTCAGCTCTGGAACGGTTCGTTGGGCCGCGCATTCTCCTTGGCGGCATGGGCACTCATACCAAATTGCGGGCCGCTGCTCTGGGCGTCCTCCAGAATCACGCGGGCCAGTTCGCCCAGGGTGCTGCCGCCGGGCCTGACCGCCATCTTCAGCGTTTGCGCGAGTTCCGTGAGGCTGGTGTTGTCGATCATCAGCTCGGTGCCGTAGCGCAGGGTGGTGGGCGGCACGATCAGCAAATCGGCCTCGCCGGTCTGAATGGCCGTGCGAAAGCAGCGCCCGGTGAGCAGACCCGCCACCGTCGTCACCTTGCCGAAGGTCACGTTCTCGATGGCCCGCACCTCGATCTCCAGATTCTCGATGGCCCGCAGCGGCTCCACCGCCAGATCGAGCGATTCGGCAAACAGCAACCCGGTGCCGAGAATGACCTTGCGCGGCAGCGGCAGGCGGGCGGGCAGGGTAGGCAGTCCCTCATTCAAAAAGTCGCGGATCATGCCGACACCGTTTTCCAGCATCGGGAAGCCCTCGTATTCGTCCTCAGTGGGCAGCGCTTCCCCGGCCAGCAGATACAGCTCGTCGCTGGGGAAAATGAAGCGGGTGCCGCGCTCGGCGAGCATTTTCCTGCGCCAGACATTGGCGCGTTTCAGCACGTCGCGCGCTTCTTCGCGGTTGAAGGTCCGCACGTCGGGCAAATTGGTGCGGTGGTCGGTCAGGCCAATGGGCACCACCGCCGCCGAAATGACGTTGGGGCGCGAGGTCAGGTAGTCGAGCGTCTCGTCGAAATGGTCACCGTCGTTGCGGCCCGGCACCAGCACGATCTGGGTGTAGAGGTCAATGCCGGAAAGCCGCTCGATCATGCCCTGAATCTGGGTGGCCTGCTGGTCCTTGACCTTCAGTTTCCACCATTTCATCATGTCCTGGCGCAGTTCCTGGTTGGACGAATGCACCGAGACGTACAGCGGCGAGAGGTTCTCGTCCAGAATCCGGTTGATGTCGCCTTCGGTGAGGTTGGTCAGCGTGACAAACGAGCCGTAGAGAAACGACAGGCGGTAATCGTCGTCCATGATATAAAGGCTCTTGCGGAACCCACGCGGCATCTGGTGGACGTAGCAGAAATCGCACTTGTTGGCGCACTTCTTGATGCCGTCAAACAGCACTTCCTCGAATTCCAGGCCGGGGTCTTCCCACTCCACGTCGAACAGGAAGCTTTGCGCCTGAGTGTCAGCCTTGACTTTATGGTGGTCCTGAGGCGTGGCGAAGAACGGCAGGGTGACCGGGCGGGTGATTTCCAGCGTCGCCTTGCCCTGCGAGAGCAGATGGCGGTAGGCCAGCACGTCGGTCACGGCCTGCCCATTGACGCGCAGGAGCTGGTCGCCGGGACGCACGCCTGCCCGCTCGGCGGGGCTGCCCACTTCCACCGACTTGATCGGTGCGGGGAAGACTTCTTCTACAGGGAGGGAAAACAATGTGGCCGTCAAGTGAAACTCCTTATGGCGGGCCACCACTGCCGCCACGCTCGACTTCGGAGGGCGGGCTGACCCCAAACGCGCCAGTTTAACAAAAAAGGGCGCACGGATTGGGAAGGCCGGGCACGGTTGCCGGGGGCAGGGCGATTGGCCCAGACCGCCAGCCGGGCCAGATCAAAGACCGACCCCCGTCAGCACGCCCTGCACCAGCCCGCCAGCGCCCACCAGCCAGACCATCAGCAGCGCGCCCAGCAGGAGCGGCTTGGCTCCAGCCTGCCGAATTGCCCCGAAGTGGGTGGTCAGGCCCAGGGCCGCCATCGCCATGCTCAGCAGCAATGTATCCAGCGTGATGAGGTTTTGCAGCAGGCGCGGCGGCAAAAGGTGAAGCGAGTTGAAGAGCGCCACGCCGATGAAGGCGAAGGCGAACCAGGGAATGGTCACTTTGACGTTCTCTGTACTGGTCTTATTGGAGCGGCGCTGCTCCGAGCGGCCCCAGAAATAGGAGAGTAGCAGCAGGAAGGGCGCGAGCAGGATGACCCGCAGCAGCTTGACCGTGACCGCCGCGTCGGCCACCGCCGGGCTGATTGAGCGGCCTGCGGCAACCACCTGCGCGACCTCGTGGACCGTCGAGCCGATATAAACCCCGAAGTGAAGCCCCGAGAACGGCCACCAGTGCCAGGCATTCATCTGGGGATAGAGGAAAATGCCGATGGTGCCGAAAATGACCACCGTGGCGACGGCCACCGCGACTTTCTCGGCCTGAGCCTTGACAATCGGTTCGGTGGCCATGACTGCCGCCGCGCCGCAAATGCTGCTGCCCGCGCCGATCAAAATTGCCGTCTGACGGTCCAGTTTGAGCCAGCGCGTGCCCAGCCAGAACGCCAGAAAAAAGGTGCTGCTGAGCATCAGCAGATCGGCCAGCAGCCCGTCGAGGCCCACGCCCAGCATCTGCTGGATGGTCAGGCGCAGGCCGTAGAGGATGATGCCCAGCCGCAGCAGCGTACCTTTACTGAACACCACGCCCGGCTGCGCTCTGGCTGCCACTCGGGGGTAAACGGTATTGCCCACCAGCATGCCCAGCACAATCGCCAGGGTCAGGCTGCTGAGACCCAGCCCGCTCAACCAGCCCTCGGCGTCCAGCCAGAACCCGGCACCCGCCACCGTGCCGGACAGCAGCAGCCCGGGCAGCAGTTCGGCGAGCTTGTTTCGGGGCAACGGTTCGGCTTCGGCGGGCGAACGTGAGGCGGGAGCGGAGGACATGCCCCCATGCTAGGTTGGCGGATCTTATAACGCCAATTCATCTTTTGACCTCTGATATCCATAATTTGAATACACTGGATTCATGGCAATTCAGGCCGATGGATTGATCTGCTTCGCGGCGGTGGCGCGGCTCGGCAGCGTGACGCAGGCCGCCGGGCAGCTCAACCGCAGTCAACCCGCCCTCTCGGCCCAGTTGCGCGGTCTGCGCGAAGCGGTGGGCGAGCCGCTCTATGTCAGACGCCGAAGCGGGGTTGAACTCACCGCAGCGGGCCGGGCGCTGCTGCCGCACGCGCTGACGGCCGAGCGCGGCCTGCGCCAGGCACGGGAGTGGGCAGAAAAGGTGCGCTCGGGACACTGGGGCCAGCTTTCCCTGCTGGCCAGCCTAACCGCTGCCGAGTACGTTCTGCCCCAGTACCTCGCTCAGTTTTGCCGGGAGTTTCCGCAGGTGCTGGTAAAAGTGGAGGCCAGCAATTCGCAGCAGGTCGAAGACCTCCTGCTCTCCGGGCGCGGCGAGGTGGGCGTCGTCGAGGGTGAACTGGCCCATCTCGACCATGCCCTGCATGCCCGTCCCCTCTTTGAGGACAGGCTGGTGCTGGTCATCTCGCCGCAGCATCCCTGGGCGGCGGCAACTCCCCGGCTCACCGACCTGCCCAACTGTCCGCTGATTCAGCGCGAGGAGGGATCAGGGACGCGGGCCGTCACCGAGCACGCCTTTCAGTTGCTGGGCCTGGAAAAGCGCAGTCTGCTGGAAGCCAGCGGTACGCAGACCATCAAGGAACTGGTCATGCAGGGGCTGGGCGCAGCGTTTCTCTCGCGGCTGGCCGTGCAGCGCGAGGTGGCGGCGGGCAAGCTGCTGATGCTGGACTTTCCCGAACTGGCGCTGAACCGTCCGCTGACCCTGGTGACCCTGCGCGATCAGCCGCTCAGCCTGCCCGCTCAGCAGTTCATCAATTTGCTGACCACAACGCGGGTCACCGGAGAGCAGAACAGTGAAGGCTAACTTCGGTTCTGCTGCCGGTAAAAGCCGATCAGGTCGGTGTTGACCGCACTGTGACCGAGCTGGCGCAGCAGGCCCACCAGCTGACCCCGGTGATAGCTGGCGTGATTGACGATGTGGCGAAGACTATCGTCCACCCGGCTCACCATCGGCTCGCCCCAGAGATTGGTGTAGTGCAGGAGCTGCCCTGGCGGCAATGGGGCCACAAAAGCGCGGCGCTCCTGCAAGTGGGCCAGCCAGCGCGGCAACAATTCAGGCAGTGGCAGCAGTTCACCGGGCGCTGGAAAGCTGGGCGGCCTCTCCCCTTTCAGCCGGGCCGTCCAGATCAGCTCGGAGCCGTAGAGATGCGCCAGGGTGCCGCCAATGCCGCCGTGACTGCTGCCCAGGTCGCGACCAAAGTCTTCGGTACTGAGCGGCGTCAGTGTCTGCACGGTGCGCTCGGTCGCCCAGGCATGGTAGTCGAGCAGGGTCAGGAGTTCGTCCATGCTGCCAAGTTTGGGCTTTTCCCACGCCCCACGCACTGCTTCCCAATTCACCGTATCAACTCACAAACGCTCGCGCCCAGAATCAGTATTCTAATTTGCTTCGCGTTCTCTTCCGTCTCAAGGCGAAAGCAACGAACGCCCGAAAACGCGCACACTCAACCACTGAGGGCAACAAGCGCATCATATCGGCGCACATCCGGCACGACTCCGCTGGACGCGCGACACCGCAAAGGAGAGTCAGTTATGCATAAAGTCGCCATTGTGGGCCGCCCCAACGTGGGCAAGTCCAGCCTGTTCAACCGCCTGGTGGGCCGCCGCGAGGCCGTCGTCGCCGACTTCCCTGGAGTTACCCGCGACGCCAAGGAAGGCCTGATGATGTACCAGAACCACCGCATCATTTTGATTGATACGGGCGGGTTGTGGAGTGGGGACGAGTGGGAGCAGGCCATCCGTGAGAAGGCCGAGTGGGCCATGGAGGGCGCGCAGAGCGTCGTCTTCGTGACCGACCCGCGCGAAGGCCTGACCACCGCCGACTACGAGGTGGCCGACTGGCTGCGCAAGCTCGGCAAGCCGGTCATCGTGGCCGCCAACAAGATCGACTCGCCCAAGCACGAGACCTACCTGGCCGAACTGTGGGGCCTGGGCTTCGGCGACCCGGTGGCGCTGAGCGCCGAGCACGCACGCGGCCTGGACGATCTGCTTGACCGGGTCATGGAACACATGCCCGCAGACACCGAGGACGTGCCGGATATCGCACCGATTCGGATCAGCTTCATCGGACGGCCCAACGTGGGCAAATCGAGCCTGCTCAACGCCCTGACCGGCTCGGAGCGGGTCATCGTGGCCGACCAGCCCGGTACCACCCGCGACTCGGTGGACGTGGAGTGGGACTACGCCGGGCAGCGCTTCGTGCTGGTCGATACGGCGGGCATCCGCAAGCGGCCCGATACCAGCATCGAGGAGTACGCCATCGAGCGCTCCAAGACCGCCATCGAGCGCAGCGACGTGATCTGGCTGGTGGTCAACGCCGACGCCATCGGTGACCACGAACTCAAGCTCGCCAACCTGGCGTATGACAGCGGCAAGCCGGTCATCGTGGTGGTCAACAAGTGGGACCTGATTCCCGACGAGGACCTTAAATCCACCGAGCGCGAACTCAACGAGAAGCTGCATCACATCTCCTACGCGCCGCGCGTCTACACCTCGGCCATTAACGAGTACGGCATTCACGACATGCTGGCCGAGGCCATGAAGCTCTACGAGAAGTGGCAGAGCCGCGTACCGACCAGCGAACTCAACCGCTGGCTGGGCATCTGGACCATGAAGCAGCGCGTGCCGAACTTCCACGGCAAGCCCCTGCGGATGTACTTCATGACCCAGGTCGAAACCGCGCCGCCGACCTTCGCCATGTTCTGCAACCGCGCCGAGTTCGTGACGCGGGCCTACGAGGGCTACCTGATGAACCGCATCCGCGAGGATCTGGGCATGGCCGGGGTGCCGGTGCGCCTCAAGTGGAAAGAAAAGGGACCGTACAAGCGCGGTAAGAAAGGCGAGGACGAGAACGAGGAATAACGTTTCAGCACTTCTCAAGGCAGGGCGGGCGTGGAGACCAGATTCACGCCCGCCCTGTTTCATACCGACTTCACCTGCCCGGCCCATCCTTCCGCATGACCTCGACCTCTGTCCGCAAGACGGCGCTGCTGGCCGCCACCTTCGTCCTCGCCGCCGGGCCGCTCAGCACCGGGCATGCCCTGCTGGACAAGACCCGCTTCGTCGCGCACCTGGGCGCGGCCTACTTCGCCTTTCACCACTGGGTCTGGTCGCCCTACCGCAGCGGGCAGTTCGCTTCCGGTGCGGCGGGACGCACTGCCAAGCTGGTCAAGGGCGGCGCGGCGCTGCTGTTTGCCGCCCACGAGGTCAACGTGGCCGAGAAGGTGGCGCGGAATAGTAAGGACCCGCTGCTGAAAAAGCTGGACGGCAGCCTGGTGAAATTGCAGGGATCGTTCGCCAACGTGGGCGGCGACCTCAAGAAAGGCAAATTCAGCGAGGCCGATCTGCAAAACCTCAACACCAGTGCCGATCAGCTCAGCAGCGCCTCGGCAGCGAATGGACAGCCGATCAGGGAGATCGCCGCGCCGATTCCGGGGTTGTAACTTCTGGAGCTGCCCTCTGGCCTCCTGCGTCAGGCCGGGGTGCGGGGCCGCCCTCGGCCTGATCCTTGCCTTTCCCGGCGTAACGGGCCAGAAAGTCGTCCAGGCCCATGATGCTCAGACGGGCACTGGGAGCCTTTCTGGCGGTGCCGTAGGCGCGGCGCAGCAGCGTACCCCAGCGGGTCAGCCGCCGGGTCTCGGCGGGCGGCAGGTCATGGGACTCGAAGCCGAACATGGACGCCAGCGAGGTCAGCGTGCCGAGCGTGTAAATGGCCTCGGCGTCACGCCAGTCGGGGCGGCGCACGATCTCGTCGGCCAGCCACGGCAGATCCCAGGCGATGGCCCGGCGCATGCCGCGCTTGACGCCGAAATCCACCATGTGATCGCTCCGGACGTGCAGATCGAGCACCTTCGCGCCCTTTGCCACGACCTGCCCGCTCCTGAGGAGCATCGGCCCCGAGGACAGGCGGAGCACGCCCACCCGGAAAGCATTATCGGCCCGCCCCGACACTGGCCCGATCTGGCCCAGGCGGTCAAACACCTGATCGGTCAGTCGCGAGAGGCGGCGCGGCAGGTCGGCCCGGCCCAGCGGCGCGAGACCCGGCAAGGTGGCGAGCGTGTGAAAAGTGTAGCCGCGCCCGGCGAGTTCAGCCAGCAGGCCAGGCACGGCAAGCACGGTGTTGACCGCGCCGGGGCCAGCGTCGTGCATCACGATCACCGCGCCGGGATGGGCCAGTGCCAGCACCCGCCCGGTCACCGATTGGGGCGTGGACGCCGGATGCCAGTCACGGGCCTCGACGCTCCAGTGCACACCCTCCAGCCCGGCCCAGCGCTGGCCGATCAGCGTGGCGAGGCGGTACGCGCCGTGCGGCGGGCGGTGCAGACTCGGGCGCGTTCCGGTGACGCGGGCAAGTCGCGCCGCGCCAAGCAGAGGATCAAGCAGCGCCCCCCAGGGACTCCGCAGCCAGGGATGCACGTGCTTGACGGCGTGCAGTTCAATCTGGTGGCCTTCACGCTGCATCCGGGCGATCAGTTCAGGGTGGGCCTCGGCTTGCCCCACCAGCACGAAGAAGGTGGCCTTTGCGCCCACCGCTGCCAGGGCGTCCAGCACGGCAGGCGTGGTCAGCGGATCGGGGCCGTCGTCGAAGGTGAGGGCCAGGTCGTAGTGGTGGCGGCGGCCCTCGCGCCGTAGACCCAGTCCCAGCGTCTGCACCAGCAGGTACGGCACGCCAATGCTGGCGGTGAGGGTGAGTGCGCTCAGTCCCAGCCACCCTTTCCAGCCCAGCCGGGCAACCCGCTTCAACCCTGCCTGCTTCAACCCTGCGCCTGCCCGGCCTGCCGCTGCTCGAAGGCGCTCAGGATGGCCCGCGCCGCCCGGTTGGCCGCGTCCGGCACGCTCAGACTGACGGCCCCAGCGCTCAGGCGGGCGTGTTCCTGCGGCTCCAGAGCGCGCAGGACTGCCGGACATACCTCGGCCAGTTGGCGGGTCCAGATGGCCGCGTGGCCACGAACCAGATAATCGGCATTGTACTCCTCCTGGCCGGGAATCGGGTCGTAGATGACCATCGGCACACCCAGGGTGGTCGCCTCGGCCACCGTCAGGCCGCCTGCCTTGCCCACCACCAGATCGGAGGCGGCCAGCAGTTCGGGAAAGTCGTTGGTAAAGCCCAGGCGGTGAATGGTGGCCCCGCCCAGGTGCTGCACGGCACGGCCCGCCTCCTGACCGCCGCCCAGCACCAGCACCTGCACCGGGCGGCCCAGCGCGCCGAGTTCATGCAGCACTTTCTCCAGGCTGCGGTAGGTACTCTGCCCGCCGCCCGACATTAGCAGCAGCGGCACATCTGGCAGCAGGCCGCGCCCCCGACGCAAGGCCGCCTTATCCGCGCCGATCAGCTCGCGGTAGCGCGGGTGAATCGGAATACCGGTGACGACGACCCGTTTTTCGGGGATGCCGCGCTCGACCATCTGCCGCCCAGTTTCGGGGGTGGGCACCAGTAACAGATCGGCCTCGGGGCGCACCCAGTGCTGATGCACCCGGTAATCCGTGACGACCAGTACGTTCAGAAAGTCGAGATGTTCGCGCTCGCGCAGGTGGCCCGCCACGGCCGCCGGGGTGGGGTACGAGCTGACCACCACCTGCGGCTGGTAACTCAGCAGCTCGCGCCTGAGGCCTTGTCGCCCCATCCATTTGTAGGTGTCGCGGATGGTTTTCGGCTCGGTTTCACGGTCCGTGAAGCGGTAGTACCAGCGGTAGGTTTCAGGACTGTGGCGCAGCCAGGCCAGGTAGGTGCCCAGCACGATGCTGCGCTCGTAGGTTCGCAGGTGGCGCAGAAAATCGGTCTGGCGGGCCTCGGTGGCAGGCTGAAGATCGTGCAGCGCCGCGCCCACCGCCTCGTTGGCCTGATGGTGTCCACTGCCGAACGACGCCGAGAGAATCAGCGCTCGCACGGCACTCAGGCCCGCCTCAGCAGCCACAGACCCGTGAAGAAGAACACCAGGTTGGCCAGCCATACGCCCACCTCGCTGAGCGCCACATTCTGGCCTGCAATGGTGAGGCCCACGAAAAACAGCAGGTAATAGATCAGCGAAATCAAGAGCGCGCTGCCCAGCGCCACCCCCAGGCTGCGCCCGAAGCGCAGGGCGAACGGCAGGGCCACCAGTGCCAGCACCAGATTGCCGAACGGCAGCGAGAGCTTGCGGTTGAGGGTCAGCCGCGCCGCGTTGCGCTCGGCCTGCGGCACGTTGGGAGCGGTCAGCGAGGTGATCAGCTGCGGCCAGCCCTGGGCGTCCGCGCCGATGACGTCGGCGTACTTGGCCAGCGTCTCGGCCCGCGACAGCCCGGTATCGAGAGTCAGTACGGCATTGGGATCGCTCGATGCCTGCACTGCCGGAAACACCGCCTGCACAGCGGCGCGAAGGGCTGCTGGATCACTGTCGGGTACCGCGCCCAGCGCCTGCACCCCGGCATAGTCGACGGTGTAGATCTGGTAATTTTTCAGCTTGATCTCGTTGCCGGTGAACGTGCCGCTCTGGGCAAAGATGATGGTGCCCTGCTGGGCATTGCCGGGCGACCACTGCTCAATGCGCACGCCGTTCATCTGCTGGGTCCTGGTGTCGTAACTGCCGGGGCTGAGCAGCAGCCGGTTACCGAGGTCGAGCGTCTTGCCGCTGAGGGTGCTCAGGCCCGCGCCGGTCAGGGCGTCCCAGTAGAGGCTGCGGGTGGCGACGTTGGCGACGGGCGCGGCCCACAGCGAGAGCCACACCGACAGCGCCGTGACGATCAGCGCGATGACGGCTGCCGGGCGGGCCATGCGCCCCAGCGAGATCCCGCCGGACTGCACCGCCACCAGCTCCCGCTCGGTGGCCATGCGCCCGAAGGCCACCACCACCATCAGGACGACGGCCATCGGCAGGATCTTGACCAGGGTATCGGGCACCTGATAGCCGATCCAGCGCATGATCAGGCCAACTGGCGCGCCGACGATGAACTGCGAACTGATGAAAAAGTACCCGAAACTCAGCACGGCGGTAAACATCAGGATACCAGCCAGCAGGGGGGGAAACAGCTCACGGGTGACGTAGCGGGTAAGACGCATCGGCTCTACTCGGTGTCCCTCGGCTGAAGCGTGGCGTCATCGGGGGTGGGGGCGTCAGGGGCTACTCTGGGCGCAGGCGGCACGGCGAACAGGATCTCGGCCTCGGCCACCACCACCCCGTCCACCTCAGCGCGGCAAACGGTCTTGCCCAGGCCCCGGCGCACGAAATCGAGCCGGGCATGCAGGTGCAGTTGGTCGCCCGGCACCACCTTGCGCTTGAAACGCGCTTTCTCGACACCCGCCAGATACGCGACGGTGCCCTCCTCCAGCGGCAGACAGAACATGCTGGCCTGCGCCAGCGCCTCGATGATCAGCACGCCGGGCATCACCGGCTCGCCGGGAAAGTGCCCGGCAAAAAACGGCTCGCCGATGCTGACATTCTTCAGGGCGTGGGCCACACCGCCGCCGCGCGAAAGAACGCGGTCCACCAGAATGAACGGAAAACGGTGCGGCAGGATCTTCAGAATGTCCTGAATCCCCAGGGCGACGCGCGGCTCGGGGGCAGGGGCAGGGTGGGCGTCGGTCATGCTCGTCTCTTCTCCTCATGGCGGGGGGGCCAGTTCGGGCCGTTTTGCGGCCCTTCAACCGGCGCACCCCACCCAGCCTGCGTATGCTAACACGTGGGTTTGCCGAAACTACGGCCAGGATCAGCCCACCGTATCCTGGCCACAGCCGCCGCCGCTGGAGTATTCTGGTGCCCGAATCATTAGCCATGACACGACGCCGCGCGCAGAGAGCCGCGCCGTCTCCGAGGAGAGCGCATGAACATCAGCGAAAACAAAGTCGTCGAAATCGAATACACCCTGACCGTCAACGGCGAGGTCGTTGATCAGAGCGAGAGCGGCGAGCCGCTGACCTACTTGCAGGGCCACGGCAACATCATTCCGGGCCTGGAAAAAGCCCTGGACGGAAAGGCGGCGGGCGACCACCTGCAAGTCACGGTGCAGCCGGACGACGGCTACGGTGAGCGCGACGAGGAAGCCATTCAGGTCATCGCCCGCGAGGATTTCGACGACGACATCGAGGTGGGGGCCACCTACTTCGCCCAGGCCGAGGACGGCAGCGTGACGCCCTTCACCGTGATGTCACTGGAGGGCGACGACGTGACGGTGGACTTCAACCCGCCGCTGGCCGGTGAGGTGCTGAACTTCGACGTGACTGTCAAAAGTGTGCGCGACGCCACCGCCGACGAGCTGGAACACGGCCACGCCCACGGCGACGACGATCACGAAGACGAGGACGACGACTTCTAAACATCAGGCCTGAAAGAGCCGTCCCCTGAAGGTGAGAGGACGGCTCTTTCAGTTTCTCTGTTCAGCGCCGCCGCAACCCCAGCAGCAATCCGACCACGAACGCGCCGCCGAACGGCAGATCGTGGGTCAGCACGCCCGACACCCAGGTCCAGACACTCTTGCCGCTGTCTTGCAGCCAGGGGCCGCTGAGCGTTTCGAAGCGCAGCCAGTTGACGCTGACCAAGCCGAAATACGAGAGCAGTTGAATCGCCACGAACAGCAGGCCGACGATCAGCAGGGCGATTTTGCCCACCACCCGCACAGCGTAGCCCGCCGCGAAACCCAGCAGCGCCCCCAGCGAGAGCGGCGGCAGGAGGGGCACGATGGCCTGCGACAGGGTATGGGCCAGCGAGCTATCTGGGGGGGCGGCAGGCAAACCGGAAGACATTCGCGCATGCTAGCGGCCAATGCTGAGGAGCGCCGTCATTCAAAAGTGAGACGTCCCGGCGGCGGGCAAGCGGTATCCTGCAAGGTGATGAGCCTGCCCGAAGACGTGATCGACGCTGCACTGCTCCGCCAGTTGGAAAGCGGCGACGAGGCCGCCTGGCACGCCCTGATCTCGCTCTACGAGCGCCGGATGTACGCTTACCTCTACCGGCTCGAAGGCCACGCCGAGGACGCCCTCGATCTGACCCAGGACGTGTTCTACCGGGCCTGGCGCTCGATTCACACGTTCCGGGCCGGGGAGCGGGTACTGCCGTGGCTCTATCAGATCGCCCGCAATACCCAGATCGAGAAGCACCGCCGCAAGCAACTCGGGCGGTTCTCGCTGGAAGAAGCCCAGGACGAGGTGGGCTTCGAGGTGGTCAGCCCGTCGCGCAGCCCGGTGCAGGGGGCCGAGAGCGCCCAGGCCCAGGACCGGGTGCAGCGCGCCCTGATGCAACTCGCGCCCGAATACCGCGAGGCGGTGGTGCTGAGATTCGTCGAGGACCTGCCCTACGACGACATCGCCCGCATTCAGGGCGTGGCACTCGGCACCGCCAAGAGCCGGGTTTTCCGGGCCAAGGAGCAGCTCGCCGGACTGCTGGAAAGCGTCAGCGATTTGCACTGAACTCCCGCACTGAAACCCTGCGCTGGAACTCTGGACTGGTAACCCACCCCGGTCAGGGTGACTGCGGCGACTTGACGCGCCCCGGCCCGACTGTTCAAGCTTGAACGGTGCAAGCCTTCAGGGAACTCGGTTGCTCCTGACCGCGTACCGCCTTGTATTGGGATGGGCTGTATTGGGACGGGTTGGCCCCGGCACGAAAGCGGAGCGGCCCCAAGTGAGCGGCGCGGGAGGACAACGGTGAGACGATGACACGGCAAGACTGGCGCGAGTTGTGGCACCGTACCCAGGACCAAGAGCAGCTGACCGAGCGTGAGCAGCAAGCCCTGGGCGGCGCGCTGGCCGACGCGGCGCAGCGGCGGGAGGCCGAGGGCTGGGAGCGTGCCGCTGCTCTTCTGCGCCGCGCCGACCCGCCCAAATTGCCCCACTCGGTGGCGCACTCGGTTGTGCGAGACATTGCCCTGAACCGCACCCTCAGCGCCCCCCTGACACCGCAACACTCGCACGCCGCCGACACCGCCCGGAACATCGCGCTCAGCCGCCGCCTCGGCCCTGGTCCGCTGCTGGAACGCTCCGTGGCGGCAGACGTGGCGGCGCGGATCGCTGGTGACGCGTCAGAGACCGACCCGCTGGCTGCACTGCTGCGGCAGTGGCCTGCACCCGAACTGCCGCGCTCGCTGGCGGGGGCGGTGGCGGCGCGGGTGGCCCGTGAGGCACACCCCGAATTTCAGCCGTCACCGCGTGCCGCCCTCTGCCCTGCCGGAGCACCCGAGCCGAATGCACTGCCGCCACTGGGCCGCACCCGGCTCAACCCGCCGGGCGGTCCTTCGGGGCTGGGCGGACTGGGCGTGGTGCTGGCTTTCGCCGGACTGACGCTGCTGCGCGGCAACCCAGCGGCCCAGAAGACGCTGGGGCTGCTGAGCCAGGCCACGCCGTTCGCGCTGCCGCTGAGCGCGGTGCTGGGCGTGGCCGCGCTGGCCCTGCTGAGCTGGCTGATCGTGGCCCGGCCCACCCCGGCGGTGCGGCAGCTCGGCGCACTGGGGCTGGCGATGACCGGGGTGGTGACCCTGCCCGCCGTATGGGACGCCCTTCAGAACACGCCGCTGCGCTCGCACCTGGCAGCCCTGGGCACCCTCCACCCCGCGCCGCAACTGCTGATGGAGCGCTGTCTGGGCGCGGGGCTGCTGCTGGGCGTCACCGCCCTACTGCTCGGAGGCGGCTGGAGTGCCCGGCTGGCCCGTCGGCAACGCCGCGCCCCGGTGCAGACCCTGGCAGCGGGCACCCTGGCGGGATTGGGCCTCAGCGGGCTGGGGCTGATGCTGGTTTCGTTCGGCTGGACTGAAGCGGGCCTGGGGTTGGGTCTGCTGAGTGCCCTGGCCGCCTTGATCGGCCTGAGCGTGAGCCTCTCGGCAGCGGGGCGCAGCGTGGCGAGGCGACTTCAGCTGGCGTTGCCGGACGTGTCCGGGCCGCTGGCAGGCCTACTGGCCTTCAGCGCCACCCTCAGCGTGCCCGCGCTGGCGGCGGGGCTGGCGGTCATCGGCAGCGTCTGGGGCCTGGGCACCTTGCTGCTGGGCCGGGAGGCGGCGCAGGTCTGAGCCCCAGCAGCGCAAGCCAGCGCCGCAGGACATCATGCCCCGCCCAACCATTCAAGCTTGAAGCATGTCGCAGGCACATGCCCTCGCCTGGCCGGAGCCTGCCGCCGGGCCACCCACCGTCAGCCGAGGCCCGCTCCTTTCCGCACACCT
The DNA here is from genome assembly GCF_025244745.1 of Deinococcus rubellus. Taxonomy (NCBI): domain Bacteria; kingdom Thermotogati; phylum Deinococcota; class Deinococci; order Deinococcales; family Deinococcaceae; genus Deinococcus; species Deinococcus rubellus. The sequence continues at coordinate 49,761 of NZ_CP104213.1, forward strand.
TCTACACCGAGACTCAGCGGCCCGGCCTGCGTGACCGGCTACGTCAGGTGCTGCACAGCTTCGATGTGACGGGTATCAAGCTGGCCGACCACCACGGCGTCTCAGGCCATTTCGTGCGCTTCGAGGCGCGCGAACACCGAGCGGGCCAGGCCGTGCAGGGCCGCTGAAGCAGGCTGATTGCGCCGCTCTCCCCCGCCACCTCACCGATCTGGCACCGCCAGTACCGCGAAGACAAGCAGGGGCGGCCCACCTTCCTGAAGATGCCAGCGGCCCAGCCACGCGTCGGCGCGGCGGGCCGTCCGTTTCACTGACCGCTCACTTCAAGCGCCGACTTTCAAACTCGGCGTGCAGCGTCAGGTAGCGCAGCCAGGCGCGGGCGCTGAGCGGTCCCAGCGAATTGTGCTCGACCTTGCCCAGCGGCGGCTGTGCTCCGAAAGAGTGAACGAGGTCACTGGTCTGGGCGCGGGTCAGCGAAGCGAGCTGACGCAGGCCCGCCAGGTCCAGGCTTTCGGCGGGAAGGTAGAGCCGGTGGCCGTCCATGACGAACCCGCTGCCGCCAAGCACCTTCAGGCGCGACTGGCCCCAGCGCTCGATGCCGATGATGTGGCGAAGCTGCTGGCGGTTGGCTTCGGTGTCGTCGGCCTGGGCCACCCGGCGCTCCAGGCGCATACCCGCTTCGTCGAGGCTGCGGCGCAACTCGGCGTAACTGCGGCGGCGTGAGGGAGTTTCTAACGCCACGTCGACCGCCAGCGCCTTGAGCTGCGCCTGGCGGCCCTTGGCCAGCCGCGCCACCACGATCAGCAGGGCCAGCGCCAGCAATACTTTCCAGAAGCGGAAGGGAGAAGGCAGCGGCACAGGGAGCATACGTGAGTGTAGCGCTCAACTCGGCAGTGGGTACGGCAGCGTGCCCTCGTAGATGGCGCGGCCCACGATGGCCCCCTGAATCTTGAGGGCCGACAGCAGCGCCACGTCCTGAAGGTCGCGCACGCCGCCGCCCACGATCAGGGTGTTGATCCACAACGTTCTGATTTCGGCCATCAGCTCGGCATCGAGGCCGCGCAGGGTACCGTCACGGCTGACATCGGTGAAGATCAGGGTTTCCAGGCCGCGCCCGGCCAGCTCGGCGGTGAGTTCGGCCACCCTGACACCGCTGCCCTGCGCCCAGCCGTGGGTGGCGACCTCCAGACCGCGCGCGTCCACGCTGACCACCACCCGCTCGGGGCCGTGCACAGCCAGCAGTTCGCTGACCAGTGCGGGGCGGGCCACCGCCGCCGTGCCGATGACGACGCGCGACACACCCAGCTCGATCAGCGCCTCGGCCCGCGCCCGGTCACGGATGCCGCCGCCCACTTCGACCGGTACGCCCACACTCTGCACGATCTCGGCGATAATGGCCGCGTTCTCGCCGCGCCCGGTGGCGGCGTCCAGATCGACCAGGTGCAGCATCGCCGCGCCGAGCGAGACCCAGTGCTGGGCGGCCTTTAAGGGTGACTCGAAGTACACCGTCTCGCGCTCGGGGTCGCCCTCGTAGAGCCGCACGGCGCGGCCCTGCTGAATGTCCACGCACGGCAGGATCATCGGCGCGGGGAGCGAATCGGTGTCGGGCGGCAGGAAAGCGCTCATGCCCCGGAGTCTAACCCGGCGGCAGTGGAGTCGGCGGCAGGGATGCGCGGGCGGGCGACCGCGCTACACTCAGTCTCGACGTGCGTATCGGCTTCGTGACCACCACTTACCTGCCCTCGCGCAACGGCGTGGCGACCAGCACCGCGTTGTTTGCCCAGGGTCTGCGCGACCTGGGGCATGAGGTCAGCATCTACGCGCCCAACCACCCCGCCCGCCCGCCTGCCGAGGAGGGCGTCTACCGCCTGCCCAGCACCAGCATGGGCACGCCCGCCGACTATCCGGTGCTGCTGTGGCCCAACCCGGCGGCAGTGGCGGGGCTGCCGCTGAGGGGCACCGACATCTTCCACACCATGCACCCCTTCTTGCCGGGCATTCTGGCCCGCTTCTGGGCGCGGCGGTTCCAGACGCCCTCGGTGTTCACGGCCCACACCCAGTACGAGCAGTACCTGCACTACGCGCCGCTGATGCCGCGCCGGGTCAGCCGCAGCCTGACGCGCTCGCACGTGGCGGCCTTTGCCCGCAGCGTGGATCAGGTGCTGGTGCCGGGCCGGGCGATGGAAGAGATGCTGCGGCTCTACGGCTTTGCGGGCGACGTGAAGCTGATGCCCAATCCGGTGAACCTGGCGTCCTTCCAGGCGGCGGACACCCCAGCGGTGCGGGCCGCTGTCCGGCAGCGCTACGGGGTGGACGCGGCGGCCCCGCTGATCATCTCGCTGGGACGGCTGGCTCCTGAGAAAAATCTGGACACCATGCTGCGGGCCTTCGCCCTGGCCCGCGAGCGCCGCCCCGACCTGCGGCTGCTGGTGGTCGGTGACGGCCCGGTGAAGTTGGCGCTGGAAGCCCAGGCCCCGGCGGGCACCGTCTTTACCGGCGCACTGCCTTACGCCGAGGTGCCGCAGCTGCTGGCCGCCGCCGACGTGTTCGTGACCGCCAGCACCTCGGAAGTGCTGCCGATGTCGATGATCGAGGCGCTGGCGGCCGGAACGCCACTGGTGGCCGCCCGCAGCCCCGCCGCCGAGGACCTGATTCACAGCGGGCCAAGCGGCGACAACGGCCTGATCCGCGAAGCGCACCCGGAAGCGCTGGCCGAAGGACTGCTGAGCGCCCTGGACCCCGCCAGTCTGCCGCGCCGCCGCGCCGCCGCCCGCCTCAGCGCCGAGCAGTACGATTTGCGGGTGCGGGCCAGGGCACTGGTGCAGGTGTATGAAAATTTGCTGGCGAAACGCTAGCTCGAAGCCGTCTCCATCTGACACCCCGCCAGCGCCGATTCGTACTCGGTTTTCTCCAATCCGCGCCCGATGACGACCAGTTCGGTCAATCCGGTCTCGCCCGGTCTGCTGTCCACCCGGTCTGCCGTGAACACGTCGCGCACCGACTGAAACAGGATGCGGCCCGGCTGATCGTGAAAGCTCAGATACCCCTTGACCCGCAGCACCTCTGCGGGGCGCGACAGAATGTACTCGCGCAGGAAGGCGTGCCAGCGGTACGGGTCGAGAGGCCGCTCACAGCGCAGCACCAGCGACTTCAGCCCCGGTGTATGCAGTGTGGCCGGGGCGTCGATCAGGCGTTCTGGGTCGAAGTCGCGCCGGGCGAGCAGGTCGTCCACGCCAACCTGTCCCCGGCTGGCCCGGATGACGGTGGCCAGTGGATTGACGGACCGCACGGCGTCCTCGGCGGCACTGAGGGTTTCCTCGCCGACCTGATCGGCCTTGTTGAGCACCACCACGCCCGCGTAAGCCAGTTGCCTCGCGCCCTCGCGGTACTCGGCCAGGGTGCGGCGCAACTGGGCGGCGTCGGCCACCGCCACCAAGCTGCCCACCCGGAAGGCGGCGCGAACCTGCGGCTCCAGCAGCGTGCCCAGCACCGGCACCGGATCGGCCACGCCAGACAGCTCGATCAGCACGTGGGTGGGCTTAACGTCGCGCAGGGCCAGCGTGATGAGCGCCCGCAGCAGGTCGTCCCGGCCCGAGCAGCACAAGCAGCCCGCCGTCAGTTCGGTGAGATCAAGGCCGTCCTCTTCAGCCCGCACCGCTTCGATCAGGCCGCCGTCCACGCCCACCACCCCGAACTCGTTGACGATGACCCCGAAATGCTGCGGCGAGGAGCGGATCAGGTGGTTGACCAGGGTGGTTTTGCCCGCGCCCAGAAAACCGCCGATGACGGTGACGGGGATGCGCTGATCGGCAGGAGGGTCAAAGGTGAACAAGGGATCGGGCGGATCGGGGAGGGTCATCTGGCTATGGTAAGGGTCCAGACAGAGAAGCGGCCCCACACACGGGGTTAAAGCCGCTGGACAAAGTGAACGGTCAGATCAGTTGACGGTGGTCTGGAAGCAGAGAGTTCGAGTCTGGGTGGAAGAAACGCTCTTGAGCGTGCCCGTCACAGTATTACCAACCAACGCACCGACAGGTGAAGCGCCGCTGTCGTTGGTAATACTGTTCGTCACGAAGGTCTGATTGGGCTGCAAAACGTCGGAGACATTGACGTCCAGAGCTGTCGTGAGCAAGCTGGTGGCTTGCACGCAGTATTCAAGTTTATCGAGGGGCTTGGCGATGGTCGTGGTGCGGTTGATGTCTGTCGGCTCACCGTTTGGCAGACTTGAAGTTGGAGTCGCGTTCCGCACGTATTTCCTGAGCTGTACCGGATTGAAGTACGTCGTAACCGTCTGCGTATTGTTGGCCGTCACCGACCCATTGGTGCCGTCATCAACTGGCGTGGAGACCGTGAGGGTGGCCGTATTGGGTGTCGCCGCTGCGGTCAGCACATTCAAGTTCACCGTTACCGGAATTCGCACACTGACACTCTGCCCCGCTGCCAGCGCAGTCACAGTCAGTGTCTTGGTCACAGCGTTAAAGGCAGCGCCCGTTGTTGGCGTAGCAGGCGTGGAGACGATCGTGGCCGTTCCAGGCGTGACGGTGCTGGGAAAGTTGGCGTCGGTCACGGTCACGTTCGTCGCGTTCACCGCTTTGAGATTGGTCACGGTGATGAGATAATCGAAGCCTTGACCGTTGGTTCGTGTGGTCTGCGGGTTGGTGCTGCTGCCCGTCTTGAACGCTTGTTTGGTGACTTGCAGATCGCTCTCAATGGTGATGTCTTCAGCGGTTGAAGACGTGCTGGCATAATTGCTACCCGTTACCGTGCCGCCGCCAGTGTAGGTGGTGTTGGCTCCGACCAGCGCAGCAGAGGCAGGCGACACGAGACGTGTACCACTACTATCGGTAGGGTCGAGGAAACTGACCGAGGCAGAGTTCTGGAAGGTGCCGACGGCCTGCAAGCGGTTGACGGGAAAGTCGAGAGTTACGCTCTGGCCGCCAGGAATGACAAACGAACTCCAATTCAGGGTGATGGCGCTGGTCGCAGGATCGCTGGTTGTAGGACGGGTAACGGATGCACTGCTGGGCGTGTAGGCGGTGGGGCCAGCGTAGGTGAAGGGATTAGGCAAGCTGTCAGCAACCCGAACACCAGTCGCCGCCCCAACGCCTGCCGCATTGCTGATAGTGATTTTGTAAGCAGGCGTCTGGGTACTGGCCGGTGTGTTGAGCGGCTGCGGCGTGGTGGTCACTTTGGTGACGGTGAGCTGGGGAAAGCAGGCAGGAGTACGCGGGATATTAATGTTGTTGTAAATGATGTCGCCTTTACCGCCGTTACCCGCAGAGCCGCCGTACACGTTGGTGATACCAGCAATAGGAGTATTGACCCCAGCAGCACCACCAACAAAGCTGATCGTCGGGCGCATCGTCACGGTGGTCGTCAGCAAGACTGCGCCGCCGCCGCCGCCGCCGCCCGGCCCCTGAGTTTCTCCTCCCTTGAGAGGCAATGCCGAATTGCCACCACTCCCGCCGTTAACCTGAACATTCAGACTTGAGAGATTCACGGTACTGGTGGCAATGGCGACGGTACCACCCGCACCCCCACCGCCTGCGCCATCACGTCCAGCAGGTTGGCCGTCTTGCCCATTGGCACGCAAGGTGCCTGTACCGGTGATGGTGTTGGCCACTACGAAGATCACACCGCCGCCGTTGCCCCCACTGGCCTGAGGCGTCGTTGGGTAGTCGTCAGCAGCATTGTTATTGTCGCCAGCACCGCCGCCCCCGCCCACGATCAGACGTTCGGCATTGGGATAAACAATTCCAGGAGGGATACCGACCCCGCCGAGGCCACCTACAGGACGCGCGCCATCGCCGTCGCAGGCGTTGAAAGTGCCACCGAAGTTGACGCAACTTCCGCTGGTGGGATTACGATAGAAGGCGAAACTGTTACCGCCTGTACCGCCCATCCCTACATTGCCGCCACCGCCGCCGCCCGCGTTGTGCTGGTCACCGCCGCCACCTGCGTTGCCTGGCGCGCCCCGTGAACGGTCCAGTCCCCCTGTGACGCTGGCGGTTGTTCCCGTCACACCCAGCGTCACCGTACCAGTAGGATAGCCAGAAGTGCCGAGATCAGTCCCGGTATAGGCCACGCTCGTTTTGGTCAAGTCACGCACAAAACGCGGGGTGCCCGCTATCCCCTCACCTTTGAATGCACCATAATTCGACACCGTTGCGGAGTAGGGGGTGGCGTAGTTGACGATTTTCTGGCCACTCACAACGTCATCTTGACGTGAGCCGCCACCACGAAAGCCAGCACTCGAAGCGTCAATGGTCTTTCCATTAAAATCGAGAGTTCCAGCGACGTTAAGCGCAAACACCCCCCCAGTGTCTCCATTCCAGGTGGGAACCGAAATATCGCTGGCGAGGGTAAGCGCCGAAAACTGTGGCACCCGCACGATTTGAAAGCGGCGCTGTCCAGTGGAAGTATTGGCGCTGGCATTGGTGTAGGTATTTGCCAGCGCATTTTGCAACGTGAGTGTGGTTCCAGTGATGCCACTTACCACGTTGAACTCGTAGTAACCGGCGCTCCGCAGGTTGGTATAACCCCGGCCACTACTGCCGTCGCCGTAACTCACGCTGTCAGAGTTATTAATCAGTGCATCTTGCATCTGCACGATCAGTACCAGGTCACCTGCTGCCAAGTCGCTCGCAGTGGGTGTGGTGCGTTTGGTTCCCAGACTGATAGTAAAAGTGCCCGAAGTCGCCGTAGTACCTGAAGCCGCCGGATAATAACTGTTAGGATTGAAAGTGCTGCCATCCTTGCCAGGAGTCCCGCAGACTTCAGCCAAGGCCACGAACGGCGAAGTCATCACCATTAAGGCCGTACAAAGCAAGACCGCAGAAAGTGAGACACTCTTGAAACGAGACTTGGGGATGTTGGAGCGGGCTGTGGCAAGGCGGGGCGAGGGCCGCCGGGGGCCGGAGAGGTTCAGATTCATCGGTTGTTCTCCTGAAGGAGCAGATCGAGGCGCAGGTAAAAGCCCTGATGGGTGTCGCTGCCGATGCCATTAAAGCCGGTGGGGTTGTAGCCCACGGTGGCCCAGGTGCCGTCGAATACCCGCACAGTGCCTTCCAGGCCCAGTCCCCATTGCACCGATTGCAAGCCTGGCTGATAGAGGGCGCGGCCATAGACCCCCATACCCAGCCAGTCCGTGAGGTAGAGCGTGCCGCCGAGTTGCGGCTGGATCAGCAGGCCGTAATCCACCCCTAGAGTATCGAGGGTATTGAGTGCCCCACGCACCTGAAACTGCGGCTTGCGGTAAGTCAGGCCGATTTGCGAGGTCACTTCACCGTCGCCCGTGCTGTTTCCTTTGAGGCTGCCATCGGCGTAACGCACGTAGGCCAGTCCTTCCAGCAGGCCGTCACGCAGCGCCGCCGAAACGGTCAAGCGGTTACCGCTGACTGCCGAGCGCTCACTGGTGGCGTCGGCGGCCAGCGTCCAGACCCGGCCAATCGAGCTACTCAGGCCGCCCTTGTAGACCAGCTTGGCGTCGCCGTCGCTCGGCAGGTTGGCACTCACGCCTGCGCTGGCCGTGAACTGATCGCCCCGGTAACTCAGGTCGACGCCGCCCTCGGTGGTGTGATTGCCCAAGGCCAAGTCTGCCGAGTAAGCCGCCTGGACATTGGCGCTCAGGCGGTCGGTAATCGGCACCTGAGTATTGGCCCCAAAGCGGGCGCGGTTGCCCTGGCCACCGCTACTGGGTAATTCGTAATTGGCGCTGAGGGTGGTGTTGCCGAATTTGTTTTCCACACCCAGGGCGGCCTGGTTGCTCTTGCCCCAGGTCAGCAGATCGGTCAGCTTGAGGCTGAGCTGGGGCGTCAAGGCATAACGCACGCTGAACTGCGTTTGCGGATCGCCCTGGCCGACCAGAACCTGAGCATGACTTACCTCGGCTCCCAGCTTCGGGCCGTTATAAGCGGCCTTGGCTGTCACGAAAGTAGCGGGATTGGACAGCAGTTGCTGGCGCAATCCAGCCCCCAGCGTGAAGGAGGAAAATGTGTAGTTGGCTGACGCCGAGAGCAACGCGCTGCTGCCCGAGGCCGCCCGACCGTAGAGTCCCGAAGCCTGCACGCTGAACTGCGGCGTCACTTTATAACTGGCGTCCACCGCGACGTCTGTGCCGACGCTGCCCTTGCCGACGCCGTCATAACCTTCCGACTGGGTGCGGGCACGGGCGCTGACCGACAGCGCCTGGGTCTGGGTTTGAGCGCTCAGCGTCGCCTGCATACCGTGGGCATAGGCCAGATACACCTCGGCGCTGTTGGTGCCCTGGGTGTAGCTCAGCCGCGTGCCGAAGGTGACGGTGTTCTGGTCACCGTCCTGGCGTAGCGAGACAATGGCTGCCGAAGCGCTGAACGGCCCCTGGGTGGTCTTGACCTGTGCGCCGCCGATAACGTAGCGGTGGCCCAGCGGGTCGGGCGTACGGTAGGTCAGCTCCAGCGACTGGGGATTGAGCTGCTCGTCGGTAGAGGTTAGTGGGCGCACAAATTCCAGAACGCCCGAATCGGCGTCGAGGGTGTAATCCACCAGCCAGGTCAGTGGCTTGCGGGAGAGTTCCACTCCGGTCATGCGGTCGGTGAGAACCAGCTCCAGATGTTCTGAGCCATACTCGACGGCCTCGCCAATCTTGAGCAGACGGGTACCGTCCGGCGTCAGGGTTCTCTGGACAGTGCTCGAAGGCACAGCAGCCACGAAACCGGAGAACTGCACGTCTCCCTTGGTCTCAGCAGTCAGGGCTGTGTAGCCGCCGCCCGCCGCCAGGGTCGTGATGGGCAGAGCCACCTGACCGTAACTCACCTGAAAGCGGGGATGCTCGTAGCGCAGCGCCAGCGGATCGATACCTTGCAGCGGCACCGAGGCGCTGGAAGAGTCGCCGTAGACCGTGTAACCGTCCACCGTCGTCTCGTTGACGGGTAAGCGGCCTCCAGAGGTGGGGGTCTGCCAGCCGCCAGCAGCGGAGCGGCCCTGGTATTCGGCAGCCCCGGCCACGTAGAGCTTGCCGCCAGCCAGCGGTCCCTCGTAGTAGCCGCGCCCAGTGATGCCCACCGAAAAGGGCTGAAGGCCCACTGTGGCGCTGAGGGTGCCGATGCCCACCTGAGTGGCGTTGGGCCGCACATCAAAGCTCACGTCGCGGCGCAGTTCACCGATGGCCAGCTTGAGGTTGAGGCGGGTCGGCACGGCCTGGGGGCGCAAATGCAAGATGCCCACGCCGTTGACCAGTTTCACTTGGTAATTGGATTCGGTGGGGTTGGCATCTGGGTCGAGGACTTCGAGATTGCTGTCCACTGTGATGAAACCGTCGCGCCCGGTGATGCCGTTCTTGTCCACTGCGCTGAGCCTGATCTCCAGCGGCGTGAAGCCGTCAGCCACCATCTGCTTCGGCTCGGCTTCCAGGCGCACTGGCGCACCAGCCAGAAACACCGTCACCTGTTCGCCGCCGACTGCCAGCACATTCTTGCCTTCCTGAAGTGGCAGGCCGAAATATTCCAGGTGAACGCTGTGGTTTTTGGGGTCGGTGACGGTCTTACCCAGTGCGTCTTCCGGCAGCGGCTGACCGTTGAGGGTGGCGCTCAGGTCGGCGGTATCGCTTCCTTCGAGCATCACACTGATGCGGCTGCGGTCACGAAACACCGCGCCGTCCAGCGGCAACTTGATAACGCCGGGGTTGACACTGGCCGTCGCAGACTGACTGGCCTGGGCCAGATCCTGAGAATCGATCTGCCCGACGAGGGCCACATCGGTGTCGCCGGGAAAGCGGGCTTGCAGCGCCGGAGCAGCCAGGGCCGGAAGATCGCCGCTGTGGGACACCTTGTAGCTGAGCACAAAGGGACGCTGTGCGCCCTTCGGCAACGTCGGGTCGGCAGGCGGCAGGCTGACAGTCCAGTACAGCATGCTGTTCTGGCCAACTTTCGGATCGGTCAGCGGCTCTGCAGCCAGCGTGCTCGAGCCGGGCCGGTAGACGGTGCCCTGCGGCAGGCGTTGAGCCACCACCACGCTGAGCGCTTCCTGAGACACCCTGAACGGCAGCGAGAGATCGGACTCCCGCGCCGCTCTGAGCCCAGGCAACACTTCCAGGGTACTGCTGGTCTGTGCCCGCACGTTCTCTTCGGCCAGCCCTTCTGCCAGTGTGCCCTGGGTGACCACGCGGCCCCGCACCTGGAAGGTTCCCACCTGTGACGGGGTCGCCGTGACACTGAGCACCCGGACTTCATGGGGTTGCAGCGTCACATTGAGGCTACTGCTGCCCAGCATCACGGACGGGTCGGCGTCGAGCAGGAGCGTGAGCTGAGCCGGAGCCTCACCCACATTGCTGAGGGTGAATCTGAGGTCAGTGGAGGTATTGACCAGCGTACGGAAAGGCGCACTCACTTCCAGACGCTGGGCTTCAGGCTGACTCACAGCGGGAACGGGCATCTGGGCCTGGCCAACTCCCAGCGCCAGGGTTCCGGCCATCAGCAGCGAAAGGACACGCAGCGAACTCATGGGTATCTCCAGTCCATTTGAGGATCGGTCAGGGCGGGCAGTGCTTTCCCAGACCACTCAAAGGTGTAGCGCCACTGCTGCTGACCGGCAGGTACGTCAAGACGCAAGTCTGACGCTCCATCAGTCATTCTGGCCCCAGTCGGCAGAGGATCGAGGATGTGCAGCTGACTCAGAGCCTGGGGCGTTTGCAAGCTCAAGGTGACCTGGAAGATGTTGAGGCCAATTTGCAGCATCGACTTGCCCAGCACAGCATTCCCGACCTGCAGTGTGGTGACGCGCTCGGCATAAATCTCGCCCTGCGGCTTTTCGAGCGGGAAGTCGGCAACCGTCAGCGCGAAGACCGACATGTTGCGGCTGCCCAGCAGGCCTCCATCATTGACGTCGCGCTCCGGAATGAACGGCACTGAGTTGGGATCGAGACGCAACCCCCACATGCCCTCAGGCAAACTCTGGAAGTGGTAGCGCCCCTCTTTGTCAGTCAGGACGCTGCGGCCATCCGCCAGGATCAGGCGGGCATTGGCCAGCGGCAGATCCTTTCCGAACGTAAAGGCCGCGTCCCCGTTGAGGTCGAGGTACACCCGGCCCAGCAACTCGCCGCGCGGCGCGAAGACACGCGGATTGATACGGACCGCCTGGCTCTTGGCGACGTTGGAAGCTACAGCGGTCAGAGCGGCGGTCAGGGTGTTCTGGCCTTTACCCTCAACCTGGGCCGAGTTGATGATGACCTCGGGGCTGTCGACACCCACGCGGGTGCGGAACGTCAGGGTCACGGTGGCATTCGCCTGGATCGGTGTCGGCAAGCTGAAGCGCAGCATCTGGTTTTGGATCATCGGATCTGCCAGTGGCTGACCGTCGAGTTTAGCGCTGCCTGGCACGAAGGTCAGGCCAGTTGGCAGGGTGTCGTTGAGCATCAGATTAATCAGAGCGGCGTTCTTGGAAGTGTTGTGGATGTGCAGGGTCCAGCCCAGCTCGCCGCCAATGTCCACCTGGGCGCTGTCAGAGCGCTTATCGAGGGTCAACGTCGCGCTCCAGATCAGGCTCTCCACATCGTTGGAAGGCGTCGGCGTCTGTACTTCTCTGCTGCTGAAGACAAAGCGGTTGACCACCAGCACGCCGTCGGGAGCATCCTGTTTGACTTTGGCACTGACCGTCAGGGTGCGGGCGCTCTGAGGATCGAGGTGGTCAAGCGTCCAGATGACCGTCTTGCCTTCCAAGCGGCCACCGTCAGAGATCTCCAGGGTGGCCGGGTCGAGGTAGTCGCTGAGCGTGTCCTGCACCGTGATCTGCGCGAGCGCGAAGGGGAAGGGATTCTCGGACTTGAGGCTGTAGGTCAGCCGGTGGCCCTGGGCCACCGGGGTGCCGCTGGCCTGATCCACCACTTTGGTCAGACGTGGCAGGCCACTGTAAAGGCGGCTCACCTGATCGCGGGTGGCATTGGGCGCTGCGCCCAGTTCTGAGGTGGCCTTCAAGGTCAGTTGCAGGGCCGCCGCGCCTTCTGCTGAAGCGCTGGGCGTGACACAGACGCGGAAATCGAGGTGGTCTCCCGGCTGAGCGGCGGCGGCGAGCGCGATAGGCTGAACCAAGGCGCTGCCGTCAAGGTTTTCAAGGGTCAGTTCGGCGCTGCCCAGATTAATCACGCCGCTGATACTGAGCTGATCTGGCACGGCGGCCAGGTTGCTGACGGTCTGAGAGAAGCACAGACGCTGGTTGAGAAGGCCGTTGTCACGCACCTGCAGGTCATCGGTACTGCCCTCGCCCCCGGGGTTGGCCTGCGGATTCCCAATGGGCCCGAGTGCGATTTGCGGCAACACCACATTCAGAATGCGGTCACGGGTGAGGTTGGACGGGCCATACTTCGAGGTGGCAATCAGCAGCACTTCCAGTGGACCGGGTTGCAGCGGGGTGAAACACACTGTAAAGGTCACGCTTGCGCCGGAAGCCAGATTCAGGGGCTGCTGCACCTTGATCTCGGTGGTGGCCGTGTTCCAAACCTGCCTGGTACTGATGGTGTAGCTGTCTGAATTGGTGCCGGTGTTCTTGAGGGTCTGCTCAAAGCAGTTTGGCTTGCCCACGATAGCTTGGGACTGGCTCTGGGTATCGTCCCCGCTCAGTTCCAGCGCTTCTGGCGCATTCACCGGGCCGAGGGCCACGCCCGGTATCACAAAACTCAGCACGGCGTCGGTGGTCGAGTTGGACTGAGTCTGGGCCGTGCTGGTCGCCGTCAAGCGGGCCTCGAACGGCTGGTTGCCAACGGGGCTGTAGCAGGCCAGGAACGCGGCGGTCTGGTTGGAGGCCAACCGCACCGGAAACACCTGCGCTGCGCCGCCGAGAGTACGAAACACGGTATTTGGTGCGCCCGCGTCCGCCACGACACTCAGGTTATCGGGGTCGGGGCCGAGGTTTTGCAGTTCATGTTCAAAGCAGACCTGCTGATTTTGCAGGATGTCACTCTGGCTTTGCCGGTCTGAGGCGCTGCCCTCGCCGCCGGGAGCCGCCTGGGCGTTTTTGGCTGGCCCCAGCGCAATCTGCGCCGGTGGACGCACGGCGATGGTGGCCTGCGCCTGAGCAGTGGAAAGCGCATTGCCCTGGGCATCCTGGCCCTGCGCCGTGGCCTGGTTGATCAGCTGACCGACCTTTGCGCCGGGCAAGGTACGCAGCTGAAAGCTGAAGCTCAGGGCCTGCTGACGTGCCAGCAGCGGCACCCGCCAGCGCACACCCGAGGCGACCTGCTCATAGCCGAGGGTGGGAGCGGCGCTGCCTGCCACCAGCTCAAAGTTCTTGTTTCCAGCGTTGAGACTCTGCTCGAAGAGGTCTTCGACGACCACGTTCTGAGCGTCAAATTCGCCGGTGTTCACAGCCCGCAGGGTTACTGTCACGTCGCCGTTGGACTGCACCGAGGCGGCAGAAAAGCTCTTGGACAGCTCCAGCTGTGCGCTGGGCTGGGCGGTTTGCTGTCCGGTGGTTGCCGTGCCACCGTTCGGGCAGGCCGCGCTGAGGAGGCCGCTGATCTGGCCGCTGGCATTGGCGGGCACATCGACTTCGAGCAGCAGCGATTGGGCTTCACCGGCATTCAGGCTGAGTTGCTCAGGCGCAGGTAACAAAACGTCACCCGCACCTCGGCTGCCCAGTGGTGCAGCGTCGCGGTAAAGCCGAACCGCGCCCAGTGCTGGGGTGGTTTTACCCTGAAGGTCGAAGACGTAGGGGTCATTGCCGGTGTTGCTGACAGTGAAGGCAAAGGCCAGCGGGCTGCCCGGCTGATAGCCCAGTACTTGGGCGCCTGCCACCACCGAAACACTGCACACCGGTGAGATGCTGGTTCTGACGATGTTGGACTGGCTGATCTGGTCACCGGCCAGCAGGTCTTTGTAATTGCCAGTGGCCTGGTTGACGATCTGTGTTCCGGCAGGCACAGGCTGCGGCTGGATCTGGGCAGAGGCCAGCCCAGTCCACAAGCACAGTAGGGGGAGAATAGATTGGAACGCTGTTCGCACGGTGTCTCCTGAACAAATTACAGCTGCCCTCAACTGAGGGGAAAATGCAGAGAAAAGAGTGAGAGGAAATCTTGAATTCAGTCTAATGTTAAGATTCGTACAAAATTCTTTCGAGAAAACGGGCGTGTTTCCGGTTCGAAACACGCCCGATAACAATTAGTTCACTAAAACAGTAAAGATGATGGTGATGGTTTTGCCCGTATCGAGACCGTCGTTAGTGTCAATGCTGTTGTTGGTAGCAGTGTCGACGCCGACGGAGATCTGGGTGACGGCTGGAAGGGTCGCAGCCGTCGGCGCAGTGACAGACCAGTTGCTGCCACCATTGGCGGAGTAGAGGATAGTGCCCGTCTGGGTGGAGGTGGCGCTCACACTGACAAACGTGGTGTTGGTCGGCACCGTATCGGAGATGAAGGCCTTATTGAGGGTCGCGGCGGTGAGGCGGTTGTTTGTGGTGACCAGGGTGTACTGGAGATAATCGCCGGGCTTGGCCGTGGCACCAGTCGTATCGTTGACGGTGGCGCAGGCCGCGTCAGCGCAGGTCTTGACAGTCTTGAGCGGCTTGAGGGCGTAGTCGGTGGTCGCGGGGGGCGTATCAGTACTGGTGCCAGTCGATTTGACCAGGGTCACGTCTTCGACGAACTGGACCGTGGCGGTACCCACGCTGAAGGTGGGGGCTGCCTGGAACACCACGTCGTTGACCGCGCCGACATTGTTGGAGTTGGTGTTGGCCACCTTGACAAACAGGGTCTGGCTGGCTCCCGGTGCGAGGGTCGAGATGGCTGGGAGGGTGGAGGTGTAGGTGCCGCCAAGCGTCGACGAGTAGGTGAGAACGAAGTCGCTCTGGGTGCCACTATCGAGGGAGGAGCCACTGTCAGTCAGGCCCGAACCCGCCGGGGTCGTGCTGGTCCTGTAGGCGTTGTCAAGCGCCACGGTGAACAGGCCGCCGTTGATGGTGGTGTTGGCGCTGGTGTTGGTCAGGGTGTGAGAGTAGATGTGTGAGCCGACTGCCGTGATGCGCGAGGAGTCGTCGGGCGAGAAGGTGAAGCTGTTGTTGGTGCCGATGGTCAGCAGATCGCCTGTGCTCAGAGCGCTGACGGTGGTCGTGTTCGGATTGAAGGCTGTGGCCCCGTTCTGGGTTGAGGTGAACGTCTGGTTAAGGGCCACGCCAGTGTCAGTGGCGGTCGGCAAGGCGTCGGCAGGAACCGTCACCACGGCCAGGATGGTGACTTCCTGTCCAGCAGGCACACTCACCGTGCTGGTAATCAGTGCACCTCTGGTGCCGTCGCTGTTGGCCAGATAGTAGGTGATGTTGGTAGGGGTGCCGCCGGGAGTAGCGACAGTAGGAATGTTCAAGCTGCCAACCGGAGTCACCGTATCGTCAGTTGCACCAGTATTCACCAAGTCGATCGGGTAGCTGATTTCCTGGGCGCTGCCGGTGGGCGTCACATTCTGAACCAGCTTGGTCAGATCGGGTGCGCCGTTGTTGTCCAGCGGCGTGTTGTTGTTGTTACCCACCAGGGTGGAGCGGCGATCGGTGGAGAGCAGCGCGTCCGTGGTCACGTCTTTGACGCTGGCATTGTTGCCCGAGGTCGCCGTGACGGTCAGGCCCACAGCCGGGCTAGCGGCGCTGCCGGTATATGTGGGAGTCGCAGCGGGCAGCGTCAACTTGACGTAGTAGGTAAAGCTTGCGCCAGCAGCCAGGCTGCCAGTATCCGTGATCGCTACCGTAGCTGCCGAGTCGCTGTAGTAGGTGACGGTGGGCGTACCACCAGTCTTGTTCTTGTCCACAGTCGAGGAGAAGGTGAAGGTATCGGCAGCCGTGCCAATGTTACTGACTGTACCGGGGAAGATGATGTCTGTGGTAGTGGTGTTGGCATTAACGATGGCGCTACTGATGGTCGATAGATCGTTGCCAGGGCCGCCGGTGCCGTCATTGGCGATACCCGTGCCAGTGCGAGTGACTTGCAGGCTCGTGGCATTGGGGGCTGGCTCAGTGGCAGTAAACGAGCCGGTCGCTGCGCCCGTTGGATACCCGATGGGGCCGATACCCACGCCCGCAACGTTGGTGGGGCCGGAGGTGGCAGGCACTGGTGTCTGTGCTCCAAGCCCAGGATCGGTGTAGTTCACTGTGGCGACGTTGACGACAGGGTTATTGATGTTGGCGGGGGCAACTGTGCTAGCCAGCGCGGT
Organism: Deinococcus rubellus; assembly: GCF_025244745.1. Lineage (NCBI taxonomy): Bacteria > Thermotogati > Deinococcota > Deinococci > Deinococcales > Deinococcaceae > Deinococcus > Deinococcus rubellus. The sequence goes on from NZ_CP104213.1 coordinate 65,918, forward strand.
CACCTGGACAACCACATCGATCGTGATGGTGCCACTGGCCGCCAGCGTGCCGCCGGTTGGGGTAAAGGTGTAGGTGCTGCCGGTATTGCTAGAGCTGCCTGTACTCGCCTTGAAGCTGGAGGTGGTGTAGGTGGTTCCGACAGGCAGCGTGTCTGTTACGGTGACGCTGCTGGCAGCATTGGTGCTTGAACCGTTGGTCGCGGTGATCTCATACTCAATGAAGTCGCCGACTTTGGGTTTGTAGGTCGTTGCCGCAGGCGTGTTGGCTGCACCAACAGTGTAGGTAGTGTAGACGTTCTTGGCGGTCTTGGTCGCAGTAATTGCAGCGCTGGGATTGATGGTGATCTTGTTGTACTGGAAGTTGTTGTTCGATTCGGGAGCCAGGCCAACGGTGAATGCCGCGCCGTTGTTTCCCGAATTGTCGGGTACGTTGGTCACCGTCGCCTTACCAACCGGATCGGCGTAGGCGATCTGCGTGGTCAAAGCGCTATTCGGCACCTTCAGAACCATATGGAAGGTGGTTGATGCACCGGGAGCCAGGGTAATGCCGTCCACAGGCACCAGCACGTCATCGCCAGTGCCGTAGAGGCCATCGGGACCTGGAGCGGTAGCGTAGGTGTAGTTGCCAGCAGTCAGGCCGGTTACAGCGTTGGCGGCCAGCGCAGTGCTCAGGGTGTAGGTATCGGAGTAGTTACCATCGTTGGTGATGGTGTAGTCATAAACGACCGTCTGCCCAGCCGAGCCGAGTTTCTGGAGAGTGCCGTCGATCCCAGCGTCGTTGCCAGTGCTCGGGGTGGTCTGTGAGGTCTGGTCGAGTGTGATCGAGAAACCGCCCTTGGGCGATACCCGGGTGGTCACAGTATTGGAGCTGGTGGTCTGCGCAGCAGAGTCCGGGTCGGTATAGCTGGCTGTCGCGGTGTTAGCGATATTGGTACCGGGCGCAGTGCCAGCGGCCAGGGCTGATCCCATGGCGAGGCCGACGAGTAGAGCAAGATGCTTGAATCTGTTCATATCTTCTCCTTAGATACAGCCCACTCGGGCGACAACAGCGTAATGAGGGTAAAAAATCTGGTGGTCCGGCGCTCAGTTCACCTTCACCCGGAAGCCGAGCTTGAGGCTGCCCCCGGCGGCGAGTTCGCCCAGCACCCAGCGCACGTTGGTGTATTCGCTGGGGCTGACCTCGACTTCCTTTTGCACTGTCTTACCGTTCTCGGTGACAGTCACGGTCTTTTTCAGCGGCGCGGCGGCGAAGGTCTTGCCCTTATCGATGCTGAAGAGGGTCTTGACACTGCCTTCCGGCTTGAGGCTATTGAGGTAAACGGTTCCGGCGGGCACCGGCAGGTTCACGGCGACGTTGGCCATGCTCTTGCCGAGGGTGTTGGTGGCGGTCAGGGCCTCTTCGAGCACCGCGCCGGGCAGCACCGACGTGGGTTCGGGAATCAGTTTCTCGGTGCTCTTTCCGTTCTCGGTCACCGTTTGCACAAGCGACTGTGACAGCACCAGTTTCAGCGGTGTGGTCGCCTGGGCCAGCGCCGTGCCCAGCAGCAGGGTAAGCAGAAGAGTGGGCGTGGAACGTTTCATGAGGTTCTCCTTAAAAACTTGTGGTTGACAAATCGAGCTGTCAGGAAATTGCCTTGGTAAACCTGAGGACTGGATGATCTTAAATGTGAAGTTCTTACCAGCGCCTTACGAAATGCCAAAAATCGCGCGAAGAAATCGGCATTTCTGGGCACGATGCCATCTGGGGGAAACCTGACCAGGCGGGCAACGGGCGTTTCCGTATGAATGGATACCGTTGAATGTCGAACATTTTCTGATGTCGACATGCCGCAGCGCCGCCGTTACAAACATCCAGGCACGCTTGCGCCATGCTGAAGTTCAGAAGGCGGCGGTGCGGGCGAGGTTCTCCGGGCGCAACTGAAACGAACCGGACAGCCAGCACCGCCGCTCCGGGCGCAGACTGGGCGACAGTCCAGCGCCATCTGTTTCTGCCCTGCCTATTTCCTCCCCTGTGTTTCCCGATTGCGCTTTCTTTCGACTGTTTCTCTCATCTGCTTTCCTCGTCTGGAGGCCCGAACATGACCGCACACGCCCGCATCACCCGTTACAGCAAATTTGAAAGCGAACTCGACGAACTGGAAAGCAGCGAACTGATGCAGATGATTCAGGAAGCGCTGCTGGGCCAGGGCATGAACGACCCCTACGACCCCGACCCCAATGCCCGGCCCAGCATGGACGACCTGTTCGACGCCATTCTCAACGCGCTGGCCGAACGCAACCTGATTCCCGAGGACATGCTGGCCGAGGCCATGCAGGGCGAGGGCGAGATTCAGGACTCGAGGCTCGGCCAGCAGATTCAGAAGATGGTGGACAAGCTCCAGCAAGACGGCTTTATCCGCAAGGAATTCGACGAGGACGGCGAGGGCGGCGGTGCGGGTCAGAGCGGCGAGAGCAAGTTCCAGCTCACCGACAAGAGCATCGACTTCCTGGGCTACAAGTCCCTGCGTGATCTGATGGGCGGGATGGGGCGCAGCAGCGCCGGGGCGCACGACACCCGCGACTACTCGTCGGGCATCGACATGATGGGCGAACTCAAGAGCTACGAGTTCGGCGACACCCTCAACCTCGACACCACCGCCACCCTGAGCAACGTGATCGCCAAGGGGCTGGAAAACGCCGAGCAGGAAGATCTGGTGGTGCGCCAGAGCGAGTACAGTTCCTCGGCGGCCACAGTGGTGCTGCTCGACTGCTCACACTCGATGATCCTCTACGGCGAGGACCGCTTCACGCCCGCCAAGCAGGTCGCCCTGGCACTGGCCCACCTGATTCGCACCCAGTACCCCGGCGACACCCTAAAATTCGTGCTGTTTCACGACAGCGCTGAGGAAGTGCCGCTGTCCAAGCTGGCCCAAGCGCAGATCGGGCCGTACCACACCAACACGGCGGGCGGGCTGCGGCTGGCCCAGCAGCTTCTCAAGCGCGAGAACAAGGACATGAAGCAGATCGTGATGATCACCGACGGCAAGCCCAGTGCGCTGACTTTGCCCGACGGACGCATCTACAAGAATGCCTACGGCCTTGACCCCTACGTGCTGGGCGCGACGTTGCGCGAGGTCGCCAACTGCCGCCGCAGCGGCATTCAGGTCAACACCTTCATGCTGGCCCGCGACCCCGATCTGGTGAGCTTCGTGCGCCGCGTCTCGGAGATGACGCGCGGCAAGGCGTACTTCACCACGCCGCAGAACATCGGCCAGTATGTCTTGATGGACTACATGAGCAACAAGACCAAAGTCGTGAACTGAGGACAGCAGTTAAACGGAGCGGGCCGAACGTCATAGAAGCGTTCGGCCCGCTCTTTTACCGCACTCCCCCTTTACTTCAAATTGAGGCCCGTCCAGAAGGTGCACTTGCTGATCGGTGGCGAAATCAGTACGTTCCTACACGCCGCTGGACATGAACACCTGCACATTGGCGCAGCTGGCGTCGAAGGCTGACCAGTTCAGATTCCCTGTCTTGACGAAGGCCGCCCACACGCCGCCGAAGCTGTCCGACAAGTCGCGCTGGGCTGCCGAGAACTGCACCGGGTCGCCCAGGCCGGGAATCGGCGTCTGGAAGGCGTAGATGAGGCTGCTGGAATGCACCGAGCCGAGGCCGGAGATCGCCGGGCACCTTGACCGAGGTGGCCGCCTGCAGATCGGCGAACCCGAAGGCGTCAACGGGGGCGTACTGCGAAAGGGCTTTATCGACGTTCAGCGCCGGACAACTGAACAAAGAATGCCCAGAAAGGTGCGGGCCATGTCCTGGCGGCCCACCACCGCTCCCGACTCGGTGGGCAAGGTGACGGGAGTCTGGGCCCCAGTGACGCAATCCCCCCGCTCAGAAATTCACGCTTCCAAAGTGTCAATTCACAGCCACTGACTTCTCAAATGCGTCACTTCCTGCCTGCCATTGCCGCGTTAGACTGGACCCATGACCAACAACATGGACTTTGACATCCTGATCATCGGCGCTGGCCCCGGCGGGTACCACGCGGCCATCCGCGCCGCGCAGCTCGGCCTCAAGGTGGCCTGCGTGGAAAAGGAATATCTGGGTGGAGTGTGCCTCAATGTCGGCTGCATTCCTACCAAGGCACTGCTGCACGCGGGCGACGAACTGGCCGCCAGCAAGCACGCCGCCGAGTTCGGCCTGACCTTCTCGGACACCAAACTGGATATTGGCAAGCTGAATAAATGGAAAGACGGCATCGTCACCAAGCTGACCGGCGGCGTCGGCGGGCTGTTCAAGGCCAACAAGGTCACGCATCTGGTCGGCGAGGCCGTCTTCGTGGACGCCCACAGCATCAAGGTGGGCGACAGGACCTACACCGCCAGTAACTTCATCATCGCCACCGGCTCGGAACCGGCCAAACTGCCGGGCCTGGAGGTGGATCAGCAGAGCATCGTGGACAGTACCGGGGCGCTCGTCATTCCCGACCCGGTTCCGGCGCGGATGCTGTGCGTCGGCGGCGGCGTCATCGGCTTCGAGTTCTCGCACATTTACAACAACATGGGCAGCCAGGTCAAGATCATCGAGTTCCTGCCGGACGTGATTCCGGGGGCCGACAGAGGCGCGGTCGCGGCCTTTCGCAAGTCGATGGAAAAGCAGGGCATCGAGGTGCAGACCCAGACAAAGGCCAACAAGGCCGAGAAGCAGCCCGACGGCACGCTGAAGGTGGAACTGGAAGACGTGAAGACCGGCGAGAAGCGCACGGAAACCTACGACCGGGTGCTGGTCGCGGTGGGCCGCCGTCCGCGCAGCGCGGGGCTGAATCTGGAAGGGCTGGGCATCGCCACCGAGCGCGGCTTTGTCACCGTCAACAGCAAGATGCAGACGAACATTCCGCACATCTACGCCATCGGCGACGTGGCGGGCAACCCGATGCTGGCCCACAAGGCCATGAAGGAAGGACTGGTGGCCGCCGAGGTCATCGCGGGCGAACCCGCCGAGATGGACCCGGTGGCGATTCCCGGCGTCGTGTATACCTCGCCCGAACTGGCCTGGGTGGGCCTGACCGAAGAGGAAGCCGTCGCCAAGGGTTACAAGATCAAGACCGGACAGTTTCCGTTTGCCGCCTCGGGCCGCGCCATGACCTTGCAGTCCACCGACGGCTTCGTGAAGATGATTACCGAGGAAGGCACCGATCTGGTGCTGGGCGTACACATCGTGGGACCACACGCTTCCGACATGCTCGGCGAGGCCAGCCTGGGACTGGAGATGGCCGCCACCGCCGGGGACATCGCCCTGACCATCCACGCCCACCCCACCCTGGGCGAGAGCGTGCTGGAGGCGGCCGAAGCGGTGCACAAGCAGGCCATTCACATCGTCAACCGCTGAACTTCTGGTGAACGGAGGGCGCTCCTGCGGGGGCGCTCTTCGGTGTCCGGCTGGTGTGGCCTCCCTGACCGCCGACCATTTCTCTTGAATTGGCGCTCCGCGCTCATGAGCCGAAACCCACCTGCGGCGGTGCGCTAAACTGCTGCGGTTGCGCCCAAGGGCGCGTAAGGAGAAGCAAGCATGTCCAGCCTGAGTATCGGAATGCCCAGCTCACTCCCGCAAACGACCTAGCCCAGCGTCGGCAGGTCGACTGTCAGCCGCTCAAGTCCGTCTGGGCCGATGTAGAACCGGGCGTTCACGGCGGTCATCAGCCGCCGCTTCTGGCTCATGTCCAGCTCGGCGCTCAGCGCCAGGGCGAAGTGGGCGGCGTGGGCGCTCAGGTCCGGCGCGACCGGCGCGGTTCTGGCGGGGGCGTATTCGGCTCTCAGGGTGTCGAGCTGGGCCTGGAAGGGGGCGGCGAGGCGCTCGGCCATCTGCATGCTGTACTTGCCTGCCGCGAACGGCTCCCAGGCCCGCGCGACCGCTTCCTCGAGTTCAGCGACGCGGGCAGGCGGCGGGCCGTCCACGGGGGACGGCGCGGGCGCGATGATCTGCCGCAGTTAGGCGGGCCGCGTCAGGTGACGCACCAGGGCGTCCCAGCACAGCCCGTCCAGCACCGGCGGCTGCCAGTTCTTGGTGTTGGTGCAGCCGCCGTCCTTGCGGGCCACGCGGGGCCGCTTGGACTTCCAGCAGCAGTAATAGAGGTAGCGGGCGTAGGGCGTCAGGCTACTCCCCCGCCCGATGGCCGCCCCGCACTCGGCGCAGCGCGTGAACCCCGCCAGCAGCATCCCAGTGTCCTTGGGGCCACTCTCGCGCCGCCGGGCGGCCCGGAGTTTCTGAATACGCTCGAACTGCTCGCGGGGAATGATCGGCTCGAACAGCAGCTCGATCCCACCGAACACCGCGCGGCCCGTGTAGCGCTCGTTCTTGAGGATGTTGTGGATGCTGCGGATACTCCAGCCTGCCGCTGTGGGCGCGGGGCAGCCCTCTTCGAGGATGACGGCCAGGCTCTTGCTTTCGCCGCCCACCGTCTCAGCCAGGTCTGCCACGCGCTTGACCACCGGGGCCGTCACCGGATTGGGCACGGGCCGGGTGCTGCGGCCCTTCTCGTCACGCTCCAGCACGTACCCCCAGGGCGGCGCGCCGTGCGGCCACTTGCCCCGCAGCGCCTTGCCGCGCTTGCCACGGTAGAGCTGGTCCACCACATTCAGGTAATCCGTCTCGGCCTCCGCCGCGTTCCTGAGGAAGTAGCGCCAGTTCCTGCCGTCGCGCAGGTTGCCCAGGCCCGCGATCCAGACCGTTCCGCCGAGCTGGTGGATCTGGCGGGCGATGCCCACGATCACCTCGACGTGCCGACCGACCCGGTTGGGATGGCTGAACATGAAATTCAGGCCGTGGAAGCGCCGCGCCAGGGCGTAGTACTCGTTCTCAGCAGCGCGGTCGTGGTTTGCGCCGCTGATCGACTCCTCCACCCAGTGAACGATACTCAACCCGTTTCGTTCGGCGTCGCGCTCCACGTCGGCGCGCTGCCGGTCAGGACCGTACTGGTCGGCCTGCTGATCGGTGCTGACGCGGATGCCGCCAACGACAGAGATTCGGGGATCGAGGATGGAGAGAGAAGCAGTTTGGTAGGGGATCATTGGTTACGGTCTCCCATCATTTGATCGCCGTGCTGGCGTCGCCACTGGAGTTTTTGTCGGAGGAGCCACACCACATCGTAGCGGTGGACCAAGCCAACCCGACGACGGCCATCAAAGCAAGCGCGAAACAAGGCAGTACTATCAACCCAATGATCCGGCGCTTGCGTGACATGAAGAACCTGGCGCAACACACCATCAGTGGCAACCCTGGCGGCCTTTTCGCCCACGTGCTGCGCCGGACCAAAGAAGTCGAGCACCCGGACGGCTATGAAATGTGGGAGAGCAACGAACGGCCCACCGCTTGCCGGGGGTTGGGGATGTGTGGGAGATAAAGGTCGAGGGTCTGGTGCAGAAGTCCCCCACCGTTTTCCTGAAGTGTGGGCGTTGGCTTTGAGACTGCTCGTGGTCGCGTCCGATGTCCCCTGCAGTGGTAGACGGCTGGAATTCCTGGCGTCTAAGCAACAATTATTTCTCTCCGGCAGCAGGAGTTCGCGCAACGCGCTGCATGCTCTTCTCGCTGAGGGCCTTGTCGCACAAGCTGGAAAGGCGCGGGACGGGCAGCTATATATCATCACGCCAGCTGGGGGACGCTTCAGGGAGGAGCTTGAGTCTCGCTAGCAAGGGGGTGGTAAGGAATGGAAGATGAACCTCAAGGACTTCGAGTAAAAGGGAGACGCAGGATTCTGCCTGACTCAGTGTCGCACCGACTCCTGGCGGTGGCCTCAGCAACACCGCGCCACTGGTTCGAGCTGGAAGAACTGGCGACTCGCCGAGGGATGCGCCTGTGCGACAAGGTCAGTATCACGATGGCGCTCAAAATGCTGGCCAACCACGGGTTTCTGGAGCGTCATCAGGGGCAACTGGATGGGAATGTCCAGCTGTATGCCCTCACGCCTGAAGGGGAAGGGTTGCTCGACGAGCTGCACCCATGCTCTGGATGCCTGGGAGAGCAATGATCAGCTCCTGATCTGCTGGGGCTTGGCTGCATCCACCTACACAAGATCGCTATTGGGTTCGAAGCTGGTGCGTTCATCTTCACTTCCCGGCTTTCTTTGTTTGTAGACACAGAGCCAAAAACTGGCGAGGCATTCTTGGGTGTGATGGCTTGAACATCGTTTACCCTTACGGGTCGTCGGGTAAGCAAGTGGGGCCTTAAAAGCCCCGGCCTTTAGGCCTGGGGTTGCTTACGCGCCATCCCAGTACCAATCGTCGGTATGACCACCTGTTAGAACACCCAGAAGGCCAGTGCCGTGAGGTCGCCGCAGCAGGGAAGCTTGAGGTACAAGGATGTGCGGCTCTGGCACGCGGTCAGAAACCCAGAACGGCAACCGGAAGTTGCAGACTGAAACACCGACAATATGCTTCCCGCTGGTCAGGAACGCCGCGCGGGATTCGCAGGGCTTGTCGAAGGTGAGGCGGTCCATTGCCATTTGGTACGGCGCGCGGGTCTGGCGCATCAAAGCGGCGACCGCCTGGGCCGACACGCCGTAGCGCTTCACAGCGGCGTCCGCCATCGGCTGAGGAATCCGCAGAAAGGCAATCGCCTGATTGCACAGCCCCTCAATGATCCGTTTAGCGGTGTCTACGTCGTATTCCTTCAAGATGCGTGCTTCCAGGCCGCTCCACCAGAGCATGACGTGAGCGATCTCGTGGCGCGTCACATCGTTGTTGCCGCTGTACCACCAGGGCTGAAGGAAAATCACCGGGTCAGGGTCGGCGTCCGGCAGGGCGGAGTTATGCAGAGCGACCCGCACCCGGATTTGCAGGGCGCGGGCCAGCTTACAACTGTGCGGCTCATGATTGGCGTAGGCGTGGAGGTCTCTGATGTACTGCATGAAATCGATGGGCAGTCGCTCCAGGTCGTACTGGTCACTCATTTGGGCAACCATCGCCGCATGTCCATGAAGTAGTCCAACCACTGATCAACGGTTTGAAGTTCGTCTTCTTCGCCCATGTAAGCCCGGCGGAGGGCCAGCATTTGCACACTCTTGGGATTCCTCAGAGCCTCAAAGCCTGCTTTGTCCGAGTACTGGTCAATCAGCTCTTGAAGTTCGTTCGGAATGTCTAAAGTGACTTCAATTGGACCGACCACCGGCGGGATCGGCGGGCCGCGCCGAGGGGCGGAAGTGGGTGCGTCGGGCAACGAAAAAACAGCGCTGGGGCTTATGGAGCGTATCTCGTCTTCTGAAAGCTTGAGGAAGCGAGCGAGGCTTGGAAAGTGCTTGCTTCGCCCTACGCTCACTTTCCCATTTTCCAGCTCTGAGACGTACGTTTCGACCGTTATGGTCGTATTTTCTACCACTTCGGTCTGCGTATACCCCAGCGCTTCTCGACGAGCGCGAATAAGTTGCCCGGCCTCAAATTTGTTCAGCGGCTCTTCGACAGCCATATTCACCCCCTAAGAAGGACATGGGATTTAGCACCTGCATGGCCATGCCCCTACTTATGTCATATCCTAAGTTAGATTTCAAGCCAAGTTAACTCTAGATAGGCTAACAGCTATCTTGACTACTACTTGGGATATGTACTAAGTTTAAGATATGCCCGAGAATACGAAGATTGAGCACGTTGGGGAGGCTATAAAAGCCCGCCGCACTGTGCTGGGGCTGACCCAGACCGAGCTTTGTAAACGGCTCGGCTGGAACCAAAAAAGTATCAGCACGATCAGCCAGATCGAGAATGGATCAAATACCAACTTGACCCTTGAGAGCTTGCGGCGTTTCGCACAGGCTCTCGATTTTTCGGTCTCTGACTTAGTACATGGGCTATCTACTGATCTCCAAGTACAGGAGGCTGCCCCCACCGCAGTCCGCCCCGATCCCGAAACCCAGGCGTCCGCGTGAGCGGGCAGAGCAATTCCACCCAGGAGGTCCCCCCTGCCCTAATCCCCACGAACACCACCACGTACAGCCACGACCCGGCCCGTCTCAGGGCGCTGCACGAGGTACTCGCCGAGATCGTTCAGGCGTTGCCGCCAGTACCGCAGCCAGCGCCCGTCAAGGTTCAAGCCAGCCGGTAAGCACGAAAAACCCCCACGAGTTCAGCCATCGAAGCGACTCAGTGGGGGGCAAAGGAGACCCCAACATGTTACAGCCGATTCCCACACAAACCAAGCCCCACCTCCTCAAAGCCCACGCTGAGCGCTGCACCCACTGTGGCCGCGCCCTGACCCACCCCGGCAGCGTCATTCCCTTCGTCGGCGTGGTCGGCCCCGAGTGCCGCCACAAGTTCGGCTCGCTGCTCGCGCTGGTGGCCGACGTGGAAATGCTCCAGTTCGACATCGACGATATGGGCAGTCAGCGCCTGGCGAGCGGCATCTGCGCCACCCTGCGCCAGATCGGCTTCGAGGTGCAGAAAAACGTCAACCTGAGCACGCGCGTGCTGTGGCTGGAAATCGGCAGCCGCCGGGTGACGCGGCGCGGCGACGCCATGATCGAGACCTGGGAGCAGGTGCGCGCCGAGTTTGAGACTCGCCTCAAGCTCGCCGCCGCTGAGCGCGACGAGGCCGCCCCTTACGTTCCCACCGAGCCGGTTCACAAGTGGGGCATTTCCCGGTTCAAAGGCCAGCTGGAGTTCCTGACCGGGCGCGGGTTGATCGACGAGGCCAATGTCCTGACGGCGGCTTACCGGAATGGAGCCATGGCGTGAGCGACCCCCTTTACGCCGCCAACCTTCGCAGCGACGGGTGGGGCGACTTCGAGATCGCCCAGATTTCGGTGAACGCCTGCGAGCTGCCCATCCGCCTGAGCCTGCCGCATACCTCACTCGATAGCGCTCCGGAGGATTTGGGGCTGGTGACCGTCACCAAGGTCCTGACGGCCTGCGGGGCCCGGCTGCTGGCCGTCCATTTGATCGAAGCGGCGCAGGCCGTTGAAGACGCACTCAGCGAACCCATGACTTTCGAAGATCTCATGGCGCGTCAAGGCTGATGATCGCCACCATTCCGTCCCACCCACTCAGCGAGGTCCGCCAGGCCATTGACGCTGCCTCCGCCCGGTACTTCGAGCTGGCCCGCGAGGGCGTCTCCCTCTGGCGCACTGGCGCGGCGCAGGAAGCGCGGAACGCCAACCAAGCTGAGAAGGACGCGGTCTACGCCCAGTGGCGGCAACCCATCGGTGAGATCGGGGGGGCGGCGTGACCCTGCGCGAGCTGCTTGATGCGGCGAGCATCCGCCGCCGCGCCCTGGCGCTGCCGGCCGAGCGCTATCCCCGGCCCACTCCCAGCCAGCCCAGCGCCATGCAGCTTGAACGGTGGCGGCTGTGAGGTGGGTCGTGCTGCTCGCCGTCTACCTGCTGGGCCTGCTGCTGTTCCGGCGTTGGTGCGGCCTGCTGACGCCCGAACAGGCCGTCGCCGTCTCGGTGCTCCAAGCCGTGCTGATGCTGACCATCATCTGCGCCCTGCTCAACCCCTCCCCCACCGAGGTCGACCATGAAACTGAGTGATGTCTCCAAGCGCCTTCAGGCTCCTTTCCCAGAGGCCGCGCTACAAAGTCTGCACCCGGTGGCCAGCCATGCCTGAAGATCTGCAAGCCGAGCGCACCCACACGTGCATGTCCTGCTTCGGCACCTTCACCTCTTCCCGCTCGGCCCACGCCTGCCACAGAGGCAGCGCCTGCCCCTTCGACGAGCCGGATAACTGGGAGAGCTACGAGCCGGACCCGGTGGCCGACTGGGGACCGTATGGAGCTGATCCCAATCCGGTGGCGATCTGGGACGACTTGCTATGAAGGCTGATGAAGTATCTGCCCTGACCGAGCTGCTCGCGGAGATGTTCGCCGAAGCAGCGGGTGGCCCGCCTGCCCGCCGGGCCGTGGCACGCGGCCTGCACCTGAAAGCCTCGGTGCGGGAGAGTGGCCGCCGCGAGTTGCTGATCTGGCGCAAGGCTGGCCTGCCCAGCAAGAAGGAGTGGGACGGGGTGGCGCGTGACGCCGGGTTCGTCGAGCCGAAGTTCCAGCCCTGGACGAGCGAGGGCAAAGACGGCTTCCACGTCCGCGATCTGGCCGACTGGCAGCACCTCTGCACCCACGAGTGGGACGGAGTGATATTCCTGAGTGGGCGCACGGAAAGCGGCACCTCGCGGACCTGTGATCGTTGCGGGACCAACGCCTCGGTGATGCACAAGAAACGGGCCAAGCACAGCACCTTCCTGTCCAACGGGCACGGGGTCAGCGAGGCGGTGTATGCCCGCATCACGGTGGCCGGGCCGATGCCCAGCACCCTCGACGCTGAGGCCCGTGCGGCACTGCTCAGCGAGATGGCCGGGCAAGAGGTGACCGTGAATAGCCGCCTGGTGCTTCAGGGCGCGGTATGCGGTTTGTGCAGGCACGGGGAGCCGGACTGGGATCTGGTCACCTGCACCCTCGGCTGGGAAGGCCATGAACGCCCCGTCAGCTCCCACCCCGGCGTGCCGTTGCCCCTGCTCGCGCCACAAACGCATTGCATGGCCCTGGGCGGGAACAGGTGGCTGCCCACGCGAGAGGCGATGGGATGAGCCGTCAGCGTGGAAGCTACACCATTCACAGCAACTGGGTAGACGACCTCGCCCCCAGCCTTCCCGGCTGTGCGGGCTGGGTTCTGCTCAAGCTAGACGCCCAAACCAACTACAAACGCCAGACCCTGACGGTCGGCCAACTGCTCGATGTGCTGCCCTACAAGGTGCGCTCAATTCAGCAGGCGCTCGCTTATCTGCTGCAGGAAGGGCACGCCCTCGGTGCAAGCGACGTGTACGTCTTGCGCGGGGCTTGCACGCCCCTTGCACCAGCAACGTGCAAAAGTGTGCGCTACGAAATGCCGAAGAATCCGCGCCAGGACGAAGAAACCCAGGAAAGTTATTCGGCAATAGATTGCACAATCAGAAGGAATCAGAAGGAATCAGAAGATAAAGAAGAACAGAGAAAAGATTCCCCCCTACCCCCGAGGGGGAAGCGCGGGACCGCGCCGCGCCGATTCAGACTGAAGGCTTCGAGATCGTTGAGGTTCCAGCACAGCACCCTGCTGCCTCACTGGATTCTGCCCAAAGCTCCCCAGAACCCAAGCCGAAAAAAGCCACCAGCACGCCAAAAGTTCCGCGCAGCGCGGCCCCGGCGTTGCCCGAGCTGCCCGCCGACCTGGCGGCGCTGCCAGGCATGCCGGAAGCCTGGGCGCAGTGGTTCGAGTACCGCCGCCAGCGCCGCCTGCCGACCCCACCCCTGACGGCCACCGGCATGGCGAACCGTCTCCAGCGCTTCGCCGCCGAGGGCGACGACCCAGCGGAGGTGATCCGAAACAGCATCGAGTGCGGCCATCAGGGCCTCTTTCGGGCCGAAAAGCCGAGGAACCTGAAGTTCCCGAGCCGCCCGCAGACCACTGAAGCCGCCGACGCCCGCGCGCTGACCACCGCCCAGGCCGTGTACGCCGCACTCCAGGAGGATGAGAAACTTGCTTTCTGACCACGTGTTCGCCGCTGGCTGGACGGTGCTTCAAGACCGCTTTGGTCGCGCTTTTACCACCCAGACCACCAAGATTTACCGCGAGATTCTGAGCGCCGAACTGACTGACACCGCGTTCCAGACCGCCTGCCGCGCCGCGTTCCGCTTTGAGACGTACTTCCCCAGCCCCCAGAAGCTGATCGACCTCGCCACCGGCAAGGACTTCGAAGCGCTGGCCCTCGCCGAGTGGGACACCTGCCTGATCCGTGCCCGCAGCGGCGAGATGGCGACCCTGCCCAACACCAGCGCCCGAATCGTCATGAACAGCGCCACCAACGGCACGCCCCTCGGAAGCGTCGCGGCAGACCGCCTGGACTGGATCAAGCGGGAGTTCATCAAGCGCTACGCCGCCCAGCTCGCCACCGAAGCCCAGCAGCGCACGCCCGCCGTGCTACCCAGCATCACCAACAAGGAGCTGACCCATGTTTCTGCCAACTGACGCGCCCCGCTTCTTGGACAGAACGGCACCTACCGGGCCTGTCCGCTCAGGCCGCCCGGTAACGTTCGGTGAAGCCCTCGGCGTGCGCGAAGGCGAGGGGCTGGAACTCAACGCCTGCAAGGCCGCCGTGTGCGCGCACTGCGGCGCTGAGCCCAGGCTCTACACCCACGCCAGTCCCAGGGGCCGCGAGATCGCCATCTGGATTCCTAAAGAGCACCGCTGCCCCCTCAAGGCGGCTGCGTCATGACCTCAGCCGAGTCCGCCACCCTCACTGCTGCCCACGTCTACGCCGCTGCCATGCGGGCTGAGTCCACTGCCCGAAAAGCCTACAAACTCACCCAGCGGGCACCCGGCACGCCAGCGCCGGAAGTTCGCCGGCTGCACGATGCCATGGTGAGGGCCGAGGATGCCACGATGGAAGCCCGCTCGGCCATGATTCGAGCCGTGCGGGGCCTGAATGGGCGCAACGCAGCAGACATCGTGGGTGCGCCGTGACCCGGCAGCAAATCGCCTCCGCGAGTGTCGGCGGACACTCAAGCGGAGGCAGAGGCGAGTCTACTCCCGGGAAGAAGCCTGTCAACTCGCGTCGCAAAGGTGCGGACGGGGAGCGCGAGTTCGCCCATGCCCTCGCCGACGCTGGGTTCCCGGCCACTCGCGGCCAGCAGCACGCGGGCGGCGCAGACTCGCCGGATGTGCGCTGCGAGGCCCTGGCCTGGATCCACTTTGAAGTGAAGCGCCTGGCCGACTGCAAGATGTTCAGCCCTGCCCAGATCAGGGAGTGGGCGGCGCAGGCCAGACGCGACGCGGGACCCGCGAAGCTGCCGGTACTGGCCCACCGCTGGAATGGGCAGTCAACGTGGTGGATTCGCGTCCTGCCGACTGACTACCGTCTCCCGTACTGGCAGACCCTGAGCGAGTTCCTGACTGATGTGGTCGAACGCGCGAGCAAGCCGTGAGCTACCGCACCCACAAGCTCCGCCGTGCCCTGGTCCTCCAGGCCCAGCAGCCGCGCCCCATCTGCGAGATCGTGTTCAGTCCGAGCCTCGGCGTGCTGATGGCCCGCCCGCCTGCCGCGCTGCTCCCACCGGTCATCCGCTTTGACCCGTGGCGCGACTTCACCGAGAGCCTTTACCCGCTGCGGTTCCTGATCGGGCGGCAGCTCAGCGAGGTTTACACATGACGAAACTCGACCAACTGTTAACGAAGCTCACCACAAGCCCTGTAGCGGCTCAGCAACCGGCCAACCCTCACAACGCCCCGCAAACCCAGCTGGAAACCGGAATCAAGCCCAAGCGCGAGCGGCGTCCCCGCGTCGGCCCCGCTGCACCCACACCCGGTAGCGAAGCCAGGGCGCATGCCGAAGCCTGGCTCCAAAGCATCCGCGAATGGCACGTCAAGAGCAGTCAGGCCATTGTGGTTGGCGACGGCCCAGCCCGCAGCAATATCGGGCGGATGCAGGTGGTCGGCATCGGCAGTTACGGCGGGCCACCCGGCGGTGCGTTCGTCCTCCAGAAGCTCAGCACTCCGATCGGCTGGCTCAGCGAGCGGGCTGTGGGCGAAACCATCACGCGCAGCAAGCAGCCATGCCTGGAGCGGCTCCGAAAGGGCGGGGGGCCGAGTACGCTGATTGATGACCGGGGCGGCTGGCGCAGTGACCGAGAGATGGCCCTGACCTGCGCGGCAGCATTGCTGACCCTGGCAGCGGAGCTGGGAGACGGTCAGGCACAGCACCACCTTGAAGTGGTGCGGCGGGTGGCCTCAACTTCCTCCTGATCGGTCGTTTGCGCGATCTGGCGCGGCCTGCCCAGCAAGGCTCAGGTGGTGTTTTGATGACGTACACACACTGTTAAGCTTGGGCGTGATTAAAGACGATATGGCCATTCACGCAGGCATTCCAGAAAAAGCCGTGAACGCTGCACTTAAGGAACTTCGGGCTGAGGAGAGCCTTTCGGATGTCACCTGGGAAACCGCAAAGGTCCGGTCCGGGCGACCCATCAAGATTTATTTCGAAGCTGAGAGCATGAACGATATTCACGCCGCAAAGAAGCGCTTGGAACAGATTCTGGACGCCAACGGGTTTGATCTCTACCCATGACCGGAGCAGGAGCAGTGATGCGGTCTTCCTTTCTCCCCGGCCAACCTCTCGCGAGTCTCGATGAAGTTGAGGACGGGCAGCTCTACCACGTCCTGCTCAGTGACCAGCGCGTGGGCACGGTGCAGCGTCGCGGCGATACCTGGCTCTGGCGACGTCTGATGGGTGGGACCAGCCAACGCGGAGACCGGGCAGCGCTGGAAATCTGGTTGGCCAATGTTCTCACCTGATCTTCGCTTGACCGTTTTCCCCACCCGGCGTTCAGTGCCGCTCCTGCACTGACCCACATCATCACGGCCAGTGCAAAACCCTGTTCCACTAGAGGCTGGTTGAGAGGGAATCGAAGTTTGACGGGATGATTTTGTCGCTGGCAAACTGGACGGATGGATCGCCGTGCGTACCCAAGTGATGTAGATGACGAGACGTACCACTTTTTATTGCCGTACCTGGCCTTAACCCCTGAGGATGCCCCGCAGCGGAAATTTCCGCTGCGAGAGGTCTTGAATGCGTTGTTGTGGATGAGTCGAACGGGGGCGCAATGGGCATTTCTGCCGCACGATCTTCCACCAGCAGAAGTGGTCCGCAGTCAGGCGAAGCGGTGGTTCGAAGCGGGGTGCTTTGAGAACGCCGTACACGACTGACGGATGCTCAGTCGCGTTCAACAGCAACGTGCCGGCGAGCCGACGGCGATCATCATCGACAGCCGCACGTTGCAAAGCACCCCGGAAAGTGGTCACCGTGCCGGGTTCGATGGAGCGAAGAAGCGCAAGGGTACCAAGGTCCATCTGGCGGTGGATACGCTGGGTCACCTGTTGACCTTGACCACGTCGCCGGCCAACGAACAGGATCGCGCGCAGGTAGAGGCGCTGTGTCACAGCGCCCAGGAGCTCACAGGTGGGATGCTGGAGGTCGTATTTGCCGATCAGGGCTACACCGGAGAACAAGCGCAGAATGCGGCGCGCAAAAGCAATATTGAGTTGATCGTCGTGAAGCGTCCGGACGCTTCACGGGGATTTGTCTTGCTGCCGAAACGATGGGTGGTGGAACGTTCGCTGGCGTGGTTGTCGCGCTTTCGTCGATTGGGGCGTGATCTGGAACGGCTGTCCTCGACCTTGATCGGCTTCCACTTCGTCGCCGCCTGCGTTCTGTTACTGACTAAACTCAGGCCCATCCTTGGATAGGCTGTCCACCAGCCTCTAAGGCAGAACGAGGTCTGTGTCCCCACCGGACGCCAGCGGAAAGCCGAGCACCCGTCCCAAGGCCAGCAACTGTCCTTTGTGATGAAACTCGTGGGTGATCGGGTGCATGATCAGCCAGCGCTGGGTAACCTTTGACACTCCCACGGATGAATCCGTGGGATTCTTAAGCAACGCTTGCGCTGACTGCCGCTACGTTGGCGCTTAAAGGCTCTGCCCGAGCCAGGATGTTGCGTGCTGCGTTCACGTCGGCATTGTCCTGATGCCCGCAGTTGACGCACACAAAGCGCGATTGACTGACCCGGTTTGCCTTGCAGGTATGCCCGCACTGATGGCAAGCTTGCGAGGTGTACCGGGGGTCTACGCGAATAACTGTCCGAGCGGCGCTTGCAGCCTTCTGGGACAGGAGAGAGAAGAATTGCGACCATCCGACATCGTGGATTGACCGGGCCAGATTGCTCTTGCCCATCCCTGAAACGTTCAGGTCTTCGTGTGCTATCAAATCGTTCTCTCGGATGAGCTTGATAGCTGTCTTGTGGTGGAAGTCCAGCCGTTGCCGACTGACCTTACGGTGCAGCTTGGCGACCTGCGCTTTGACCTTTCGGCGCTGCTTTGACCCGCGTTTCTTGCGGCTGAGCGAGCGCTGCACCACCCTGAGTTTCTTCATGGCGGTTTTGAAGTGCCGGGGATTCTCCACAAACTCCCCATCGGAGGTGATAGCAAACCATGTCGTACCCACGTCCACCCCCACCGAACTTCCCGTTTTGGGAAGCGGCTGGGGTTCCACCTCGCAGACATAGCTCACGTACCACTCGCCGCAGTCCCGCGTGATGGTCGCCGTCTTCAGCTTGCCTTCCAGCGGCCTGCTGAGTCTCAACCGGATGTTGCCGATTTTGGAGAAGTACGCCACGTCGCCCAACATGCTGAATCCAAGCTGCGGGTAGGTCAGCGAGTCGTACCAGCCTGCTCCCTTGAAACGCGGAAAGCCCACCTTCTTTGCACCCTGTTTGACGCGCCGGAAGAAGTTCTGATACGTCTTGTCCAGCCGCTTGAGAACGTCTTGCAAGACCTGCGAGTAGACGCCCTTGTACTCCGGCAGTGCGGACTTGATTTCGGGCAGGTCTTTCATCTGGTCGTACCCACTGACCGTCTTCTTTTCCTTCTTGTATGCCCCGATGCGTTCTTCCAAGGCGCAGTTGTAGAGCTGGCGGCACAACCGGAGTTGCTCTGTCAGCGCGGCTTCCTGCGCCTTCGTGGGGCGCATCCGGTAGCGAAAGGCTTTCATGTACGTGGTAGGCTTGATTTGCAGTCACCTCCTCTAAAGGTGTTGCCGTTCCCCGCGCCTGACTCCCCAGAAAGGCGGCGGGGTTTTGCTCTTTCATTCTACCACAACGCGGCGGGGCTTTCGGTTCAGCGCGTAGCATCAGCACCCCGCCCTGACGGGCGGCTGGGCTATCCAGCCCACGGATAAATCCGTGGGCTTTCCGCCCAGACCCTTTTCTGTAAGCGGTCACGGCCTGGACGTACCAGCTCAAACGAAACATCCGGCTGCTCAAAGACACGGCAAGCCTTTTCGACAATGCGGTCCACTTGAGCAAATTTGATCCGCATGGCCTCGGCGTCGGGCACGCTGGCTGCCTCAAAAGCGATCTGGTCTCTTTCCATCCCCAGGCCGCGTTGGCCCACCCACACAAGATAACAATTTGCGACATGGGCCTGAATGTTTCGCACACTTCCGTAAGCGAAATCAGGATGTTCACGGGTGTAGATCTCGGATGGGAGAGACGCCGTGTACGCGAAGAGTTCCTCGCGGGTGCGAATAATCCAGCTGTAAAACAGGGCGAGTGAGGGGTCCACCCTTGAAGTATCGACGCTGAGCAAGACTGGGTCAAGCTGAACACAGAAGGGGTTCTTCAATTTCTACTTTCTGAAGCTGGTCTCTTGAACTTGCGGTCCGAAGTGTCCGCTTGCTATGTTTACGCTTATGGCTTATACGAAACTCAGTGAGCAGGTCGCCAAACTCGCCAATCCCCAACGCAGTGATAGCTTCGTCAAAGTCTTCAAGGAGGCGGTGAGAGAGGGCCAGTTCGAAGCGGCCTATATGAACACCGAGCGGTTTCAGCTGCCCAAAGAGTTCAGCCGCCGGAGCAGCGATGAGACGTACAGCCGCAGCGTGCGCGAGATGATCTTTGAAGCCAGCCCTGAATTCGACACCTGGTTTGACGAGGTCAACCGGAGCCTCGCTGCGAACCGCACCGGCGGCAAGATCAAGACCAGTGTCGAGAACATCAGCGCGGGCCTGGTGGATTTCAAGGCGTTGGCCGCTGAGACGCGCCAGAAAATGCAGTCCAGCTTTGAGAAGGGCCAGCAGTTGGGCAGCAGCCGCGCCGCGCGCAAGGCCGCACCGAAAGCTGCTCCGAAAGCCGCAGCGAAGACGCCCCGCAAGACCAAGTAACCACCAGTTCCCGGAGTAAAAGCCCTCAGTCCAAGAGGTTTTTTTCGTTGCGATTACCGGGGGCCAGTATCAGTGAAAGCTGACAGAGGCACGTCCATCCAGACCCAAGGTGAAAATCCGAAGTTTGTGCTACTGTTTTTGTAGAGTTCCACAAAAGTCAAAACACCAGCGCCGCCGAAAGGTTGGTGCTTTTTTCATTTAGACAATCGTCCCAGCAAGAGCAGTTAAGGGAATGGGGAAACCACCAATTCAAACCGGCCGTGTGTTGTCGGTGCCCCACCCGCCCCCAGCCGGAGCCCCTGCTGGGGAGCTTTCTTTGAAGGTAGACCCCACCCCGCAGCAGCCGGGGCACGGGCGACGGTGCGGACGTGCGCTGCATTTGGTGGGGTTCGCGTGGGCGTCCCCAGGTTGAGGCCACCGTGGAACGTACGTCTCCCTGGGCTTCCGGTTTCGATACCGGCCCTGCCACCAAAACGAAGTAGAAATATAAAGGAAAGGGAGGAAGACTCAATCGCCGCCACGCCACGCGGCTACGCCCAGCGCCAGCGCCGCGATACCGAAGCCTGCTAGCCAAATGGCTTTCTGCCCGCCAGCACGAATGGCCAGCACTTGAAGCACGACTCCCACCGCGATCAGAAAGAACCCCATTGAGGCAGTTTAGGCCAGTCCCCAGCACCCGCAACAGCGAGGCTGGGGCTTTGACGTGCGAAGAGGAGGTGAAACACGAAGATGGCCACACCCAAAAAGCCTGCGCCAGAGAAGAAGCCGTCCAGCAAAAGCGGGTCGCCCTCGCCTCGGGCAGCCGCCTGGTCCGCCAAACAGAAGGTCAAGGTGCGGCCCACGAACGGGAACCCCATGCAGAATCTCCCGGCGGCACAACCCCAGGCAGAATCTGAGCGCAAGCCCAGGGAGCAGGAGGAAATCTGCGGGGCGAAAGGCAGGCGCAATGGCAAGCCCTGCCGTCACCCTGCTGGCTTCCGCACGGATCACTCAGGAAGTGGGCGCTGCTGGCTTCATGGTGGGCTGACGCCTGCGCCGAAGGGCCGGTATACCTCGATCCGTCGGGCGCGCATCAAGGAACTGCTCATCGAATTTCAGGATGATCCTGACCCGCTGAACTTGCTACCGGAGGCGATGCTGCTGCGGGCGCTGGTGCAGGACTTCATTGATCGCTTCGACGAGCAGGACCAGATGCTGACCCGCTGGAACCTCAGCTTTGAAAAAGCATTCCAGAGCGACTGGTCCGCCTGGTGGAACGAACTCCGAGCCGACGCCCTGGAGTGTGAAGGCGACCTCAGTGAAGAACTGCTTGTGGCCATGCCTGACCCGATGACGTACCTGCCCAGCAAGCCGCTGCGGATGTCCGACATCACTAAAGTGAGCAGCTTGATCGACAAGATCGGCACCATGGTCGAGCGCATTCGCAAGGCCCGCTCAGTCGAGACGTTCAGCATGAACACCATTGACCTGCTGTGGACCGCCATGTCCGCGCACCTGACCCAGGCAATGTTGGAGGTGATTGAAGATGACCCACTCAGAAGCCAGCTTCACGCCTCCGTGGAAGAGAAGTGGTCCACCATCAGCCTCGCGGAACTCGCCAGCCGCAGCACTCAGAACGGAGCGGGCGAAGGCTGAACGTTTCAACCAGTACCAGACCCGCCCGCTGGATTACCTGCGCGAGGTGCTCAACATTCACCCGTGGGCCGGACGCAACGGCAAGCGCGGGCAACTCGAACTGGTGCAGGACATCGGGGCGAGCGTGCGCCGCCAGCTCGCCGGGGATAAGGCCGCCCCGAAGATCTTCCGGGTGGACTCCGCCCACGGTGTCGGCAAGACATTCATTGCTGCCGGGCTGGTGAACTGGTTCTTCGACGCCTTCACGCCCAGCACCACCATCAGCACCGCGCCGAGCGCCGATCAGGTGGAGCTGCTGCTGTGGAAGGACATCAAGAGCCAGCGCAAAGGCAAGCAGCTCCCCGGTCGGGTGCTGCCCGGCTCGCCCCGCATGGTCAAGAGTGAGAACCACTGGGCCATCGGGCGGACCACCAGCGACGCCGGAGGGCAGGGCACCGCCCGCGCCCAGGGTCAGCACGCCAAGTACATGTTCTTCGTGGTCGACGAGGCCGAGGGCGTGCCCGCCTACCAGTACGACGCCATCAACGCCATGATGACCGGCGGCGTGGTCCTGATCTGGCTGCTGATCGCCAACCCCATGACCCGTACCAGCGCCTTCCACAAGCTCGGGAAGCAGCCCGGCGTCCAGAACTACGTGTTCAGCCTGCTCGACTTCCCGAACGTCGTCGAGGGTGTGGACGTGGTGCCGGGGGGCACGACGCGCACCTGGCTCGATCAGATGATCGGAAAGCACTGCGAGCCGGTGCTCCAGCATGACGAGGACCTGCTGACCTTCGAGGTGGCCTGGGAGATTCAGGTGGAAGGGGACGGCGCGGTCTACCCGCCCGGCACGATCTTCGCCCCGAATGCCGAATTTCAGTTCCGGGCGCTGGGCGTGGCCCCCGCCTCGAATGCTGGTGACGCCCTGATCAGCACTGGGCGCTTCGAGGCGGCCATCAACCGGCCCCGGCCCGAACACGCCGACTTCCGGGTGGCACAGATCGGCGTGGACTGCGCCCGCTACGGCAACGACGCCGGGAACGTCTGGCTCTACCAGGAGCTGACCCTGACCCGCGAAGCCGAGCTGCGCCAGGTGGACGACTTCCGGTATGTCGAAGCCATCCGCGCCGCTGCTCTGAAGGCCATCGCCGCTGGGGCAGAACTCATCAGCTTCCGCATTGACGGCACCGGCGGCTACGGCTCCGGCAAGATCGACATCAGCAAGGCCGACGCGGCGCTGCTCGAAGCGGCCACCCTCGCCGGATGCACACTGATCTTCCACGAGGTCCAGTTCAACCGTGTCCCTCATGACGGCGAGCGCTACGCCGACCTGGCCACCGAGATGTACGGCGAAGCCGCAGAGATGCTCAAGATCGCCAGCGTCCCGAACCCACCCGAGCACCTCCAGACGGACTTCACCGAACGTCGCGCCAAGTTCGTGGCCCGCAATGAAGGCGGGAACCGGCGCATCGTTCGCAGGCTCGAAAGCAAGGACGAATTCAAGAGTCGTGTCAAGCCGACCCGTTCACCCGACGATGGGGACGGCGCGGCGCTGGCGCTTGCTCCAGAAGAAATCTTCAAGGCAGTCATCGGTGAGCACTTTGGCTGGTGAAGGAGGTGAACATCAATTGAGCATGTTTAGTAGAGCCGTTCAGACCGTCAGCAGCGCCCTGCGCCGCAAAGGCAACGCGGGTGGCATCTATGCCCCAGCTGGAAGTGGCGGCTGGGGCACCCTCTTTTCCTTCAGCGGCATCGGCAACCGCGCCACTGGCCAGGTGCAACTCAACGAATCCGAGCGGCTTCAGAATAACGTGGGCGTGGTTCACACTGCCGTTCTGCGGATCGCTGAGGACGTCTCCAGCCTCAAGGTCACGGTGGAGATCAGCAAGCGCGGCGGGCGCTGGGTGGCTGACCCGCAACACCCGCTCCAGCAGCTCTTGACCCAGCCTGTCCCCTGGGCCGAGGGTACCGAACTCCGGCATGTGCTCCAGCAGCACCTGTGCCTGCTGGGACGCGCCGCCGTGCTGGTCGTCGACGGCACACACGGCCAGCCCCGCGAGCTGCACCTGCTCTACCCGCAGCGCCTCGACGCCCTGCCCGACCCGGTGAACTTCATCAGCCAGTACCGCTACCAGGGCCTGGGCGGCATGCAGCAGTACTTCCCGGCCTTCACGACCAAACCCGACCCGTCCGGCCTCAGCGTGCTGGAAGTGCGAATCCCCGAGCCGACCAACCCTTACGGCGGCAACAGCGCCGTGCAGGCAGGCAGCAACTCCATCACGCTCGACAGTGAGATTCGCGCTTACGCCCGCTTCTACTTCGCCAACAACGCCGTACCAGGCGCGGTGCTGGAGTCCGACCAGGCCTACCCCGGCCCGGTCGCGGCGCAGGCCCAGAAGGACAGCTGGAACGAGCAGTATCAGGGCGTTTACAACGCGGGCAAACTCGCGCCGCTGTGGGGTGGCCTGAAGCTCAAGAGCATCGCGCCTGCTTTCAAGGACCTGGCCTTCCCGGAGATCACGAGAGCGACGCGGCAGGACATCCTGATGCACTTCGGCGTGCCGGGGCCGGTGCTGGGCTACACCGACACCGGCGCACTCGGCGCGGACACCTTCAGCGCTGCCAGGTCCGTCTACCAGAGCCAGACGCTGGACCCACACCGCAAGCGCCTGGAGCGCTTCTTCAACCGCCTCGCCACCCGCTGGCCCGGCTGCCGCGTGGTCATCGAAAGCCCAGTCGACGACGACCTGGCCCGACTGGAGAAGCGCCGCCTCGACGAGACCGGTGCAGGACTCCTGAGCCGCAAAGAATACCGCGCCGCCGCCGGATACGAGGAGGACGGGCAGCCGGATGTTTGGACCATGCCGCGCGGCACGCAGGTCTATCACGGCCTCGCACCCGAAGACATCGCTGAACCTGTCGCTGGTGAAACCGCCCCTGCCGAGGCGCAGGCCCCACCCGAAGACAAGGGAGCTGTGGCCGCCCGGTACCGGACGCTGTGGGCGAGCGAGTACCGCCGCCTCAAGCACGCCAGCGAAACCGAGCGCCCCCACCTGCCCGCCGAGTTCGCCCAGCGCTGGGCCGCTGAGGGTGAATCGCTGGCCACGCTGGCCGGTGAGTTGCGCCTCGCAGCCCTGAACCGCAGTGGCGGCGACCTCGCCAAAGCGTATGAGGCCCTCAAGGCTGAGGCGTCCGCACTCGCGGAGGCCAGATGAAGACCAGCGCCACCACCAAGCCCCGAACCGGACGCACCACCGCCAAACCCCCCTTGAAGGAAGGTGAACCCCATGACACAGACCAACCAGACCCGATTCAAAGCAGGCCAGTACCTGACCCTGCGAACCCGGATCAGCGAAACAGCCCAGAGCGGCGAGCTGATCCTGCGCGGCGTGGCCAACAATGCTGATGAGACCGACTCCTTCGGCACCCGCATTCGCCTCTCCCAGCGGGCACTCGACGGCTTCAAGACCAACCCCATCCTGCTCTACGCCCACGACGTCGCCGAACCCATCGGCAAGGTGCGCGAAATCGGGTACGTCGGCAGCAACCTCGAAGTGGAAGTGGCGGTGCTGCCCGACACCAGAACGCCGAACGGAACCGACATCCAGCAGCTGGTGCGGAGCGGGGCGCTCAATGCCTTCTCCATCCGCTTCGACGAGTACAAGACGCGCAACATCGGCGACTACACCCAAATCGACGCAGACGTGCTGGACGAGCTGAGCCTCGTCTCGCTGCCCAGCAACCGCTCCAGCCTGATCACCATGCGGAGTAAGGGCGTGGATCTACACGGCGCAGGCGAACTCCTGAGCGCTGAGCAACGGCCCGCTGACCTGCGCGCACCCAACACCCGCGCTGCTGGCCCGCTGAACCTGGTGCTGCTGATGCAGCGTTTGGCCGAGGCCGTCAACGAACAGCGTGGCGACGACGACGACTGGTCAAGCGCTTACGTGGTGGCCGTCTATGACGATTACCTCGTCTGGACCGAGTACGGCGAAAGCAGTTTCTACCGCGAAGGCTACAGTGTCGACGCCGCTGGGGCCGTCACGCTTGCAGGCGACCTGGCTGAAGTGCTGCCGACCTGGACGGTGGTGGGCGCGGCTGAGGAAGAGACTGCCGAGCGCAGCAAGCCGCCCCAGACCCGCGCGGCCCGGTTACACGCAGATGACCTCAAGGAGATCGTCTGCCAGCTCCGAGCCGCACCTGCGCCTGAGCCGCAGCCCGAGCCTGAGCCTGAAGGCGAAGAGGAGGTTCCGCTGGAAGACGGCCTCGCCGAGCTGCGCGGCCTCATCAGCGCCGACCCTCCACCCACGCCAGATCCCGAAGAAGCCACCCTCGACGACGTCCGCGCAGTCATTCGCGGCGTCATCTCCGAAACCGTGGGCGCTCCGGCGGGCTGACCCTCGCCGTTCCGCAACCAACTCCAAGCGCCCAACCTCGCCCGCCGCCCAGTGCGGCTTTTTTGATGCCCTACAGGAGGGCCACCCATGCCATTGACCAAAGAAGAACTGGCGCAGATGCGCGCCGCGATCACCGAGGAAGTCGACACGCTCAAGACCTCCCACAAGAAGGAAGCCGACGACCTGCGCGCCCAGCTCAAGACCGCCGAGGACGCCCGCAGCGCCGCCGAGGCCCAGAGCCGCCGCCCCGCGCTCTACGGCAGCGAAGGCCACGCCACCGTCCGCAGCGTCGAAACCAAAGAAGACCGCCGTCAGCACGTCATTCAGCGCATCGGCAACTTCACCCGTGGTCTGGCCGCCGCACGCGGTGACCTCCGGAGCGCCGCTGAGTTCGTCGAGAAGCGCTACGGCGACAAAGGCACGGCAGATGCCCTGACCCGCGCGCTGTCTGAAGGCGTGGCCGGTGACGGCGGCAACCTGGTGGAAACCCAGTACGCGGGCGACATGATCGAGCTGCTCTACGCCATGGCCGTCGTGCGGCAGAGCGGGGCGCGCGTGATTCCGCTGCCGAACGGCAACCTCACCATTCACCGGCAGGCCAGCGGCGTCAGCGGCGCGTACGCGGGCGAACTGCAAAACATCCCCGCTCAGCAGCCCACCACCGATACCGTGACCATGCAGGCCAAGAAGCTGTCGGTCATCGTGCCGGTCAGCAATGAACTCCTGCATGACACCAGCGGACGCGTGAACGAGCTGATCGTGGCTGACATCGGCCAGGGCCTGTCCTTGCGTGAGGACCTTGCGTTTCTGCGCGGTACGGGCGACAGCGGCCTCAGCCCAATCGGTGTGCTCAACCAGGCGGCAGCGGGAAACATCGCCACGTACACCACCCTGGCCAGTGCCATCGCGGGCGTGCGGGCCAAGTTGCGCGGCGCGAACCTACCGATGCGCTCGGTGGGCTGGATCTTCAACAGTGACGTGGAAGCCCAGTACTACAACGTGCTGAGCACCACCGGCGAGTACATCTACCGCGACGAGATGGACAACGGCAAGCTGCTCGGCTTCCCCTTCCGGATCAGCAACCAGATCCCCAGCAACCTCACCACCGCAGGCGGTACGGCGGGCACCGAGATCTACTTCGCCGACTGGAGCGAAGTGATGATCGGCGAGGCGTTGGCCTTGCAGATGGAAACCAGCCGCGAAGGCAGCTACTTCAACGGCACGGCCAACGTGAACGCCTTCGGCACTGACCAGACGCTCTTCCGCGCCATCACCCGCCACGACCTGGCTCTGCGGCACACCAGAGCAGTGGCCGTGGGCCGCGTCGACCTCACCACCGTTACCGCCCGCTAAACCGCCCAGCGCGGGCAATCACCCCACCTTCACGCCTTCAGGAGGCCACCACCATGGCAGACGAAACGAAAACGCCGGTCAGCAATGACCCCAACGTGCCCAGCGGTCCGCTCACCCAGCCGGGCGACGCGCTCAACAAGGCCCAGACCACTGAGCTGACTGGCACGGTGCCCACCACTCCCGCTGACACCGCCGGCACGGACGTGGCCAAGGCCGCCGATGCTGGGAACGGCGCAGTGGACGCGCAGGCTGCCGCGAAAGCGGGCCGCGCCAAGCGCGAAGCCGCCAACAACAAGAAGACCACCGACGACGCCGCTGGAGTTGTTCCCACCGGCGGCATCGTGCGCCAGCTCGAAGACGGCACCGAGACTGACCGGCGTACAGGTAGCAGCGCCGATAAGTCCCTGGCAGGTGAAGACCTCCCGGTGCTGCGGCCCAACGAGCCCGACCCCCGCCAGGGCGTGACGACGGGCGACCTGACCAACCCCGGCATCCCGGACGGTGAGGACATGGAGGCAGTGACGTTCCTGCGGTCCTACCACATCTACAACACGGGCGAGTCGGCGGTTTTCAGCGGGGCCGAGGCTGATCGCCTGAAGGCCCTGGGCGTCGCGGAGTAACCCGTGGCGCTGCTCTCGGCTTCGGACCTGAGCGGCGAGCTGACCCCGGCGCAGGCCCTCAGCCGGGCCGAGGCCAACATCGCCGCCGCCATCTGCCCCGGTCTGCCCGACCTGAGCGAACGCACCTGGGTCTGCGAGTACCGGATGCGCAACGATGGCCGCGCTTACGGCCTGCCGCTGTACGGGAAGCGGAGGCTCGGGCCGGAAGTGCTGCACTACTGGCCGATCACTGCGCTGGTCAGCGTGACGCAGGACGGCACCGACATCACAGGTGACTGCACCTTCGATACGTTCAGCATCCGCCGGGACGCTCTCAGTCTGGAGTTCGCGCCGCTGAGTCTGGTGGTGGCGATCTTCAAGACCGGCTGGCCGGACGGCAACAGCTTGCCGGTCAGCATCCAGCAGGCCATCCTCCTGACTGGGCGCAACCTGCTGGCCAGACCGGAAGGGGTGGTGAGCGAGAAGCTTGCTGACTGGGCACAAACCTACGAGACGCAAACAGGCGCTCTCCAGGAGGAAGCGCAGGCACTCCTCGCTCCCTGGACCTATCTGGGAGCTTGATGCAACTTCCAACCAGGCACCTCAAGCCCGTCACGATCCGTAGGCCAGGACAGGCAGACGTCCAAGCGGACGCCATTCTGTTCCAGAAGCATGATCCTTCAGCGCGTGGTCTGAAGATTCATGATCCCGAGTTCAAGACGCCGTCCTGGCGAGGGATGTTCCAACGGGATGCCCCGATCCAAGAGGCGGGCTACACGGTGATCGACGCCCAGGGCCGCACGTTCACGCCTGATGGTGATCCGGAAGACCCTGGCGGGCAGGGCGTCGCGCTGGTGGTTCGGCTCAATCCAGCTGCTGAGCGCACGCGCCTCCAGTCCCTGACGTTCACGCTGCCGGGTGCGCTGGTCCGTCAGCCGGGGACTGGAAACATGGTCAGCAGCTCAGCCGGGTCACTGACCGTGACCGCCCGCCTGACCCACAGCAATGATCCCCACGTCGTGCAGCTCGTCGGGGCCGACAGCGCCAGCACCGCCATCATCGGGCGCTGGGGCACGCTGGAGCACCCGACCCTCACGCCGCCCGGACTCAATGACGGCAGCCAGTGCCCGCTCGACGTGGACGGCCAGCCCGGCACGCTCACCATCATGCTGGCCTGGCCGGACGAAGACCTCAAGACCGAACAGCAATTTGGTGCCCGCTGGGTGGGCATCTGGAGGGTGAAAAAGACATGACCAAATCTGACGCTTTAGACCGCGTGAAAGTCGCCGAAGACCCCAATCAGGACGAAGCGGCGAGCATCTTCGTTGACGCCACCAGCGGAGCTGACATTGCCCACGTGACCGTCAACCCCAACCTGGTCAGCACGGACGCCCTGGCCGGGTATCAGGTACGCGGGGCAGTGGCCAGCGTGCTGGAAGGGCTGCGGCGCTACAACCGCACCATGACCCGCAAGTACGGCACCTACGACGCTGAGCAGCTCCAGTTCGATCAGGCCATCAGCCGCGCCGAGTTTGAGCTGGAGCAACTGGTGCATGCCGGGCCGCCGGTGTCGAACGGGGCACCTGAAATTCCAGCGCCGCCTGCGCCAGTAGCGGACCCTGTGACGGTGGTCACGCCTGATCCCGTCCAAGCTGCGCCGTCCGCCTCTGACTCCGCTCCGGCCCAGACTCCGGCCCCTGACCCTGCGCCCGCTCCCGAGGTGACCGATGCCGGTAACCCTGACGCTCAACCTGCTCCAGCTCCAGACCAAAGCTGAAGTCGGCTTCGCGGCGGCGGTGCATGGGTACGCCGACAAGGCAAACGCCGCCTTCGAGGATGAGTCCTGGCAGTGGGCTGGCACCACCCGCCGCAAGAACGGTGAGGTCGCCGGAAGTCCGCGCAACCTCGTGGACACCGGTGAGCTGAGGGACAGCCAGCAGGAACCGCAGATCACCGGCCTCACCGCCCGCATCACCTGGGACGCGCCGTATGCCGCCGCCGTGTTCCTGGGCGCGACCGACCGCAAGCGCGCCTACAGCCTGCCGGGGCGCAACCTGCCGCAGCAGGTGGCTGACAAATTCAACTTCGCGGAGGTGTTTATCCGGTATTTCGAGCTATG
Source organism: Deinococcus rubellus (assembly GCF_025244745.1). Classification (NCBI taxonomy): domain Bacteria; kingdom Thermotogati; phylum Deinococcota; class Deinococci; order Deinococcales; family Deinococcaceae; genus Deinococcus; species Deinococcus rubellus. The sequence continues at coordinate 95,700 of NZ_CP104213.1, forward strand.
AACCTGCCCACAGCGGCAGACATCCGAGATCAGATCGAACTGGCGCTGGCCGCTGGCGGTGTCAGCGTCGGCACCTACACCCATCCGGGCGGCCAGACAAGCGCGGCCATCAGCGTCGGCGACCCGGAAGCGGGCACCGAAGCCAGCGGCCTGGAAGTGCTGATCGCCCGGAACCCGGACCGCAAGATTCTCAGCGGCTTCGAATTCCTGGGCTTCGTCGAGGAGTGGCCAGTGAAGTTCATCAACTGGGACAACGCCGACCTCGAAGACGCCGCCAACGCCATCGCTGCTGTGTTTCATCCGCTGGCCGACGACCCGAAGATTCTGCCTGCCAGCCCCGACGACCCCGAGCAACTGTTCCTCAAGCTGACGGCTGACCCCGTCTAAGGAGACCCACCATGGCCAATCCCACCAAACCCGCTGGAACCCAGTACCGTTTCGGCAAGAATGCTGTTGTCCGCGTTGCGCCCGGCATGGCCGACGGCACCAAGCCCCTCGCTGCTAGCTTCAAGGTTCTGTGCCTGGTCAAGGACGTCAGCATCGGCCTGACCAACGGCAAGATCAGCCTGGAGAACTTCTGCACCAACGGCAACACCATCGACATCCCGGACGGCACCAGCATGGGCGAAATGACCATCGGCACCGCCAACTGGACCGAAGGTGACCTCGCGCTCCAGATCATGGAAGCCGCCGCGCAGAACACCCTGGGCACCGACACCGGTTTTGACGTGTGGGTGGAAGTCTGCCCGCTCGGCATCGGCACCACCAAGCCCATCTACGACCTGCCCATCTGGGTCGAGAAGTGGGACATGAAAATCCCCGACAAGGGCGTCATCACCGTCGATCACACCGTCAGCGTCTACGGCAAGCCCCAGCCCGGCACCCAGGCCTGATGACCGTCCTGTGGCGTGATCGCTGGGACGACACGCCGCAGGTCGTCGTGTTCGCCTACGACGACGTTCAGGACGGCGTGCTGGTGGACGCTGTCCTGATGATCAACAGCGAGCTGCCTGGGCTGCCCGTCACGCTCACCGATCCCTTCGGCGCGAGCTTCACCCTGCGCCTGCCGGAAACCTATTTGACTGTCGAGACCCCGCTGGTCGTCGTGGGCGTGGACCTCGAACTGGAGCCATCCAAATCAATGACCCATGACTGAAGTCACGAGTTTGTGTCTGGATTCCATCGCAATTCCGCGTACCTCGAAAGGCGTGCAGCTTTGACTTCAACATCCGACACATCAGGGCGCACTGATAAAGCACCCGTACTCATCCAGTCTTGCCGGACAAGCAGCGTTCGTAAAGCAATATTCACACTCGCAACCCTGTCGGAGTGACCCGCATGACCACAGACTTCACACTCAAACATCAACCCCGCGTTCGGCCTATTCCCCTTCGAGGTATGGCCGCACTTCGGGCACGCTTGAGACGTGTAATTTGCATCAACCTTAACCGCCAGACTCCCGAACAGCGGAGCTTTATAGGCAAGATTGAATTGCAACTCCTGAAAGCTCCACTGACTGCGGCGGCGTTTGGCCCGTCTCGCCTTTCTGCTGGCGTTCGGGTTACTGCGTCCTTCAGTGCGCTCACGGATGTTGGTCAAGTCTTCCAGGCCGAAAATCGAACCTGGGAAGCGGGTCAACAGCATCTTGGCAAGCGAGTGATTTCTGTCAGCGACGAACCGTCTTTCCCTTCCCGACAAACTCACCAAACGGCGAGTCGCGGAACGGGTGCCTTTACGCTGGAGGGATTTCTTTGTACGAGCGAACTGGTCTTTTTTCTGCCGGACCGCCGCCCCCTTCTCAAACAGGCTCTGCCCATTCATGTCGGTGGCAACGAAGTGGTAACGCTGCCCCACGTCCACGCCGACTACAGATTTGTGATTGGCAGGAACGGGATCGGGAAGGGTGATGTTCAGGGCGACGATCAGGTAATACTGCTTCTTCGACTTCTGGTAGTAGAGCTTGGCCGCCCCCGTTTCCGCGCCCTGAGCGATGTAGTCAAGGTGCTTCTGGTAGCCGTCGAACTCCAGCACAAGGCGTCCGTCCAGCGTCCCAACGCTGACCTTGCCATCCTTTTTCCACGAGTAGTCGCGCCCGTGCTGGTACTCCAGCGTGCGGCTGACGAACTTCATGGGGTTGTCAAGGCCCTTATAGCGGCGCTTGGTAAAGCCTTTCTCACGGGCCTTCTGATTCTGCTTGGCTTTCGTCCACTGCGTCTTGTACGACGCGGCAACTTGGCGCTCGGCAGTGCAGGCGAGTTGAGAACCCAACCCGAAGCGTTCCCGCAAGGTTCCGTAAGTTTCCTTATGGAGCTTGGGAACGGAAGTGGTCTTACCCAGATCAAAGGCCATCTGCGAAGCAAAGTTCAACCCGTCGCGGTACGCCAACGTCACGGCGTCCAGAGCAAGTTTCTGCTCCGGGGTGTGCCGCAATTTTAGCTTCGCGCTCAGCATGATCTTCACACAACGAGGTTATCCCATATGAGTTTAATAGATTGTAATGCTTTGGTCTTTGTTGCCCCTGCGGGGCAGAGCCTTTTCCTCCCACGACTCAAGTCGCGGGTCTCCAAGGCTCAGGGATGAAGAAGAACCTCGTCTTTGCGAGCCGCCACCATCAGAACCTGCCGTTCATCCTCGGGGCCATGACCTTCCTGAGCAAGCGCCTGAACGGGGAGGAAGAGCTGCTTCTGGCAACGGCTGTAGATCCCAACCTGACCAATGAGCAGAAGCTCGACGAGCAGGCCCAGCGCATGGCCGATCTGCTCAAGGCCCGGCAGGTCGCGGGTGCTGGCGACATCGTCATCGACCGTGACTGGGCACTCGCGCACCTGGGCGACGGCAACACCGTGCCGCTGCTGGAGTTTTTCAGAACCGGCGTGCGGCCCGAGGGTTACGTGGGCGAGGGCGTCACCTTTGACCTGCCGACGTGGGGCGATCCGATCGTGTTGGGCGAGGACGGCGCGGAGATCAATTTCGTCAGCCGCGCCCTGAGTTACAGCGAGCAGATCCTGCTGGTCGGCGCGGCCCCAGAACTCAACGCCGACGGCACCGTGAAAAACATCGACAAGGCCCTGCGCCATATCGCCGACATGGACGCCGCGCTGCTGAATGCCCGTGTGCCCGAAGGCACCGCGCCGATTGACGGTCACTGGCTGCTCTCCCAGCTTCAGCTCAGCGAACTGAACCAACTGGCGGTCTACCTGACCTCGGGTGAAGTACCGGTGGAGGCAGTAGACCCAAACGCCGAACCCGTCGCCGAGCCGATTCCGGCCTGACCGACGAGGAACTCTGGAACCTGATCTTCCGGGACCTGATGCTCGAAGCGGGCTGGACCTGGCCGCAGTGCCTGGACACCGAGAGCCTGGTGAGCGCCGCAGCCTGGCAGCACCTGCCGACCAAGCATCTGCGCCGCGCCTGGCCGATGGCGCACCTGGCGGCCATGTTCGGCAACGTCAACGGGGGCAAGGCTGAGGGCGGTAAGAAGGTCGACCGGCGCAAGCTGTTCGAGCCGCTGGAGCTGCTGCCCTGGTATGCCCGTCCAGAGGGGTTCGAGCCGCCTGCACCGATGCTCTCGCCGCACCACTGCGCCGCCCTCGTTCACGCGCTGGAATCCGGCTGGCTGAAGAACTCTTCGTGGGTCATTCAGGCCATCGACATCGAGGACAGCCTCGACCGGGTACGCGAGACGGGCGCAGCATTTTTAGAAGCACAAAACGGGGAGCTGGAGTAAGTCCGGCTTCCCAGACTCAGCCGCCCTCACGCGGCTTTTTTGCACTCCCTCGGAGGTGATGCTCATTCCCAGCTCAGTCGGCTCAGCATTCCTAGACATCACCGCCAGCACTGCCAAAGCCCTCACAGCGCTCAAGATTCTGGCGACTGAAGGTCTGGCCATCCTCAAGCCTCTGGGCATGCCGATTGATGTCAAGGTCAACTCAGCCGCTCTGGCTAAGCTGGAAGGCAGCCTGCCGAAGATTGAGGCTGAGCTGAAGCTGCTCAGCACGCCAGTCAACCTCCAGATCGCCAGCACGCCACTGGTCAACCTGGAGCGCCTGGCGACCGAGACCAGCGCCACGCTGAAGACGCTGAGCCGTCCCGTTGTGGTGCCGGTGCAGGCGGCAGGCGTCAGTGCCGTACAAGCCCAGATCGGCGGGCTGTTCACGGGCCTGAGCGCTGAGGCGAAAACCAGCGCTGCGGCCAGCGCCCAGTGGTGGAGCATGGCTCTGAAAGAGCAGGCAGCTGAAGCGAAGACGACTGCTGCTGTTCAGGGAACTGCTGCCCGTGAAGCGGCCCAGGCGGCCCAGGTGGCCAGCAGGGAAGCAGCGGCTGCGGCGAAGCTGGCTGCCACGGCACAAGTCCAGGCAGCCCGTGAAGGGGCTACCGCCGCTGAGACCTATGCCCGTGAGCAGGCCGAGACTGTCACGGCCATGCAGGTCCGCATTCAGGCCGCTGTGCGACTGAGCAGCGAGGAGAGCGCCCTGAGTGCCAAGCGCAGCGCCAGCGCCTTCGTTCAGGCGGCTGCTGAGGAGAAGGCCGCGCTGGATGCCCAGACCCTGGCGAACAGGCAAGCCCTCGACGGTGTGGCACTGGCCTACCAGCGGGTCCGCACTGCCGCCGACAAGGCGTTTGCCCAGGCCAGCGGCTGGACCCAGCAGCGCGACGCGGCCATCCAGTACCAGGCCGGAATGAAGGGCGTCGAGGCGGAGCTGGACCGGGTCACCCAGCGCGCCGGACTCACCGAGAAGGAACTGACCCGGCTCAGTGCCCTGCAAGCCCGGATTGCCCGTGAGCAAGCCACCTTGGAAGGGAAAGTCAATACGCTGGGCATCTCGGGCAACCTCCAGAACGCCCTGAAGAGTCTGGGCGGCCTCGCGCCGCTGCTCTCCCTGATTCCCGGTCCGCTGGGCATGATCTCGCTCGGCTTCACCACCCTGTCGGGCAGTCTGGGCGCAGCGGGTGGTGCGGCTGAAGGGTTGATGGCCCGCCTCGGCCCGGTCCTGCTGATCGCCGCGCCGTTGGTCGCCGTAGGGGCGGCAGTGCTGGGCGTCGGCAAGGCAATCGCCGACGGCATTCACAATGCTGCTGACCTGGAGCAGCAGCTCGCCATGGTCGGCACCACGGCGCACCTCACCCATGACCAGGTGATGGGCTTCGACCAGGCCATGACGGCGCTGTCCAGCACCCTGCCAATCACCAAAGACCAGCTCAACGAAATTGCCCTCGGCGCGGCCCGCCTTGGCGTTCACGGCCAGACCGACCTCGTTCAGTTCACGAAGGCCATGGCGCAGATGGCCGTCATCATGCGCGAGCCGTCCGGTGCCATGACCAACCTGACCGAGACCTCTCAGGAGCTGGTCAAGTTCCTGAGGGCCACGGACACCGATGGCGTGAAGCCGTTCAATCAGCGGCTGAACGAAACGGTGCGGACGCTGGTGGCCCTCAAGACCTCGGTGGGTTCGACGATCCCCGAGATCCTGAACATGGCGAGTTACTTCGCCTCGTTCGCCAAGGAAACCCACTTCACGGAAGCGGGGATTCTGGCCATCTCAGCGGCCCTGATCGGCACCGGTGCGAAAGCGCAGGCGGCGGGCCACGCCATCGTCGATCTCGACCTGCACATGCAGAAAGCCGCAGACGAGGGCGGCAAGGCAGCCGGGAACTGGTCGAAACTGCTGGGCGTCACCGTCAGCAAGTTTGACGACATGGTTCACCACAGCCCAGAGCAGGCCATCTTGCTGCTCTCCCAGCGCATCGACGGGGCCATCAAGGCGGGCGTGCCGCTGCCGGTGCTGCTCGAAAGCATCGACGCCAAGGGCAAGCGTCTGATCCAGACCGTCACCGAGATGGCGGCAGGGCACCGCACGCTCGCGCAGGCCCTGGCCATCGCCATCACCGCCGAAGAGGACAAAAAGCGTCTCGACGACATGGTCGCCGAGTCCACCAACAACTACAAAGACAAGACCACTGAACTCAAGAACTCGCTGCACGCCGCTTCGCAGGCCATCGGGATGCAGTTTCTGCCGATGCTGGAACAGGCGGTCAACTGGCTGCACAACAACCGCGAGGCCATCGGCCAGGTCGCGGCAGGCGTGGTGCTGTTCGGGCAGACGCTCGTGGGCATCGGGCAAGTCGCCATTGGCTTTGGCGAAACGATTGCCGCGCCGTTTATCGGGCTGGTGGTCACAGTCAGATCGGCAGTCTCGGAAACCAAAACGGCGGTCGCCCAAATGGTGGCCGACCTCAAAACCATGCTCGGAGATTTGGGGGACGCCTGGACGAAGTTCCTGCACGGCGACCTCAGCGGCGCGGCGGCGTCCCTGGCCGTGGCGGGACAGGCTGGAATCAACTCTGTGGGCCACGCTGGCCAGGCGGCGTCCACCGTCGCCATGTCTTATAGCAACACCACCATGCCGCTACTCCAAACGGCCAACAACACCATCGGTGCGGGCTTCAGCCGGATCGGCGATAATCTGCCCGGCACCGACGCCTGGAACAAAACGGCCAAGGAAGCCACGGGCTCATTCAAGCTCCTCAACGATCAAATGACTGCGACCACCAAGGTCGCTGCGACCCAGCTCGATCCGGCCCTGGCAGCCCTGGGCAGCACCGCCCAGAAGCTGAGCGATAAGCAGCTCGCGGCCCTGATTGTCCAGGCCCAGAAGCTTCAGGACGCTTTCGACAAGGCCCAACCCGGTACCGTGGCCTACATTCACGCCAAGGACGCCCTGGACGCCTTTCGGAAGTCGAGTGAGGGTGCAGCCTCCGCGCTGGATTCCCTCGGCTCCAAGCGCGGCAGTCCCATCACTGTTGCTGACATCAATACCCTGAACGATTACAAGGCCAGCCTCAAGGGCATGACGATGCAGCAGCTGGAGTCCGAGCGGGCCACCCAGACCAGCCTCGGCGACAAAGCCAAGCTGCGGGCCGTGCTCACCGCTGAGGCCGAGTTGACCCGCCAGCAGGCCGCTGAGAGCAAGAAACTGGCCACGCAACTCGCCAGCGAGACGGCCACCCGCACGACCCTGGTGGCGGCCATTCGCCAGCACATCGCGGCATTTCAGCTCCAGGCGGACGCGGGCAAGGTCACGGCGGCAAGTCAACTGGCGTTTAACCAGCAGATGGACCGCTATCAGGCCCAGCTTCAGAAGCTGCCCAGTGAGTTGCAGGGCGGGACTCAGGCCCTCTTTGACCAGGCCAAGGCCATTTCCGACAGCACTGCTGGACAGGTCAAGGCCGCCAGTGTCCACCAGACCACTGGCATAGAGCTGATCAAGTTGCGCGACGCCCTGAAGGGTGCCACCGTCGAGACCCTGAAGCTGAAATTGGCAGATGCCGAGGCCAGCATGGACCGGGGCCGCTCCACACTCATCCACCAGTTGCTGAACAAGGCCCTGGCCGATCAAGCTGCCGCGAGCAAAAAAGCGGCCGCAGAGGCCAAAAAACAGGCTGACGAGGCCAAGCGCCAGGGTGAGACCGCCGAGCACCTCAACACCCAGATCACTGATCTGAACGCCAAATTCCAGCTCCAGACCGAGCAGCACAAGGTCACCGAACAGAGCGCGCTGCACTTTGAGCAGGCACTGGGCAAGCTGCGCGACAAGGTAAACGATTTGCCGCCCGCCCTCCAGGGCAGTCTCAAGAGTCTGCTCGATCAGGGTGACGCGCTCCAGAAAACCGGCAAGGCCGCTGCCGATACCGCTGTCCAGCAGGCGGCCTACGCCGTCCGCCTCAAGGCCCTGAAACAAGAAGTGGACGGGTTGACCCTCTCTGAGCTGGTGGGCTACCGCGCCAGATTGGTCAGCAACGGGGCGGATCAAACCAAGCTCGACCTGCTCGACAAACAGATCGCCAAACTCCAGCAGGCCCATGACGCCGGAGAGGCGCTGCTGGGCCAGAGCCAGGCGACCACCCAGCAGGCCAGCACTGACAGCACCATCAACACCTACGCCGAGAAAAAGCAGGAGGCCGGTCAAAACCTGGCCCAACTCCTCCAGATCGAGAAGGACTACGGCTCCCAGGTGCTGGCCGTCAAAAACGCCCAGGCGCGCAAGGAAGCCGACGCCCAGAGCCTGAAAACTGCTGCCGAATTTGATAAGGCCATCCTGGCGGCCAGTCGAGACACCGAACTTCAAACCCAGCTCCGCGCCCAGAAAGTGTTTGCCCTGGCGGCCATCGAGACCGGCTACAGCAACACCCAGCAGGCCAACACCACCGCCCAGAATCAGGCCCTCCAATCGGCCCAGCGCAGCTTCGACAGCGCCGTGCTGACCCAGGACTGGGCACACCGCAAACTCCTGCTTCAGGACGCCGTGCAAGGGGCGGCAGACAGCTTTGCCCAGGCCGAAAACGACCAGAAAGATCAACTCGCCGTTGCCGACCTCACGGTCCAGCAAAAACTCGACATCCTGACCGCCTCCGGCCCCAAGCTGGCCCAGGCCAAGCGCGACCAGGTGCTGGCCCAGCGTCAGGCTGAGATCGACAGCGAAAACGCCAGTTTTGCCGACGCCACAATGGCGGCCACCGATCAGGGCCTGAGCCTGGAGAAGGTCAAGGCCGACCATCTGACCCGCCTGACCGATATTGACCATCAGTACGGCGACGGCCTGAAAAAAGACGGCGCGGTGCTGGCGACCTACCTGCTGACCCAACAAAAAGACCTGGCCTCGGCCCAGACGGCGGTCACGAAGGCCGCCGCCGCCCAGCAAAAAATTGATGACGAGGCGGTGGCTGCTGGTAAAAAGCAGGCGGCCCAGGCAGCCGACACGCTCGTTAAGGCCCTGGCGACCCAGGACCGGGCCAGCCGCAGACTCCAGTTACAGGAAGCCCTCAAGAGCGCCCAGGACGCCACAGCGGTCCAAGAAAACGCCCAGCGCGACGAACTCACCGCCGATGATCTGACCGCTCAGGGCAAGCTGGCCATCATCGAGAAATACAAGCCCCTGCTGGCCGCCGCCAAGGTCAGCGAAATCAACGCCTCCCGCGCCGCCGAGCTGGACGCCGAAAAGGCCACCTACGCCGATGAAAAACAGGCCGCTACCGAACAGGGCCTGAGTCTGGAAATCGTCGAAAAAGACCACGCGGCGCGCCTCTCGGCCATCTCCCGCGAGTACGGCGACGGGCAAAAGCTCCAGGGCAAGGCCCTCTCCGATTACCTCGCCCAGCTCCGCAAGGATGAGTTGGCAGCCCAGACCCAGGCGGTCAAACAGACCGCTGCCGACCTCAAGCAGCAGAGCGCCGATAACAAGCAGGCCGTTGAAACCATCATCCAGGACGCCCTGGCCGGACTCTCGACCCTGGATGGCCAGCAGCGCCAGACCCTGCGCCAGACCTTCATGGGCCTGCGTGACACCTACGCCCTGATCGGCCCTGCCGGAGAAGCAGCCGTTCAGCAGCTCGACAAGGCCATTACGCAAGTCGATCAGCTCGGCGACAAGGTGCGGGCTGCGGCCGCGAAGCTGATCGCCGATCCAGCGAAGGTGACGGGTGAGTTGCATACCGGCCTGGCCAAGATCGGGACGCCGGATGGAGCCGGGGAAGCCCGTGACCAGGCCGTGGCGACGTTTGCCACGCTGCGGAAGACCTACTCGGACGGCATCGACGAGATCACGCTGAAGCTCAAGGAATTCGAGGGCCACCCGCTCACGCTCGACGAGGTGAAGACGAAAGCGGGCCTGGAGGCCACGGTGACGCTTTTCACCGGCTTTCTGGCCCAGATCGACGGCAAGGCGACGGCCGCTGGGAACAAGGCCGCTGCGGCCTTTACCGACGCCGCCTCGGACGCCGAGCAAAGTGCCAATCTCGAACTCTCCAAGAGCCAGAAGGCCGCTGGGCTGATCACCGACGCGGGCTACCAGCAGGCCCTCCAGAGCTACGCGACCTACATGCACTCGCGTCTGACCCGCTTCCAGGTGGGTACGAAGGAATACTCACAGGCCCAGATCGAGGCGTTCAAGGCCGATCAGGCGGCCATTCAAAACAACCAGAGCAAGCTCGACGCGCAGGCGACGGCGGCGCTGGCGAAAGCCAAACAACTCGCGGCCAGCATCACCAAAAATGGCGGCGACGGCACCTCCGTCTACGAGGCGGGACTCAAGGTGGGACTGGCCTACTGGCAGGGGCGGCTCAAGGCCCTGACCGGCACGGACGAGCAGACCCAGGCCGAAAAAGCGGCCATCCAAAGCACCATCGACCAGCTCGGGCAAGAGATCGAGGGCCTGGTTCACGACTCACCCTTGACGCGGGCGCTTGATGAGGCCTCTAAGCTCCTGGGCAGTCTGAATCTGGTGGCTGACCTGAGCAACCTCGGCCCCAGCATTGCGGCGGTTCAGGCCCAGATACAGGTCGATAAGCAGCTCGGCGACGCCTCTCTGTCGGCCATCCAAGCGCACGAGAGCCTGGTAAGCACCTTGCTGTCTTCAAAGACCACGGATCAGGTCGGGACGGTCATCCTTGGCAGCTTGGATAGCCTGAGTGCCTACTTCAAGGCCGGAGGCGGCAGCAAAGGCATTCTGGCGGGGGCCTCGGCCTTCGTGGGCGCTCTGGGCGACGTGTTTAAGACCGGCGACGAGAACGTCGATAGGGTCACGACAGCGTTCGTACAGGGCGTCCAGGGCGTGATCGGGGCACTCGCGAAAGGTGACTGGGTCGGCGCGGCCATCGCCGCTGTGGCCACCGTGGTCAGCACCATTCTGAACATTATCCAGGGCGCGGCGAGGTCTCTTGCCAAATCCAAGCAGGACATTGAAAACGCCACCAAGGACATCAAGTTCTTCGACCTCGGCAAGTACGCCGTCACCGAGACGTACAGAGGCGGCTTCCTGGGCCTCCAGAAGCTCAGCCGCAGCATCATTGACCAGACGGCCATCGACATTGCCAAATCACTCGGTGACGCCATCTATCAGGGCATCAGCACCGGGATGCTCGACGGGATCAAGGCTGGAAAGATGAGTTTCGCCGATCTCGGCATCGACCTGAAGAAGACCCTCGGGACTCAGATCCTGCAAGGGCTGATCGACGGCTTTCTGAAGGGTGCCGTGATGCAGGCCGCGCTCCAACCGTTCCTCGACGCCTACATCACGGCCATGAAGGCCGGGGACGCCAAGGGGCTGGCCGCCGCTGCCGAGGGGATTCAGAACGCTGCCGTGAAGGCCAACGCACAGCTTCAGGCCTTTTACCAGAACGTCCTGGTGCCCACAGCGACAAGTCTGGGCGTGTTCGGTACCAGCGGAACGGCACCTGTGGCCACACCTGCACCCGCTCCCGGTTCCAATCTCCAGCCGATCAGCAGCACAGCCGTTGCGGCGCTGCCCAGCGCCCAGTCGCAACTGGGGATCAACCCGGCCACAGCAGCCGGGGTGAGCGTAACCACCGCCAGCCTCGATCAGCTCAACAGCACCCTGCTGACGGTGGGACCGCAGATCGCGGGCGGCGGCAGCGACATCCGCAGCGGCGGCGCGGCCAACTTGCAGGCGGCGGCGATGAATGTCGCGGCGGCCAACCAGATCGGGCGGCTGCTCAGCCAGGCCAGTGGGCCGAACTGGGCCAACAGCAACCGGCAGTCATGAGGAGGTGAACGTATGGCACGAACAGTGAACGCAACAGGAACAGGCTTACAACTCTGGAAGATCAGCAGGCTTTACGTCGAGCTTTACTCCACCTGGCCGAGCGCCGCGCCGTCCGAGGTCTGGACGTCCGAGGTCATCAGCTACCGCCTGCCCAGATCTCGCCTGGGCGGCTGCCTGGAAGGCGAATTGCAGGTCGTCACCATGCCCAGCAGGTTGCCCGCCGGGTTCGCATCCAGCGCCCTGCCCGGCCAACCTGTTCGCTGCACCTTCGGCGGCATGGACAGGCTGGTGAGGGTGATCGCGGTCTTGCCCAGCGGCGATGAGATCATCATCTACACCGGGGCACTTGGCGTACCAAAGGCCTCAGGGCCGCGCCAGTGGCAGATTCCGCTGATCGCGCCGGACTCTCTTCGGATGCAGGAGTTCGTCAGTGGCAGCGGCGTTCCGACGCCAGCAGGCATTGCGCCGCTGTCAGCGACAAGCCGGATCTATGGAAGCTGGTCAGCGGCCAGTTCAACGCCGCTCACGACCTTCGAAACATGGTGGAAATCGGCGCTTCAGAACGATCCGATGGCCGAATACTGCGTCGGGCCGGATCTGGTGTTCGCGGCCGGATCGCCCACCTACACGACGCCCACCGTTTACACCGTGGACAGCCGGGCGTATAGCCTTCAGAGTGCCGGGCGCAACGTGACGCCCTATCTGACCAAGATCCGGCGCTGGGCGCAGGGGGTGGGGAGCTATAACCCAGCGGCAGTGGACAGCAACCGCACAGCTGCCATACCCCTGTTCGCCCCTACGCGCACGGCTGCCGTGAGCGGCAGCGTGAGCAGTAGCGTGACCACGCTCTCTGCTGCCCTGAGCGGTGGTGGTGGCGGCGATATTAGCGCCCCCCTGGGCGGAGAGGGCGGCGTGACGCTCATCTTCTCTGTGCCTGACGTGACGCCTGGGCGCGTCCAGGACACGAGTGTGATTGCCAACATCAGCATTGGGAGCGTGACGGGCGATGTGAAGGTTTACTTGCACGCCCAGGGCATCGCACGGGTAGGCGGGTTCGTCGAACTCTACGAGAACCAGTACCTTGCCGTGCCTGGCAATTTCAAAATCCAGGTGAAATTGAATGCGGCAGATGTTGGCCTCATGTCTTCGATTTATTTCATTACGAACTTGAAAGCGTTGAACAGCAGCTCGTCGGCCAGCGGCTCATCTGCTCCCGGTGGTGGCTCAATCCGGTATGACGTGGACAGCTACAGCGTCAGCTACGGACAGAACCCGGTGGGACTGGACGTGCCGCCGGTCACTGCCGAGGCGTGGAACTTCAGCTTGCCGGGGATTCATGCCGGGCCACTGCTGGCCACAGGACTGCCGGGCGGGGTCAACCAGTACGCCAGCACGGTCATCAATGCTTCTCAGGCGGGTATCTGGACAGACGTTCAGTGCGGCCCACTGCCGTACAGCAGCTCGCCAGTGGACGCCAATGGACGGTGGACCGGATGAGCGATGAACGCTACTGGCTGACGACACCAACAGGCCGCCGCCCGCTGCCCCGGACGTTGGCGCCTGACAGCCTTGCCCCCACAGCCCGCACGCGCACGCTGGTGCGGGCCTACGGCTACCTGGATGTGCTCGACCTCTCGGATGGCCTGCCGGACCCGGTACCGATCATTCTCAAGGGATTGGTCCATGCTGCCAGTGAGGCCGAGTTGAGCAGGCGGCTGGACCAGATGGCAGCGGACGCCCGGAGCGCCACACTGCTGGACCGGGAGCACCGCAACCCCACAGCGCTGATCGGCGGCTCGCTGGTGGCCAGCGCCTACAAGAGCAACACCCGGTTTGCGCTGGTGACCCTGACGCTGACCCCGGCGAAAGTCCCCGACCCGGCTTCCCTCTCGCCGGATTTCTTCTAGGAGCCACATGGCAAAATTACTGACGGTCAGCGCGACGGTGCTGATGCCGGAAGGCGCGACGGGCGGCACGGTGGAGATCATCTATCCCACCGCCTACAGGGTGGCCGCGCAGCTCGCGGGCGGCATGTTCACCGGCAAGGTCGGCGCTGCTGACGCAACAACGGGCTTCTCGCCCCTGCTGAGCAATGCTGGCGGGCCACTCAAGGCGTTCGGCGGCGTGCCGGGCGACCTCCTGCCGCCACTGGTGACAGTGAAAGTCAATTTCACGGGTGGCCCGACTTTGAGCGCCCTGCCGCTGATCTACAAGGGGCATCCGCATGAAGTCGGCGCGGCGGGGTCGGGGAACTGGGATCTGAGCGCCGTCGGGGACAACGGGGACGGCGATGTGATCACCACCCAGCAGACCCGGCAGAATATCGACGATGCCCTGGGCAGCTTGACCGCCAAGCTCGCCCAGGCGGACGCCGACCACGTCTTGAGTGGGCAATTGCTCACTCAGTTCCAGACCCTTGACGTTTCCGGCGCGCTCACTGCCGCAGCGGCCAAGCCGGATGCCCTGGCCGCTGCGAATGCCAAGCCGGACGCTTTGATCGCGGCGGCGGCAAAGACTGACGCCCTGGCTGCTGCGGCCGCCAAACCGGACGCGCTGGCGGCGGCAGCAGCAAAACCGAATGCCTTGGCCGCTACGGCGGCAAAACCGGATGCTCTGGCGGCCGCTGCCCTGTTGCCGACGCTTGCAGCGGGACAGGGCCAGCTCGCCAGTGCGTTGTCTGCCGCTGCGGCAATGACAACAGGTCCAGCAGGCCCACAGGGACAGGCGGGTCCGACTGGCGCTGGCGTGGCTGGGCCAGTCGGACCACAAGGACCAGCAGGTCCACCAGGAGCCACCGGGCCAACGGGCGCTGGCGTGGCCGGGCCACAGGGACCACAAGGAACGACTGGCGTAGTCGGACCCGCCGGTCCCGCCGGACCACAAGGGGCGACGGGTCCGGCAGGTCCAACTGGCGCAACCGGCTCGGCAGGCGCAGACGGCGCGAGCGCAGGTGATCACCGTTTCAAGTACATGGCGAACAACTCGTCAAGCCAGAGCGTTACGAGTGGCTCGATTGTCGCGCTGCTCATCCCTAACTCAATGGAACTATGGGACACTGACGACTTCCACAACACCAGCAACTCACGCATCACGATCCCGGCTGGGCTGGGTGGCCTCTACGTTTTCAGCTTAAGCAGTCCTGCCCTCACGAACGTGACGTGGAGACTGAGAAAGAACGGCTCGACTGACCTCTATACGGGGGCGCTAAGAGCCTGTTCGGAAAGTCTATTCAGGTGACGAGCGGGGCCAGTTTTCGCCAGATGATGAGGCAGGCAGCCAACTCGACAAATCCCAGATACAGCGCTTGACGCTTTTCCCAGCGGGTCTGGAGCCGTCTGAACCGATTGAACCAAGCGTGCCCAACTTCCACCACCCAACGTCTTGGCGGATGGCGATCTGGGTCTGTTGGCGCAGGAAGCGGTGTTTCCTTTGACGCTTTTTTCGGAATATGCACGACGAAGCCCGCATCGCAGGCTAAGGTGCGACACGTCGGCGTGTCGTATCCACGGTCAAGAAGGAGATGGCGTTGTTCCTCAATCTGCGGTTGAGGAACAACGGTGACAACGGCCTCCAGCACGTCTTTGAGTTTCTGACTGTCATGGCGGTTGGCCCCACACAGCACGACCGCTAACGGAATACCTTTGGCATCCGTCAGGAGAGTGCGTTTACAACCAGCTTTGCCTCGGTCAGTTGGATTGCTCCCCGTGGCTTCCTCGGCACCGGAGGCCCCCTTTTTCCCAACGGCGCTTTGACAATGCTCCCGTCTGCGGCTTGCCACTCCCAATCGATGCCGAGTTCCTCGCCATATTCCTCGAGGATCACCGCCCACGCCCGTCTGAGACAGCCATGTTCCACCCAAGCGCTGAAGCGCTCGTGAGCCGTAGAGACCGGAGAGTAGCGCCGTGGGAGTTGACTCCATTGACTGCCGGTGCGGGCGAGCCAAATTAAACCATTGAAAATGGAACGGGCGTCCCGTGAGGGACGCCCAGACTTCTTGCGCGGTTTGTCAATGATCAGGAGCGGTTCAAGACGTGTCCAGAGGGCATCTGGCACTTCCCAGATGGTTTCTTGCTCATCAATCTGCGCTTGGTGAGGCTGTGTCGTCGTCATGCCCTTAGTCTACATACTTTCCGAATAGACTCTAAGTCAATCTTTGAATCTCCCGTATGCCGAGCTATTGGTCGCCGCTGGCGATTACTTCGAGATCACCGCCCAGAACACCGGAGGCGGGACCGTCACTATGTCGATTTTGTCGTCAAGCCTCAGCGTCCGAAAAGTCACTTAATCCGATCCAATCAGAACACCGCGTCGGCTCGGTGCAGTGCTTCAGCGCCCGCCACCTGACCTAATCCATGCCCACCCAGGCCCCCGCACACGCGGGGGCTGTTGCTTGCCAGGAGAATCATGAAGTTACCTCCGCTGCTGCTCGGCACCCTATTGCTGAGTCAGCCGTCACCCAGTCCGCCGTTCCTTTGCCGGGTGCAGGCCGAGGCCGCGCCCACGTATTTGCCCGGTATTTACGACGTGACCATCATCATTCGCCCCGATCTGCCCTGCCCGCCGGATGGCCGCGCCTTCGTGCGGGTCGAGTCGGGCCGCGTCTACCCCTGGCGCGAGATCTTCCCTGGCGAGCCAGTCACCTATCCCGGCGTGCCCTGGTGGTGGCTGGCGAGTTGGCAGGCATTGAGCGGCAAACCCTACCACGTCAAGGTGCGCGGCCTGCAACCACCCTGGAGCCACCCGTGAGGACTCAACATGGAACAACACAGCCTGCTGGACGGCGTGGACTGGCGGGCCATCGGGTACGCCCTGGCGCTCGCCACCGCCATGAGCATCCTCACCACCTGGCGGGCCAGGAACGCCCAGCGCCTGCTCGGCAAGCCCCTCTCGCCCTGGACCGCCCTGATTCCCGACACCCTGCTCGGCGGCCTGGTCGGCACGATGGCTGCCGTGATCGTGCCGCAGTTCTACAAGCCCCTCGGGGGGTTCGTCGGGACCACGCTCCTCTCGGGCGGCTTTGCGGTCCTCGGGCCGAAGATCACCGACTGGTGGGGAGACAAGGGCATCGGGGTGCTGCTGAGGTACGCGGGCACGATGGCGGGCGGCGTCACCACGGCCCTGGTCCAAAAAAAGGACGGTCAGGATGATGGCAAAACCGATGGAAAAGACGACTCCGCGAGTTAGCCGTAACCTCACGGCGCTCAGAACCCCCAGCACTGACCTGCACCACCCACCCCTGCGCTGGTGGCACACCCTGATGCTGGTGTCCGTCCTGGCGCTGGGCGCACTGGCGATTCGTGCGCCTGGCGTGCTGGCCGACATTGGCAGCGTGGTCGTGGCTGACTGGCGGGTGTTCATCATGGTGCGCGAGACCGTGGTGATCTTCTCGCTGTACGCCCTGGTGTTCGTGCGCTCGTACACGCCCCTGGTGGGGTTCGGACTGCTGGCAAGCTGCGTCGGGCTGCTGCTGCGGCTGGGCATCACCCAGGTCACCCACGAGCCGCTCAGCCTGGGCTACCTCGTCATTCTGATCACGCTGTGCGTCCTGCCAGTGCGCGTGATCGTCCGGCCAAACGACACCGACCGAATCAAGGCGCTTGAGATGAAAGAGAGGGTGGGTGAATGATCACCACCGCCTCGATCCTCACCCTCGCCCCTGCCCATCCCACTGCCCAGGTGACCGCCGCGAAGCTCCAGAACGCGGCGGTTCTCTTTGGCATCACCGACCCCAGAAGTCAGGCGGCGCTGCTGGCAAACTGCTTCGTCGAGAGCGGGCTGGTGGCGGTGCGGGAGAACCTCTACTACACGACCCCATCGCGCCTGGCTGCCGTTTACCCGTCCAAATTCGCACCGGGGGCTGGCCACGATCCGGCCCAGTACGTCCGCAACCCGCAGGCGCTGGCGAATCTGGTGTACGCCTACCGGCTGGGCAACGGCTCTCCGGAGAGTGGCGACAGCTGGAACTTTCGGGGTGGCTGCTACCCGCAGCTCACGGGCCGCGCCAACTTCGCGGCAGCTGAGCGCCTGATCGGCCAGCCGCTGACCGATCAGCCTGCCCTGATCGACCAGATCGGCATTTCCGCTTTGGTGGCATGTGCCTACTGGAGCCGCATGAGCAGCGCCAACGCCTGCGCCGTGCGGGGCGACATCGTGGGCACCCGCCGGGCCGTGAACGGCGCGGCCATGCTGGGCCTGAATGACATGCTGGCGGCCTACCGCAAGGTGCTGCCGAAGGTGGCCATATGACCAAGATTGATCCCAGGCGCAGCGTGCCCGCCCGCCGCGACCTGGTGGAAGGCGGGCTGGGCGGCGTGAACGTGCTCAACCCCGGCGAGGTCCGGCCCCTCTCAGAGTTGGCCGCCGGGCAGCCGCAGCATGTCGGTTACCTGATCAGCTGCCCCGGCTGCGGTGCGGAACTCAGCATTTACACGGCAGGGCCGCGCCAGTTTCACGGTGAGTCCGGCGACCTCGACGCACGCACGCTCAGTTTCGACGCGCCCATCACGCACGACTGCGGCTGGGCCGGTCACCTGCACCTGGGGATCTTCGTGCCCGTTTAATCTGGTCCGCTGCGCTTCACCGCGCTGACAATTCACCTTCTTCCGGCCCTTCTGTTTGGGGGCCGCATTTCTTTGGAGTCCCCATGAACCCGACCGATCAAGTGACCGCCCAGTTGACCCTCACCTCCGCTCCTGCCGCCGACATTCACCAGAGCCTGGGCCTCTTCAGCGCCAGCAACCTGGACTTCACGGCCCTGATCGCCAAGGCCAAGCTCTACGCGCTTCAGGGTGTGGCCTACGCCCGCCTCCAGGCCATCGAGATTGCCAACCGCAACCTCGGCACGCTGGCCGGGGCCGATCAGCAGAAGATCGCGGTGGACAAGGCGATGGAGTTGTACCAGGTGTTCGAGCTGGCCGTGCCAATTCTGGCGGCCACGACGCTGGATGACATGCTGGTGCGGCAGGTGTTAACCACCGCCGTCAAGGAGGCGTACAGCCTGGTGTCCAGCACCCTGGATGGTTGGACGAAGCAGGCGACCACGCCGCCCGCTGCCACGCCTGCGCCTGATCCGCTGCCGAGTGGCCCGGTGGTGCCCAGCGTGCCCGACACCACCTTCGCGCCGCCAGTCACGAATGACAGCACGTTGCCCCAGGGAGGCCTGTCGTGAAGCGCTGGCTTCTCGCGCTGGGCTGTGCGCTGGGCCTGGCGAGCTGCGCCCCGACCCTCACCCCGACCACGCCGCCCGCTGTGCTGATCGACTCCAGCGGCGCGGCCTTGAGTCTCGATCAGCAGGGCGCATCGCAGGTCATCAGCTTCAAGGCAGGCAGTGTGGACGCGCTGGCCACCACGCTGACCCTGACCGGCGACGCCCTGGCCGTGAATGATAAGAGCTGCACGGCCCAGGATCGCCAGATCGTCTGCATGTTGCCGACTATTCCGGCCACCCGGACCTACGTGCTGCCCAGCCGGGGTGTCAGTAGGGTCACGGCCAGCTACAGCCGAGCTGATGGAAAGACGTACACGCTGACCGCACCCTGAGCCCACCTCTTCACCTGTCGGCCCGCCCGTAACATTCGGCGGGTCGATGCTATTTCAAGGAGTCGCCATGAAGAAGAAATACGCGCTGCTGATGCTGACCGGCCTACTCATCCTCGGGGCCTGCTCGCAACTCCCCGCAGCCCACCCGGTTCCACCGAATGTCACGGGCGGACACCCGCGAAAGCGCCCCTGCTCGGCTCAGGCCGGTGCGGGGGCGCTTTTTTTACTCCTTCAGCACGTCCACTTGATTTCATCTAGAGGCTAGTGGACTGCCTATCCAAGAACAGGCTTGAGTTTGGTCCGTAACAGAACGTAGGCGGCGACGAAATGGAAGCCGATCAAGGTCGAGGACAGCCGCTCCAGATCACGCCCCAATCGACGAAACTGCGACAACCACGCCAGCGAACGTTCCACCACCCAGCGTTTTGGCAGCAGGACAAATCCCCGTGAAGCGTCCGGACGTTTCACGACGATCAACTCCATAGTGCTTTTGCGCGCCGCATTCTGCGCTTGTTCGCCGGTGTCGCCCTGATCGGCAAACACCACCTCTGGCATCCCACCTGCGAGCTCTTGGGCGCTGTGACACCGCGCCTCTCCTTGCGCCCGATCCTGTTCGTTGGCCGGGGACGTGGTCAAGGTCAACAGGTGACCCAGCGTATCCACCGCAAGATGGACGTTCGTGCCCTTGCGCTTCTTCGCGCCACCGAACCCGGCACGGTGACCACGTTCCGGGGTGCGTCTTGGGCAGAACGGCACCCGTATGGGGCCTGCCCGCTTTGGAGCGTGCGGCTGTCGATGATGATCGCCGTGGGCTCGCCGGCACGTTGCTGTTGAACGCGACTGAGCATCCGTAAGTCGTGTCCGGCATTCTCAAAGCACCCGGCTTCGAACCACCGCTTCGCCTGGCGGCGGACCACTTCTGCTGGTGGAAGATCATGCGGCAGAAATGCCCATTGTGCCCCAGTTCGGCTCATCCACAACAACGCATTCAAGACCTCCCGCAGCGGAAATTTCCGCTGCGGGGCATCCTCTGGGGTCAAAGCCAGGTACGGCAATAAAAAGTGGTATGTCTCGTCATCCACATCACTTGGGTACGCACGGCGATCCATCTCTCCAGTTTGCCAGTGGCAAAATCATCCAGCCAAACTTCGATCCCCTCTCACCCAGCCTCTAGAGTAGAGTGATGCGAAATACATTCGGTCTCGCTCTCCTGACTCTGACGCTCTCAGCGTGTACCACCACCACCTATATTCCTGAGAAGGCTGTCCTCACGGTACCAAGCGATCCACACATTCTCCAGGGTCAGTGGGCGGGTATCGGTTTTGCGGTGCGCCCTGTTAGGGGGCCGGATGAGGCCATCCAACTGACAGCGAACGCGAGCTACGAGACGCCGACGTCCTACACCTTTACTGGGTCGCTGGTCTTTCGCGGTGAAACGTATGCGCTCTCGGGTACGGCGACGGGTGAGTACAACGTCACCTTGAAACCGCAAATGAGTCTGCCCCCTCCGCCAACCATCGTCTGGGAAGGCAAGCTCCAGCAGAATGGCGTGGATGTAGGAACCATCTCTGGATCGAACAGTAGCTTGAACTTTAGCCGCAATACTCAGACCGGTGGGCTCTCTTTAACAGTGTGGGGACCACACACCCCCATTGTGTTTACCTTGGACCGAGTGGCTTCTGCGGTCGAATAGTGGGAATAAAGTCAGGCAAGTTGCCCCCGCCCTGGCTGATGCCGGGAGCGGGGGCTTTTTTGGTTACAACACTCAGATTGGCGCTACGAAGCTGTGGAGTCTGGCCGCCATCGGCACTGGAACGCTCAGCATGGGCACTCTTAGCACTGGCACCAGATCGCACGCCGTTTACCAGGGAACCTCACCCGTTTCCAGGTTGTATTCCTCACTGATAAATTTCCCCGTCGGCCCGTCGGCACCGATCATGGCGTATTTGGCGATCCGCGTCCCGGCTTCCTGGACTGTTCCCGTGCCACGCTGGTTGTTGAAATCGGTGGCGACAAAACCGGGGTCCACCGCGTTGACCTTGAAAGGCAGCCCGCGCAGCTCATAGGCCAGGGCGATGGTGTACATGTTCAGGGCCGATTTGGACGGCTGATACACCGCACCCTTATGGTGGTAATACTGATTGGCGGGGTCACTTGCTAGCGTCAGCGAACCCTGACTGGATGAGACATTGACAATGCGCGGTTCGGGTGAATTTCGCAGCAGATCAATAAACGCCTGGGTCACGCGGATCACGCCGAATAGATTGATGTCAAAGACGTTTTGAAATTGCTCGATGCTGGCCGTGAGGGCAGCTTGCGGCATCCCGCCGCTGATCCCGGCGTTGTTGATCAGCACGTCCAGGCTCTGAATCTTCTGGCCGAGTGTCGCACGGGCGGCGTTGACCGAATCTGAGTTGCCAACGTCGATCTGGATGGCCTCCACCTGGTTCAGCCCTTCGGCCTTGAGTTTCTCCACGGCTTCCTGACCGTTCTCCAGATCGCGGCTGCCCAGGTAAACGGAATACCCCTGTTGCAGCAGTTGGCGGGCGGTTTCATAGCCGATGCTCTTGTTGGCTCCGGTAATCAAAACTGTTTTCATAGGGCTCTCCAAGGGGAAAGGGTAGGCGTGGGGTGGCTTGATCGTCGGGCGTCCAATTAGGTATGGTGACTAAGTGGAACGTCGTTCCTAAATAATACGGAACAACGTTCCGTTTGTCAAACACATCAGAGAGGCCAGGAGAGACGTGACTGAGAGCAGTCAACACCCAGAGAAAACGACCCTACCCAAGCGGGCCGATGCCCGGCGCAACGAGCAAATGCTGCTTGACGCTGCTGCTGCGCTGTTCGTGACTTCCGGAGTCGAGGTGCCGGTGCGCGAGATTGCGGCCAGGGCAGGCGTCGGCACCGGCACGATCTATCGTCATTTCCCGACGCGGGCCGACTTGATCATCGCGGTGTATCGGCATCAGGTGGACGCCTGCGCCGAGGCTGGGCCAGCCCTCATGGCGAGCCATATTAGTCCACACGCAGCGCTGGAAGCATGGATCAATCTGTTTGTGGATTTTCTGGTTACCAAACATGGCCTCGCGGCTGCCATGCACGCTGACCGCACTGGCTTCGATGCGCTCCACGCCTATTTTCTGGCTTGCCTGGTACCAGTCTGTGCGGAGTTGCTGAGCGCGGCTGCCGATGCAGGCGAGATTCGCGGCGACATTCAGGCGCTGGAGCTAATGCGCGGCGTGGGCAATCTGTGCATCGGCGCAGCCGACGATCCCCACTACGACGCCCGCCGCCTTGTCCACCTGCTGATCGCTGGCCTGCGCCAGCGGTCAAGTCCACTTGCCTGAATAGAATGCTTCGCTGAGATAAGCGCGTGCTGAACGATGGATTTGGCTTAGTCATTTGACTTGTTCTGAAAAGTAGAAAACCAGCAAGAGCACGTCCGTGGGATAGGCACGACGTTCTCTTGCTGATTACTTTTACCGGGCGTCGATCACGAACCCCAGTCCCGCTTCCGCTGCCGTCGCCAGTCCGAGCGCCACCGCATCCAGCACCCCGAAGAACTCACACTGGTGCGCCCGCTCGACGGTCTGTGTTTCGCTCTCGGGCATCGGCACGACGATCACGGCTCCGGAGGGCAGCATGCAGTCGGCGGGCATGCCCAGCAGGCGGCACGCGGGCCAGTTGAGGGGCAAGCGCCCCAGGCCATCTTCATTGATGTAAGCCTCGTGGGTCTGGAAGGCGTGGAAAGCACAGGGCATCCGCTCGGCCCAGCCGCCCACTGAGATCTGAATGAGCTTGAGGCGCTCGGCGTCACTCGCGGACCAGATCGCACTCGGCAGCAGACAGCAGATAAACGCCACAAGTCCGCAACTCAAACGCCCCCGCCCTGGCCAAGTGCCGGCAGCGGGGGCGTTTTTTCGTTGCGGGCCGTCCTCAGCCGGGTAAGGGGCACAGGCAGGTCATGCCGGTGATCCCACGGGTGTGTCTCAGGGTAGGTGCCGGATCAGGCGCAGCGCATCTCTCAGATGGCCTACGCCATTGCGCTGCCCTCAGGCGGGTCAGGTGGCCTGCACGCTCCGTGCCCACTGCCGGATGCGCAGACTGTCCTCGCGCGCAGCGGTGTAATTCGCCAGCTTCAATGCCCGCTCGGCCTCGTCCGCGTTCTTGCGCCGGGCGTTCAACTCACTGATCCGCAGGGCCGTCACGATATCGAAGAGCCGGTCCCAGGCGGTATTCGCCGCGTCCACCTCACCCCGTAGCGCCGCCGCCTCGACGCGGGCGACCAGGGTCAGGCGCTGTGCCACCTTGACCGCGTAACTGTTGCGCCCGATGGCAGCCGCCTGCGCGGCCTGCTCCTGCTCGGCAGCCACCGCGTCGCGTTTCAGTGGATCGACCCCCAGCGCCACCAGCGCGGCCCGCACCCGGCTCCAGGCCTCGGCGGTCAGGTAGACCGGCGCAGCCGCCTTCCGGGGGGCGGGCAGGGGCAGATTGGCCGGTTCCAGGTCCACCGGTGCGGCGTCGAGCAGGGTCTGTGTCTCGACCTCGAGGCGCAGGATTTTCCCCCGGCAGGCAGCGGCAGCCGCGTTGCCGCCTTCGCCGAGGGCGAGCTGTTCGGCCACGATGGTCAGCAGTTGGCGGGCTTCAGTGAACTGGCCTTGCTGAGCGGCGTCAAAGGCTTCGGTAGCGGCGGTGAGGGCGGTGGCCAGGGCGGTCTTCAAGGTTTCGTTCATACCCGTGTTCTAGCTTCGGCTCGCGGCGTGAAGGTGTGCGGGGTGTGTTCGGTTGGGAAAGCAACAGCTTGTCGGTCTTAAACTCTGAAACATGCAACAGCCCGCCGCCCAATTTCGCCGCGTCTTCCTCCTCATTGGCCTTATCGCCCTGAGTCTCGTATTCACTTGGAGTGCGTCGGTGTATCTGCGTGAATCCAGGCACACCGGTGAGCCTCTGCCGATCCTGACCCTGGCACAGCTGATCGCGCATGCTCAGACCGCGCCCGGGTACGTCCATCTTCAAGGGGTGACGCCCGACTTCACCAAGATGGTGGTCGAAGATCACTACTGCCGTAGCTTCAGATGTGTAGATCACTTCGTGCCGCTCTTCGACAGCGCCCACCCTGGAACCCAGCGGGTTCCGGTCCTGTCGTTCATCACCATCCTGCCGGGCGACGTGAATGAGGCACGGCACCCCTTCAACCTGCGCGACCCAGTGATGGAAGGGAAGGTCAGCTCACCAGGCCTGTCCACAAATCAGGTTCACAACCTGCGTGCATCCGGCGTCCTGGTCGATGAGCGGACGGTCTTGTTCGAGCGGAAGGCGCTTCAGGGGAAGGTGCCGCCAGCTGATGGCCTCGATGTGCTGGTACCTTGGTTCATTGGGCTGCCGGTCGCGCTGGTCACGGGGTTGATCGCCTTTGTCACCCGACGACCACATGAGAAGTAGGGCTAAATACAGGCGGTGATGAAGCAGGGAGTGTTGCCTCTTCTGACAAAGTGCGCAGTCCACAGGTCTGCAACGCAAAGGCCGCCTACACGACCGCCGAAGCGGGTGTAGGCGGCCTTTTGTTTTCGTTCACTCGCTCAAATAATCTTCCGGCTCGATGCCTTTCATGACCTGGCTGACCTCCTCGCCAATCTCGGCGCGCAGCTCTTCCGCTTCCTTCTTCTCCGGCTTCCAGTTCTCGAAGCGGATCTCGGCCTGACCCGACACGTCCACCCTCATCTCGAAGTCGGGTACTTGTCTCCTGCCCAGATCTCCAGGCCTTCTTGCAGGAAGGTGGCCATCTTCTCGCCGTCCCACTCGCGGACGTGGGTGGTCGCCTTGCCAGTCTTAACCTTGAGAGATGCGGATGGAACGAAACGGATCAGCACAGTTCTGGACATGACGTAATCGTAGCAAGGATTACTCGGCCGGGTCCGCCTCGACCTGATACACCTCATCGTCTTCTTGCGTGACCCACAGACCACCTGGGCTGTATCCCCAAACCAAGAAGTGCTCCGCGTGCCTACCGCAGGCCGTGCGCGCTGGGTTGGCCGTCTCGTAGACGCCGAGGTCTTCCAGAATCTCGCCAGTGTGTGTGTCGATGAGCTGGGCATGGGCCGAAGATAGAGGAAGCGAAAAGCTTCTGGAGACTCCCAGGCTGGGCCTCGGCGCGGGGCTGTAGGGCACGCCGATGGCCGCACTGACGTTTACAGTGACGATCGTTGGCGGGCAGGTCTGGCACTGACTCGGTCAGGCGCGCACAATGTAAGGGTGAATCGACATCATCTCACTCGCATGGCCGCAAGCTGCATGATTTGGGCCGTTATGACTCTCCCCAGCATGTCGCAGGCACAGAACAAATGCGAGGGCGATTTGACTGATTTCGATGCCGTCTATTGCTACCAGAAGGTCTTCGTGCAGGCAGACAAAGACCTGAACACCGTCTACGGCAAACTGATGGCTGCCTTGCCGGGCAGCGCGAAGAATACCTTGCGGACGCTACAGCGCACCTGGATCAAGAATCGGGATGCAAGCAGTGTGATCGAGCGTGATGGCTTCAAATATGTCTCAGTTGACCATGCCACCGAGATGACTGTCGCGCGCGGCAACGAGTTAAATGATCGCCTCCGTGAATGCCTAAGCTCTGGATGCCGAGTGGCATTGCTGCGCTAAGAGGACCCGCCCAGTAGGCGTTCACGGTCCAAACACCACAAGTCCGCAACAAAAAAGCCCCTGCGCCTCGCCGTGACTGGCGAGGCGCAGGGGCTTTTTTTGGTTGCTTGGCTTCAGCGCTGGGTGAGGATGAGCGGAAAGCCCGCCTGTTTCCAGGCGTCGAAGCCGCCCTGTAACTCGCGCACGTTCGAGTAGCCCAGTGTCTTCAGGGTGGCGCGGGCAATCGCGCTCATCCGCCCAGAACGGCAGTACAGGACGATCTGGGCCGCATGATTGCGTGGCAACAAGGCGCTGCCCTTGATTGCGTCGAAGGGAATGAAGGCGTTCGTCCCTGGGATTGCACCCTCGAAGGGCACATGCACATTGATCAAGGTAAACGACTTGTGCTTGAGCGCAGTCGCCAGTTCCTGGGGCGTGAGCATACCGGAAGCCGCTGTGGCTGATCCCAGACTCAGAATGAGCAGAGCAAAGAGAGGACGCATGGGGCAGTCTAGGCCTCAGTAGTCCGGGTGACTGCATGGCGTGACGCCAGATCGGGAAATTTTACGTTGACTCCTCCAGCAGATCCACCTCAACCTGGTACACCTCGTCTTCCTCCTCCTGATTGGATCACGATTTTTTGGAGCGAGAAAATGAGGACGAGGATTTAGGATTCAGCAGAGAGTATGAGGCCTGTCTTCGCCAATCGCTCCAGCCACTCACCCATCAGCTGCCGCTCGCCCACCGAGAGGACTGCTGGACCCTCAGGAAGAACAGCTTGAAGAGCAACGGCGCGGGCAGCCACCTGGTCTGAAACAGAGCAGGTTTCAGAAACCCCGTCCTGAGATTGATCCGTGATGATTGTCCTCAGTACCGCTTCGAACATCGACGCTGAGAGGGAGGGATCTCTTGCCTCCGATGGGGTGCGAATGAGCGAGAGCGTCACGCCTTCTCCAGCAGCGGCAATCAGGTGTGTGGCGTGGGCGACACTGACCCGCAGCCGTCCCGCCTGAGCCAAGCGACTCACCAATTGAGACAAGATTGCCTGACCGTCACGAAGCGCAGAAGGATCCGCTCCGGAGGTATACATCAAGAGATACACCGCTGGATTCGCTATCCCAAATGCCACGTGGGTGTCCCAGCCGCGTCGTAAGTCCTCCAGGGGGTCAGCCGTCGCCCTGTCAGCGTATTTTTGCCGGACATACGCCGCGAAGGTCTCCCGGGCCACCGCACTGAACAGCCCTTGCATGTCGCCGAATTGTCGGTAGATGGCGGGGGGCTGAACTCCGGCGGCGGCACTGACGGCGCGGGTGGACGCCGCTTCTCGTCCGCCCTGAGCCAAGAGTGCAGCGGTGGCCTGAACAATGCGTTCACGCACCTCCAAGCTCTTCTCAGTCATGCTAACGATGATAACGCAGAAGTGGTAGCAGACTTGAAAAAACGAAGGAAACAGATTATTGTTATCTATGGTAACAAATGGGGTGGTATGAAAATCAAGATGCTCCCTTGCCCACACCCCCTGCTGTTGCTCCGAGCCCGCTCCCCAACTCCGTTACTCAACCTCAGCAAGACAGGAAGTCATCCATGATCATCGTTACTGGAGCCACCGGACAACTTGGCCGAATCATCGTTCAGCAGCTCGTCAAACGCGTTTCTCCTGACCAGATCGGCGTCAGTGTGCGCAACCCCAGTAAGGCCGCTGACCTGACCGCCCTCGGCGTGCGGGTGCGGCAGGGCGACTTCAGCGATCCCGCCAGCCTACCGCACGCTTTTGAAGGCGTAACACAGCTGTTGCTGGTGTCCTCCAACGCGCGGGCACAGGGCGGCGACCCCTTAGCTCAGCACGCGGCGGTTATCGACGCGGCCCGCACGGCTGGGGCGCGGCGGATCGTCTACACCAGTCAGATTTCTACCAGCCCCACCTCGGCTTTCGGGCCGGGTGTAGACCACGCCGCCACCGAGAAGCTGCTGAGTGAATCGGGCCAGGCCTGGACTTCACTTCGCAACGGCTTTTACGCCTCGACGGCGCTGGGTATGATGAGCAAAGCGTTCGAGACGGGCGTGATGGCGACGCCGGTGGACGGCAAGATCGCCTGGACGGCGCATGCTGACCTTGGGGAAGGCGCGGCGGTCATCCTGGTGAACGAGGGCCAGTACGACGGCCCCACACCACCGCTGACCGGCTCACAGGCGCTTGATTTCACTGATCTGACGGCGATCGCCTCAGACATTTTGGGGAGGTCCATTCGGCATGAGACCTTCCCTGACGACGAACTGGCCGCCAAAATGGGTATTCCGGCGGGTGCAGCCAGATTCAGCCTGGGCCTGTATGTCGCCAGCCGCGCCAATGAATTTGGCCCCGCCAACCCGGCATTGGAGCAACTCCTGGGGCGTGCGCCGATCACCATGCGCGAGTTAATGGCTCAGACACTGAACCGTTGACCTGGGATTGGGTCTAAAAGCTAAAGAAATTCATCAAGGGTTATCCACCGGCCCCTGCTCAAGCCTGTGAACAAGGTGCTCTCAAAGCTGCTGGGGTTGAATCTGGAGCGAGCGGCTGAGCAGGAGTAAGCGCCACAAGTCCGCAATGAAGAAGCCGCCGCCTTCCGTAACTGGAGGGCGGCGGCTTTTTTCGTTTGTCGTTTCACCCAGCAGTCGCCTCATCCAGCAGCCCATTCAACGCGGCGTCAATCTGGGCGCTGAGCGCGTCCCCTTCGGCGTACCACTGCGGCGACCCGAATGCCCCCTTGAGCACCGGTGCCGCGTCCCACTGCTTCGCTGCCAGTTCTTTGAGCGCGTCCCCTGCCGCCTCGAAGTGAACCTGCCAGTCCCCAGGTGCAGCTTCAACGCGGCCCAGGTAAGCCGCCGCCTCCGCCGGGGCCAGTCTGGGCGCGAGGGTGGAGAGCAGACGGCGATCTGGGCACGGCCCTCGGGAGCCTGGGAGAGGGTGCGGAGGCGGGCGAAGGCGGAGGTAGACTTGACCCTGCCTCCGCCTGGAACCTCCATTTCGCTCGCGGAGGCACTTTGCTGCCGGGTCACGCTCCGGCCTCATCTTCGCAAGGGCTGACGGACTCGCCGACCATCCTGGCCCGCACGTCCTGCACCAGCCAGCCCAGGCGGCGGCTCAGGCGAGCCAGGCTCAGCGAACAGCTCGGCAAAGAGGGCTTCGTGACGCTGGGCCTGCAATGCGGCGAAGTAATTCATGCCGCCTACCCCCCAACCATGAGCCCCAAGCTGCCCGTAGGCGTACTCGCGCACCAGATCACGCTCGGCGGTGCTCAGGGCAGCGAGCAGCCTCGGTTCCGACACGGAAGCGGGAATGGATTTCGTATCGGGTGACGGCCATTGCTGGGATTCTCTGTCATCATCCAACATCCAGCAGTTGCAGGAAGGCAGAAACCACCTGCGGATCAAAATGCCGGCCTGACTGCGCCGCGATCTCACCACGCGCTTCTGCCTGCGTCCAGGCGCGCTTGTAAGGCCGCACGCTGATCAGGGCGTCGTACACGTCGCACAGCGCAAAATTCGGGCCAGCAGGTGAATCTCCTCGCCGCCCACCTTCGCTGGATAGCCCTGAGCATCCCAGCGCTCATGGTGTTGCAAGACCACGGCCAGCGCCTCGGACGGCAGAAAACCCAACGCGCTGGCAAACTGGTGGCCGAAGACGACGTGGGTCTGCATCAGCGTGAATTCTTCCTCGCTCAGCTTGCCGGGCTTATGCAAAACCGCATCGGCAATGGCGATCTTCCCGATGTCGTGCAGGTACGCGCCCCAGCGCAGTGCCTGAGTTTCAGTCTCGTCAAGCTCAAGTTGCTCGGCCAGTTGAAGGGCCATCTGGGTCACCCGGTCCGTATGGCCCTGGGTTTCACGGTCGCGTGCTTCAAGGGCCAGACCCAGCGCCCGCAGCGCCGCTTCGCGCGTAGCGTTCGCCTGCTCTTCCGCCGCCAGTCGAACGATCAGTGCAGCGATGATGCCCGCCACGCTGCTGAACAGCTGCACTTCCGCTTCGCTCCAGGCGTGAGGCACGAAGGTATGCATCAGAAAGGCACCCAGCAACTCACCCCGTTTGCCCACGACCGGCGCGGCAGCCAGGCTGAGCACACCCAGCTCAGGAAACCCGGCGGTCTGGGGCTGAGCGGCGGTGTCGTCGAAGAACATCGGGGTGCGGCGCGCCAACAGGGCGCGCATCAGTGGGGTGTCGGCGGGGAGACCATGGGCGGCAATGGCCTGCATTCCAGGCGTGTCCGGCAGCTCACCAGCGGCTGCGCGCACTTGATAGATCAGGGGAGCAGAGGCGTCTTCGGTGGTGGCCTGGAAGTACGCCGCACCCACAGCGGCGGTGTGGTCGATCAGTTCGTTGAGGGTGGGCACCACGCCCGATCCCAGATCGGGCGCTTCAAGGGCCACCCGGATCAATGCCAGAACGTTGTGGGCTGTCAAATCTCGGCTGTCGGGGAGCACAGTGGGCAGGGTGGACACGCAGGAAGTTCCAGTCGTTGTCATAGATGGGTGACTCCAGCAGTAATCCCTGAGACGAGGTTCAAATAAAGTTGGGTGAGGGCGTGCACCTGCTTTTCTTACCGCTATTCTCTGTCGGCCCGCCGCACAGCTCCGTCACAAAAAGGCCTGTCGCTCACCCTCATGCCCATCAAAGCCTTCAGCCACTCTCTGGGCAGCGACTGGAAGCGGACAACAGGGCCGGCATGGCACGCCTCCACTGTTGAGGATTGAGAGGTAGGAGCTTACCGCGCGTCAATCACGAACCCCAGTCCCGCTTCCGCTGCCGTCGCCAGTCCGAGCGCCACGGCGTCGAGCACCCCGAAGAACTCACACTGGTGTGCCCGTTCAGCGGCCTGTGTTTCGCCCTCGGGCATCGGCACGACGATCACGTCTGCGGCAGACCGTGCGGGCCTGGTCGTAGCGCGCGGCGTTGGATCCGTCCGGCAGTTGCCCTGCCACGTCTGGGCGTCCTGGGCGCAGCCTCTGGCCTGCCATCCTCGACGCTTTGGGCCTGGAGATCGTCTTTCAGCCCGAGCAGTCGTGATCACCTTCCATACCGCCTGAGCACGGGCAAAATCTAGGTTAACAAAAGCCCCTGCACTGCCTTTGGTG
Source organism: Deinococcus rubellus (assembly GCF_025244745.1). NCBI lineage: Bacteria > Thermotogati > Deinococcota > Deinococci > Deinococcales > Deinococcaceae > Deinococcus > Deinococcus rubellus. Next base: position 126,542 of record NZ_CP104213.1, read on the forward strand.
GCGAGTACAGGGGATTTGTCAGTCGACAGATTCAGTGAGTTGCTGCCGCGACATGGCCTTGGATAATCGCGCGCAGCTCAGCGGGCTGGTGACGCTGTTGGGCGTCCAGGCGGATCAGCGGCAGCCGGGCGCTGGCGAACAGGGTGTCTTTGACAGCGTCGCGGTACTGCTGCTTATCGTTGTCGTGCGAAGCTTCGTCCAGCCCGATCCCCAGCACTGGCCGGTAGGGCCCGCGCTCCACGATCAGGAAGTCTACGTACTTGTCCTGAAGTCTTCCAACTGAACTTCTGCCGGTATCAATAGTAAGTCGAGGAGCAGCCAGAAACGAGCGTTTCAAACGTGATCGATAGTCGTGGCAGAGGTTCCCTGAACTTCAAGCTACCCCCGCCCTCTATCTTCTGCAGATCAAGTTGAGACAAGACAATCGTCTGTTTACCAGGAGCGGGCGAACAAAAGCTGCCTGAGATAAACGAATCTGGGCGTTAGCGGTGGCAAGTTGGTGGCATTATTGAAATCGGTGTCGTAACCCCAATTACGGTTAGGAGCATTGTAGTATCCGGCTACACCCGTGCCGCTTTGCTTACCCTGAGTATGAAGGCTTGTACCAAGACTCACAAAGCTCCCCAAATAAGTCATGCTGACTGTATCCCAGTTTTCGTGGAACCGAATATAATTCTGAAGACCACCGTTATAATTGCTACTGGTAGTAACATCGATACCACTGAGAAAAGCCGCGTTGACAGTTGTTGGCACTGCTTTACCAGTACTGATAGTGGCTGTCAGTGGTTCATTGACAGCACTGCTTAGCACATTTACAGCATCGGCCAAGACAGCAGCAGGCTTTTTATTAATCGTATTGTAATTTCCTTTGATATAGACTTGCTGATTACTAACAATGGTCAGTCCTTTAATTGCCGTCGCTCCGCTGCTCGTCCCAAGTGCATCGGCATTAATGATCTTCACGCCGTAAGCTGTTGGAAATGCAGTGGTCCCATTGATGTTGGCGTCTTGTGCTGCATTACTATCGCCGAAGCTGAAGTTCCAGACGAGGCCACCGCCAGTAGCATCATCAATAGTGAGCGGAAGATTGTCTCCATTGGTAAAGCCACCCCCAGCAATGCAGTCCATCAGCTTCTTCTGATCCACTTCAATCACAGTCATAGATTTTTGTTCACGGCCATCATACAGACCGCCGACTTTGACTGCTACTGCTTGGCTTGGAATTGGCACTGACGGACTTGGAGCTGGATTGCAGGCCGCCAATCTCAATGTAGCCGGGTAATTAATTGACTTATCGGCATTAACGACTTGGAGACTAAAGGTACTACCATTCTTATAAGCCACAATCCGCAGATCGGCCTTTGACCATAATTCGTTGGCCGGATCCGGCCTCAAGCTACTAATTGTTGGTACAGTAAGTGCCTGCTGCTGATCGAGTACATTCTTGTTGAATGGAGTCAAAAGAGAGCCGGTTATTTTATCATTAACAAGATCTCTGCTTGCACCTTTGCATGGCATAGTCACCGAAGAGATGACGACACTGCCAGCTGTATCACAAGAGCGTCCATCTTTGCCAAAGCGATAGATACTCTGCCCTGCTGTCGTTTTACCATTGATTGTGAGTGGGGCACCAGAATTCAGAAAAAGATTAGCATTGGTGTGTACTCGTCCATTCAATGTCATCGGCGGTCCAGGGTGAAATTCCAGATCATTCGTGTAAAATGCGGCAAACTGAAAAAGAGGTACCAATCGCGATTGGAAGTTCATAAAAAGAGATGCTTCCTTTTCACCAGTCTTAGTATTATAGGCATCGCTCTGAACCCGATAAGCGTATTGTTGGTAATTAAGGCCTACATAAACGTCACCTGGCTGGACAGTGCCAGTTTCCGGCTGACCCGCAACGTACTTAGTAATATCAGTGACGTAAGTTCTGACTGTGCGTCCACCAATCGTATAGGGGGTACAAATAAAATCCCCACTTCCTAAGTTGCTCCCAGTACATGGTAACGGGCCGGTAGGGTTGCTTGGACCTGGGACGGTCGGGCTGTTGCCTACTGGACGCTGGTACCCAACAAATGTGGCACGAACCAGTTCGGCCCGCAGATTCAATCCACCTTCAGCAGCGTAGAATCCCTGCTGGGCTGCCAGACTGTAGCGGCCAGTTTTCAGCTCACTCAGGGTCAGTGTGAAGTAAGCCGTGAGAATAGCCATCAATACCACCATCATGATCAGTACGCTAACAACCGCGATGCCCTGGTCTTTATATTTTTTCATGATTTCCTTTAACGATCAGCACTGTTGGCGTTGCGGGGCGTGAGACGCTCGTTAAACGTTCTGGTGACCGTTTTGCTGCCGCTGGTGTCTTTGACCGTCAAATTCACGTCGAGGAATGCCAGAGCTTTCCAATTCAGGTTGCTAGGATTGGGTGATGGTGGAAACGGCAAGGTTGTAGCAATAGCCGGTGTGGTTTTGGTCACGCCAGTGGAAGGCTTGAGGTATGGTGTGATTTTAAAAGAAACCACGTTGGGTGTGGCAGGCTGGGCAGTGGCTGTATTCTGTGAGAGCATCAACTGGCCATTTGACACGCTATAAACGCGATTTTCGAGCAGATAGACCCGAATATCTTTGTCGGCTGCACCAACAGTCACTTTTCGGGGATCGTATACGCTGGACGGTGAACTCACAGCATTGACCGTCTGAATCGTTCCCGTTGTGATGATCGCAGGCGAAAGCAGGGTCAGATAATCGTATCTCATGTTGCTCATGTCGATGACGAAACCCACTGCACCAGCTGCCGTGCTCCAGGTACTTACATCTTGTAACGTCGTTGTACATGCGCTCGGAAGTTGACTGATGCCCCCTGTGAACAGAGTGTTGTAACCCACAGGAACATTCCCATTGACGTAGATACTTCCAGCAGTCTGTGCGCAGAGCGGCAGTGGACCGTCAGCCAGACCCCGGCGCAAGGTCAGCACTGCATTCCCGTTAGCGTCCTGAGTGATCGTCAGTGCAGGAAAATCGCTGGTCAACCGTTCTCCAGTCTGCTGGATATCTGCCCCGAGCACATCGAAGGTGCTGCGGGCATTGCCTTCTGCGCCGTTGCGGGCCTGATCAGCACGGAAAAGTGACAGAGAAGAAGTGGTAAACCCCAGGATAATTCCCAGAATGAGGAGCAAAATAACCATGACGACCAATAGCTCGATGATGGTCAGACCTGCTGTTGAACGCTTCATCAGCTTCCCGCCGCGCTCTGGCTACTGACGCTGGTGAATACAGTGTCGGTGCTGACCAGATCGGTGGTGGCACCTGCGCCAAAACGGGCACGTACCCGGATACTGCGGGCGTTGGTGGTGCAGTAAAGTGGCTGCAAGCAGTAATCGGTATACACCGTGAACGTCCGGTTGTTGACGGTCACAGACTCGACACCGCTTGCCGCGCCAATGCCAGGCAAGGTACTCGGATCGATGGCGCGGGTATTGTCGAGCACCCGGCGCACCGCGACGGCTGCGGCACTCCTCAATTCATTCTGGTTGTTGAGGGTCGCATTACTCAGCAGACCACTCGTCACGAAGCTCAACACGATGCCGATAATTAAGATGGCCACCAGTACTTCAATCAAGGACATGCCTTGCTCGCACTTGGCTGCTTGCGACTGAACACCCTGTGGGTAGGAGCTAGCTCTGGCATCATTCTTCTGAACAATTTTCACTGGAGAATCACACTTCCTGTCAGATAGAGCGTGAGGGTTTTGGTGCGTCCCCGCCCATCCATGACGGTAAGGGGGCCAATGGGGGAAGTCTGAAGCGTGCCACGCGGCACGAAACAAACGTTCCAATTGGAGCCTTGAGCACTCAGGGTGACTCCACTCGGCAATTCAGGAGTGGGCAGGGTCTGGGGATTGGCCAGACTGGCGCAATCATCAACCCGCCGGAAGATGAGTTTGCCGGCGTTCAGGGAAACTTGCCGACCACTGCTGGTACTCAGGGCCTGAGCACGGACCTCCAGAAAGCTGGCCCTGATAATTGATCCTGCATTTCCAGCATCGTTGTTCAGGCCCTTGACGCTCAGCACCCCGAAGGAGAACAAAACTCCCAGAATGGCCATCACGATCAGAAGTTCAAAGATGGTATAGCCTTGGTTTTTGTGGACGGCAAAAGTCATGTTCTCCTTATGGCACAGCTTCTCTTACGGTTTTCTGAGCGCAGCTGGCGGACTGACCGAGTCAAGCGGGTTTGACTTGATCTCTCAAAGTGCGGCGATAATGGAACATTTTGCAATCGACCGTTATTTATAGGAACTGTTCGGAAAGATGTCGCATTCTCCAGCGTTTTAAACCGTGAAAAGGAGATTACGCAATCAGCGATTGCAGATAGGGCTGGAATCTAAACACGCTCCAAGAACGGCTTCTATCATTTCACTTAACAGTATAAAAGCTACCCTCTCGCCTAGCACTCACCCTGAATGGGGGTAGGCCAACCACAAACTGCTACCGCATCGAGAGGCCATTTGCGCGACCTGCAAAACTCAGCTTCACACAGCAGGCAAAGCAAAGCGATATGCATAAACTTAAGCTGAATACTGGGTGGCCAAGAGAAGGTAAAGTTCGCACTCACACGATCAAAAACCGTATATTTTGTTCGCTGATTTCTTCCATTTATATTGCCGCATTCGACCTTGTTTTCACCCGTAGCGGCGCGAGACTTCGTAGCGGGCCGAGCAACTCCGACGATGCTAAATCTGGATCAGTCGGCAGTTGAGCAGGCCGCAACCAAATGCTCGCTTCCCGCATGGTGGCCTTAGCCACTCCGCGCTCCCCTCAAAATCCCATCCTTTTCGTGAAGTCAGACATGATGCATAAGGTGTAAGCAACCCCAGGCCTAAAGGCCGGGGCTTTTAAGGCCCCACTTGCTTACCCGACGACCCGTAAGGGTAAACGATGTTCAAGCCATCACACCCAAGAATGCCTCGCCAGTTTTTGGCTCTGTGTCTACAAACAAAGAAAGCCGGGAAGGGAAAACCTCGCGCCTCTGAATGTAGAGCGACAAACTTGAAGATGCCCGTCTAGGCGAACTTTACACGGCGCTTACGCGCAACAAGGACACACGATGAGTCACCGAGTTTTTGTTCTCAACCCAGATAAATCCCCATTGATGCCGTGTACGGCAAAACGGGCCAGGAAGATGCTGGAAGGCGGTAAGGCCGCTGTGTGGCGGCGTTATCCGTTCACAGTCATCCTGAAAGAAGCGTCTCCGAACCTCTCCCAACCCCTCGCCCTCAAGCTCGATCCTGGCTCCAAAACCACTGGTATGGCGCTCGTACTGAAAGGCAAGACGGGGAAGCAATGCATCTGGGGCGCGGAACTGGCGCACCGGGGTATGGCGATCAAGCTCAAACTACTCGCCCGCCGCTCACTGCGCTCAGCTCGCCGCAATCGCAAGCTGCGCCATCGCCCGGCCCGCTTCCTGAACCGCACCAAGCCTGCCGGGTGGTTGCCGCCATCCCTGATGCACCGCGTCCTCACCATCAAGTCGTGGGCGAAGCGGCTGGATCGCCTCACGCCGTTGGATGCCTTCTCGATGGAGCTGGTGTCGTTCGACACGCAGAAGATGATGAATCCTGACATCCAACGCGAGGAGTATCAGAAGGGAACGCTCTTCGGTACGGAGGTGCGGGCCTACCTGCGTCAAAAATGGGACGACAAGTGCGCCTACTGCGGGAAAAAAGGCGAAGAGGTCGAGCACCTTGTCCCCCGCTCTCGTGGCGGCTCCAATCGCATCAACAACCTCGTGTGGTCTTGCCGCAAGTGCAACGAGGAGAAGGACAACCTCACCCTGGAGGAGTTCCTAGCTAGGAAGCCCGCCGTCCTGCGAAAGATTCAGGAGCAGCAGAAGGCGTCCCTCCACGACTCGGCTGCCGTCAACGCCACCAAGTACCGCCTACTGGACGAACTCAAGACCTTCGGATACCCCGTAGAAACCGGGAGCGGCGCTCAGACCAGCTTCAACCGCACTGAGCAGGGCTACGAGAAAGCGCACTGGATTGATGCGGCCTGCGTTGGGGATTCGGGCGAGAGCGTTGCCCTCCGGCCCCTGAAGCCCCTGAAGGTCGCCTGCATGGGGCGCGGCAATCGTCAGGTGTGCGGCACAAATAAGTACGGCTTCCCGATTCGGCACCGGACGCGCCAGAAAGTGTTCTTTGGCTTTCAGACCGGAGACATGGTGCGGGCCGTGGTCACAACGGGCAAGAAGGTGGGGACGTACATCGGGCGGGTTTCTGTGCGGGCGACTGGCAGTTTCAAACTTCCGCAGGTGGACGGCATCCATCACCGCTTCTTCATAACGCTACACAAAGGAGATGGCTATGGCTACAGCTTCTAGGAGCGCCCCTGGCGCTCACCCCCTTACCTCCCCAGCCCTAAAGGGCGGGGCTTCCGGGGGTCTTTGGTGAGTATGAACGACAGGATTAGAGAAGAAATTCACGCTGAACTTACACGCCTTGGTTGGTCAAAGGCCGAACTCGCCCGACAAATATCAAAGTCTCCAAATTATATTTATAAGATGTTAGCTCGGGACGATGCTCCAGTCCAGAAGGGGAAGGTGGGCTCCAGTTGGTTAAGGATGCTTGACTATTTTGGGTACGAACTGGTCATCGTTAAGAAAAGCAAGGGTATAAAATGAACGACGAAATTAGAGGGATACTCTGGGTAGAAATAGAAACGAGAGATCTGTCCATAGGAGAAGTAGGCAGGAAAACTGGAATTGGCCGGAACAAGACCAGTTCTATGCTTAATCCTAACTCAAATTGGAGTATGGGAAATATAGCCAAGACGTGGCAGGAGCTGTTTGATTTTTTGGGTTATAGACTAACTCTACGAAAGAAAGCTGGAGGCGGGAAATTAGATGAAGATTCAGTAGAGGCAAGACTGATAAAAGAATTTCTCGCTGGTCTAGAAACTGATCAGTAAAATTTAAGATCAGAGTCTTGTTATATCTTGCCTGGACTGACTAAGTCTTCTGGAGTGGTGATTTTCGCATCTGGGCTGGGCCAAACGGCGTCGGCCCGTGAACTGGTCGAGGCCAACGACGTGCAGTTGTGGATGCCAGCGGACTTATTCGCATTTCAGGTCAAACGGTCAAGTGGAAAGCTCAATCCAGATGAACCTCCTTCTAGTTTGACCTCACGTTCTTCAGCCCCGCGTCAACCTCATCTGCCAGACTGAGCAGATGAAACCGCTGCTGCTGACCCTGGTGCTGGCCGGACTGGGCATGGGCTTGGCCTACAACCAGAACGCCCCTATCCTGCCGGACCCCAAGCTCTCTCCCGGCGACGTCCTGACCTCGGACAAAGCCATCATCTGCGTCTCCGGATACACCAAGACGGTGCGCAACGTCCCGCAGAGCCTCAAGGAGCAGGTCTACAAGGAATACGGCATCACCTCCCGCGAGTCCGGCGAGTACGAGATCGACCACATCGTCTCGCTGGAACTCGGCGGCTCCAACAGCATCAGGAATCTGTTTCCCGAGTCCTACAAGACCCAGCCCCTGAACGCCCATGTGAAAGACACCCTCGAAAACAAGTTGCACGCCCTGGCCTGCGGTGGGCAGATCAGCATGCAAGACGCCCAGCAGGCCATCGCCAGCAACTGGACGGCGGCCTACGTCAAGTACGTCGGCCCACTCCCCGGCGGCGCACAGGTCCTCGGAAGCACGGCATCGACGGTGAAGGTGCCGGTGCTCCCAACGCCTTCACCGGTGCCGATTCAGAACACCGCACAGGGCAGTGGCAGCGCGACCGATTCGGCACTGCCCAATACGGATGGCAGCTGTCCCAGCACCGCACCGATCAAGGTCAGCAAGTCGGGCATCTACCACCTGCCTACGGGCGACGGCAATTATCAGCGCACCAAGGCCAAAGCCTGCTTTGCGAGTGCAGCGGCGGCGCAGGCGGCAGGCTACCGGGGGATCAAATGAGCGATATCCAGATGACCGTGATCAAGCCTGACGGCAGTAGTGCCGAGCCGAGTGCGCGTGATCGTCAGCTCCTGACCTTGGTGCAGGGGCTGCTCAATGCAGACCCGCACTTCCAGGCGCTTGCGAACCCGACCCTCAGCCGCGCCGAGGTCAATGCCGTGCAGCAGGAGAGCGAGCCAGGCTACCTGTACCTGCGTTACAACGTGCCGAGCAAGGTGCCGCAAGAGTTCTGGGGCCACTGGGGGAGCCGTGACCACGTTGCTTTCAAGAGCGGGCAGATCACGGTGTCACTGATCAAGGCGTCCGTGCAGGCGGTTTCCAACAGTTGAAGTCGGGGGACGCGACATTGTTGTGCCGGGCAACCGTCAAGACGGTGATAAAGCCTAACTGTCGGTCGTGATCTTCAGGGCAACCTCAGCGGATCCGCTTCTTCGTCGATGCCCGCCGGTTGGTGGTGCTGCATCATCTGGAGAAAAACGGTGACGATACCCGGATCAAACTTTTTCCCCGCCTGCGCTTCAATTTCGCTCAGGGCCACTGAGGGGGGCCAGGCGGGTTTGTAGGGCCGCACGCTGATGAGGGCCTCGTAGACGTCACACACCGTGAAGATGCGGGCCAAAAGCGGAATCTGCAATCCAGACCGTCCGGATGGATAGCCCTTACCGTCCCAATCTTCGTGGTGATACAAAATCACGTCCAAGGCCCCCTGGGACAGATCTGGAATCCTTGAAGCCAGTGCAAAGCCCTGCGACACATGCTGCTGCATCGTTTTAAACTCTTCGGCGGTCAGCCGCCCCGGCTTTCCAAGGAGCGAGTCCGGCACCATCAGCTTGCCGAGGTCGTGCAGGCACGCACCTTGCTTGAGTTCTATTCGGGCAGCACTGGGAAGGTTTAACGCTTTCCCGAGGGCTTCTGCATACGTCACCACCCGTTGGGTGTGACCAAAAGATTCCACATCACGCGCTTCAAGCGCCAGACCCAACGCCATCAAGCCACCGTCCAGCGTGAGTTCAACTTGCTTGAGAACGCGCTCACGCTCCAAGATGTAGCCCAATCTCAGCGCCACGGCTTCGAGCAGACGGCGGGCTTGAGGCGTGATAGGTCGCCAGTTGTGGTAACTCATGAGCGCCAATGTGCCCACGATCATTCCAGCGTCGCGGACTGGCGTCACCAGAAAGCTGCGAAGTCCAGAGTCCTTCCATCCGGGCAACGCTTTCATTTCCGAAGGATAATCGGCAGTGCCAACGGTGCGATTGGTCAAGATCGCCTGCCCCATCAATCCACTCGACAGTTCACGTTTCAAGCTGTGCAGCGGGACGTCCCGCTGCTCGTCATCACTGGAAATGTAAACCGCCTCAAGCCACCCGTCTCTCTTTTCGTAGTAGGCACTGGCGTCAAAGCCCAAAATGAGCCGTAAGTTATCAAAGCCGTAGTGAAGCAGATCAGCCGTGTTGTCAATACCTTCAATAAGCCGCATGATCTCTTCGGCACTCGGGACATGCCGTTCAAGGGTACCAATATGGGTGTGTTTGACCCTTTCCTTGTCTTCGTACATTCGCTGATCCGCAACGGCCAGCGCCCGCTGAACATCTTCGTAGGAATGGACCTGGGCGCTGCCAAAGGCCAAGGCGGGAAGGGTCAGGCGAATCTTCGGTGCGTGGTCGATGACCTGCTGGGCAAAGTTGTTGGCCTCCGCAACGCTGGAATGGGGAAGCAACACCAAGAATTCATCTCCGCCCCAGCGACTGGCAACGGCCCCCTGCGGTAGAACTTCAGTTATGGCTTGGGCGACCGACCGGATATGCTGGTCACCCGCGTTGTGACCGCCGAGATCATTGACAGCTTTGAGATCATTTAAATCCATCATCACCATCACGGCGTTTTGCTGCGGCGTCAGCTGTTTCAAGATGCGCTGCGTGCCCGCACGGTTCAGGAGTCCGGTCAAGCTGTCTTGGTCGACCAAACGCTGCTGGAGTTTGAAGCGCTGGAGCATGCTCTGAACGTTGATGGCCATCAGCCAGACAAATCCGGAAGCCACCATGAACAGCAAGACGATGCGCCATACCGGATTGGACGTCGTCGTCAATGGGAAGAAGCCTTCCTGAATGCAGGTCAAGAGGATGCCGGTAGTCAATAGGACGAGCGGGGGCACGACCTGACGCGGCAAACGGAACGCGCCCAGCACCCACGAAATAAAAAAAATGATGGCGGCAGCCAGAATAAAAAAGGGAAGACTCGAAACTGACGTTAAGTTCGGCTTCTCGGCACGTCCAAAGAGCCAGAAGCCCAAGAGGAAGTGCATGGACACCCAAAAGATGCTGGCGGGCCACCAACGAAAGGCAGTAGGTAAGCCTTGTCGCTCCCAGCCCCGCTGTTCTCGTGGCCTCATGCCCTCAACTTAAACGCGGAGTGGTACATACCCTTCTCAGTATGCTGGGCAGCGGTAGGGTCAATGCGCAATTGTCGCCAGAGCATGTCGTGTCCTCTTAATGGTTGGGGGGATAGCCCATCCTGAATTTGCTCAGGTCACTGCTGGGGCTTGCCAGTGATCGCCTGTCGGCGAACTGTGCCGGGCGTTCAGCTCGTTGATTCACAGGGCGCATGGAGCCGTGCGTCGGCCCCAGGAGTTGTGCACAGGCCCACGCCCAAGCTGTAGATCACAGCTCGAAACGTTCTAAGGTGATGACTCCCCGCCCTAAAGGGCGAGGCTTCTCTGGTCAGCAAGCGCCGGAGATTGCACGCTCTCGCAGAAGGCAGCATCCCTGCCCCGATTCAGGATATTCAAAGCGGCATGGACATCGCGGTGCATGTCCAGTCCGCAGTTGGCACACAGGTAGGCATGGCCGATTTTAATTTTCTGGCGATGCCCACACTGGTGACAGTCCTGACTCGTATATTTCGGGTCAACCCCGAGAACTCTCCGACCAGCGTTCGCAGCTTTGAGGGAGAGGATGTTGATGAAGCTGGCCCAACCCGCGTCCAGTACACCTTTGGCGGTACGGGAACGGGCCAGCCCGATGATGTTGAGGTCTTCGTGAAACACGGTGTCGTGGCGATTCACCAGAGTGCGGGCCGTCTTGTGGTGGAAGTCCCGGCGACGATTGGCGACCCGGCGATGCTCAGCAGCGACCTGACGCTTCAGCGCCTTGTGGCGGCGGCTGCCCCGCTTCCTCTTGCTGGCGGCCCGCTGAAGCAGGCCAATTTTGCGCTCCGACTTCTTGAAGTGACGGGGAGCCGGAACGAACTCGCCGTCCGACGTGATGAGGAAGTTTGGATTCGTGCCGAGGTCAATCCCAATCACGTCACCCGTCGCGGGGAGGGGTGCAGCTTCGACCTCGCAGGCAAACACGATGAACCACTTGTCACCCTCCCGCTTGACGGTGGCCGTCTTGACCTGCCCTTCAAGCGGACGGTGGAACGTGCAGCGCACGTTCCCAATCTTGGAGAGGTCGACCTTCCCAGAATCTTCCAGGGGCATCGCCCCCGTCTTACCCGCTTGCGGGTAAGTAAAGGAGTCGTAGTGGTTGCGCCCTTTGAACCTCGGATACCCGGCAGTCTGTTTTGCCTTGACCCGCCGAAAGAATCCCTTGAAGGATTTGTCCAGCCGCTCTATGACGTCCTGCAACACCTGGGAGTGGATTCCCTTGTACTCCGGCAGGTCGGCCTTGATTTCAGTCAGGGCGCGTTTCTGTTCGTAGTAGCGGACCGAGACGCCGCTTTTCTTGTAGGCTCCCCTGCGTTCCTCAAGGGCCGCGTTGTACAACTGGCAGCACAGGTACAGCGTGGTATCCAACGCCTTCTCCTGCGTGACGTTCGGGAAAAGCCTATATTTCATGGCCTTAAACCCCATCGTCTTCCACCTGCCCTTTGCGCTGCCCTTCGATGTACTGCTGAATCACCTCGGCGGAGATGTTGCCCGCCGACCCGACGTAGTAGGCATTCGTCCACAGGTGGCCGCGCCGCTTCAGCTCGGGGAACTCCTGAAGGAGAAGCCGAGCTGAGACGCCCTTCAGAATCTTGGCGATGTCGGACGGTGCCCATTTCGGCGGGCAGGACACGAACACATGCACGTGGTCCGGCATGACCTCCATGCCCCGGATGAGCCAATCCCGTTCAGCGCAGGTAGCCGTGAAAATCTCCATCAGGCGGTCACGGGACGGGCCGAAGAACGAACGACGGCGGTACTTCGGCGTGAACACCAGATGGTAGTTCAAATTGAAGTGTGCATGTCGTGTTGAACGCTCTCCGGCCATATGCACATGGTAGCAGATAAACCACTAGATTTCTAGCCCGTGTGGTGCTTTAGCTTTGCGGCACCTGCGGTGCCGAGGGCTTATATCCCCGCCCTCAAGGACGGGGGATGACGCCCTTTTCTCTAAGAACTGTACATGCCAAAGTCGACCATCCGCACTTACTTCCCCAGCGATCTTCATGAAGCGGCGGCCCAGGCCGTCACCGGGTTCTTTAGCGCCCAGCCATACGTTCAGAGCGTCCTCCTGGTCAACTCCTGCGCACGCGGCACAGCCACGCCACAGAGCGATCTGGACTTCGCAATCCTGATCGAGGCCGAGTTGGAAGCGTCCAGATTCTCAGCGCTGGAACAGGCCTGGCAAGCGCACTACCAGCAGCAGCCCGTGTTCGAGGCGTTCCGGCGTTCCGGGCGGTTTACTGGCATCCATCTGGATCTGATCACCGGCCAGTACCAGCCCACCGACCTGGACGACGCGGGTGGGCCGGACAGCTTCGAGTTGGAGATCGGCAATCAGGTGGCCTACAGCTTTCCCCTGTGGCAGGCCGCCGATGCCATGGCACACTTGCGGGCGCAGTGGCTGCCTTATTACGATGAAGCGCTGCGCCGCAAGCGCCTTCAGATGGTGCGGGATGCGTGCGCCTATGATCTTGAGCATGTGGCGTTCTACACCCACCGAGGCTTGCATTTTCAAGCCTTCGACCGGTTCTATAAAGCGTTTCAGGAATTCCTTCAAGCGTTGTGTATCTCTCGGCGGACCTATCCCATCGCCTACACCAAGTGGATCAGAGAATTGGTGGCAGAGCGTCTCGGGTTGCCTGACCTGTACATCCAGTTGCCACCACTCTGAGAACTTCAACGCCTGGAAAGTGACGGGTTGGTCTTCAAGGCGGCGGCGTTGCAGGCGTTGCTGGAGCACTGGACTGTTGTCGAAGACCTTTGAATTTTCCTGACTCCCGCCCTCACTGACTGCCGCTGAATTTGCAGTAGAGCTGCCTGTGGGCGGGTGGACAGGGCATGGGTTTCCAGGTTTCGTGAAGCGCCCACTGCCTTGGAGAGCATGAAGGCGAAATTCTGGTGCGTGCGTTTCGGAGATCCGGGAAGCATCTTCGGAGTGGACTCAAATTGAGACTGTCCGCTCTCCGAGAACGAGGTGCGCTCGCGGCGGCTGGCGCTGAATCTGGAGCGGGCGGCACGCCACTCAGCCGCCCACTGACCCAAGGTGCGAAAGTCGCCCGCCTGGGCTGATGTTGTGGGCCGCTATCCTAGACACATGCCCACTGCTGTCTCACTCCTTCCTGCCCGCCTGCTGCTCATTCGCCACGGCGAGACCGAAAACAACGTTACCCAGATCTTTCGTGGTCCGGAAGGTGGCCAGGCTCCGCTGAATGCGGCAGGTTTCCGGCACGCACAGCAACTGGCACACCGGCTGAAGGCGTTGAACCTGCCCAGTCCCCGCGTGTATGCCAGCACGTACCTGCGGGCGCAGCAAACCGCCCAGCCGATTGCGGAGGCGCTCGACGTGCCCCAGCAAACGCTGGAGGACGTTCAAGAACTCGACACCGGAACGTTCGCAGGGCGCTCCTACGCCCACATGAACGAATTCGAGGACGAGATGACTGCGCCAGACGGCCACTACGGCTTTCCAGGTGGGGACTCGCTGGTCGGCGCGGGCGAGCGTTTTCACGCGGCGCTGCTCAAGATCAGGCCTCAGCCGGGCGAAACCGTGCTCATCGTGTCACACGGCGCGGCGCTGGTCTCTGTCCTCTCGAAACTGCTGGCGGTAGACCCGCGCGAGTCCTGGCGCTCCGATACCTACCGCCACGCCAATGCTGCCGTGACCGAACTGATCTGGAACGAGACCGGCCCGCCCGAGGTGATCCGGCTGGCCGATGCGGGAGATCTCGGAAAGCTGGAGTAGGTTCGTTGTCCGAGTTCCCAGGTTCGGGACGGGCCAGCTGTTTTAGCTTATTTGCGTGGAGGAACCACTACCCCAAACTGGAGAACAATCGCCCCGTACCGAAACCGGGGCGATTCTTTTGAACTGAGCACGAAAAGATCCTCCAACCACCGATTACCCAACACAGAAGTTATCCACAGCCCGCGCCCAGGACTGTGGGCAACTTTCTGATGCGCTAAACTCTCCCCCATTGCGCCTGCGAGCGCGTAAGGAGAATCGTTATCGTGAGTAGCTTAAGTATCGGAATCGTCGGCCTGCCCAATGTCGGCAAATCAACTCTGTTCAACGCCATCACCCGCGCCGGGGCGCTGGCGGCCAATTACCCTTTCGCCACCATCGAGCCGAACGTGGGCCGCGTCAATGTGCCGGACGAACGCCTGGGCGCGCTGAGCAAGGTCTTTACCAAGGGCGAGCGGGTCCCGCCGATCATCCCGACCTTCGTGGAGTTCGTGGACATTGCCGGGCTGGTCAAGGGAGCCTCGCAAGGCGAGGGCCTGGGCAACCAGTTTCTGGCCAATATCCGGGAAGTGGACGCCATCGCCCACGTCGTGCGCTGCTTTGAAGACGGCAACGTCATTCACGTGGCCAACCGGGTCAATCCGCTGGACGACATCGAGACCATCAACACCGAGCTGATTCTGGCTGACCTGGCGGGCCTGGAAAAGCGGGTGGTGGGCCTCAGCAAGAAAGCCAAGGGCGGCGACAAGGAAGCCAAAGAGCAGCTCGAAGTTGCCGAGGTCATCCTCAAGGTGCTGGGCGAGGGCCAGCCCGCCCGCGCCGCCCGGATCGAAGGCCCGGTGCCCAGAGACTTCGGCCTGATCACCATCAAGCCGGTGATTTACGTGGCGAATGTCGGTGAGGACGATCTGGCGGGCGACAACGACCTTGTCAAGCAGGTGCGTGAGTTTGCCGCACGTGACGGTTCGCACGTGGTCAAGATCAGCGCCCAGATCGAGGGCGAACTGGCCGAGATGGAGGAAGACGATGCCCGCGCCTTTCTGCACGACCTGGGCGTCGAGGAGAGCGGGCTGGACCAACTGGTCAAGGTGGGCTACGAAACGCTGGGCCTGATCACCTTCATCACTTCCGGCGAAAAGGAAGTGCGCGCCTGGACCATTCACAACGGTGAGAAGGCCCCCGAGGCCGCCGGAGAAATCCACTCGGACCTGGAACGCGGTTTTATCCGGGCCGAGGTCATCGAGTGGCAGAAGATGGTGGAGGCCGGAGGCTGGACCGCCGCCAAGAGCAAGGGCTGGGTGCGCACCGAGGGCAAAGAGTACGTGATGAAGGACGGCGACATCATGAACGTTTTGCACAATATGTAGTCGCAGACGGGGCCGAGACGCTCCGGAGCGGTTTGTCAGAAGTTAAAAAGAAAGGAAACTTTAGGCTGGCACATCTTCAAGTAGGGATGTGCCAGTTGGTTTCAGAGCGGTCAGTCTGTTGACGGCTTCCCCGGCCCGGCACCTTCCCGAACGGCGAGGATGATCTGTCTAGGAGGCTCTTACCTTGCTACGATTCCGCATTCATCTCGCTCCTCTGGCCCTGCTCGGCGCATTGACCGGATTGGCCAGTCCGGTTCAGGCCGCTGGCCTGGCCCAAATTCAGGGCAAGGGGCAGTTCAAACTGGCTTTCAGCACGGCCCAGCCCCCCCTCATCAACCAGAATGGAACCGCCTTCGAGGGCTTTGCCACCGAACTGCTGAGTATCATCGGCAAGCAGATGAAGGTCAGCAATATCACCTGGCGCAAAATCGGCACGCCCCAGGCATTGATGGATGGTCTGCGCTCAGGCAACTACGACGCGGTCATCGACAGCCAGTTGCCGCAGCCGCTGACCGACGTAACTCTAAGCAAGCCGCTGGCCTGCACCGGCGGGGTGATTCTGGCCCGGCCCGGCGGCCCCACCTACGACAATGAACTCAAGGGCAAGCGCGTCGCCGTCGTGACCGGCAGCAGTTATTTTTATTACGTGCGAAACCTGCCGTTCGACAAGCAGATCAACGTTTTTGCCAGCGACGATCAAGCGCTGCTGGCCTTTCTGACCGGGAAGCTGGACGCCCTGGTGATGGACCGTTACGCTGCCCTCAAGATGTTCAAGGCGGCGGGCGCGAAGGTCATTCAGGTCAGCCCACTGCTGTGGTCGCAGGACATCACGCTGGTCATGAACCGCAGCAGCGGCACCGAACTGTCTGCCAACAACGAGGTGCTGGCCCCCATCAACATCGCCCTCAAAAAGATGCTGGCCGACGGCAGCTACACAGCCCTGAGCAAGAAATACTTCGGCCAGGACGTACGCTGCGAGCTGTAAGGCCGCTTCACTTCAGCGGGTCAGCGCTTCCTCCAGCGCCTCCATGAACTCGTCCTCGTCGTCGAGCCAGGGGTAGTGCCCGGCGTCGAGCAGGGTCACGTCGGCGTCCACCAGGTCCTGAACCCACTGCACCTGTGCGGGGTAACTGGTGGCGTCGTGCGTTCCGGCGATCACGTACACCTGCCGCCTGATCTCGCTCAGGAACGGCGGGTACTCGAATTCCCATAGCCCCTGATTGACCAGCGCCTGCTGCACCTCGGCTCCGCCCATCAGCTGGCCTTCCACATCGGCAAACTCCAGACGCATCCGGCTGGGGGCATCTTTGAAATGCAGGGCGTTGAGCAGGTCGCGGGCGTTGAGCAGCGCAAAGGCCGCCTCGATACGGGCCGCGCCGACCTGGGGGTGCTGGCCTTCGGGTGTGCGCTTGACGACCTCTGTTTTGGGATCGTCGAGCGGGGTATTCCGGCGGGCACTGGCTTCTTCCAGCAGGGTGAGAGCCAGATCGGGGAAATGCACCCAGGGGTTGATGACGACGGCCCGGTCAGTGTGCGTGGGAAAGCGCCGGGCATATTCCAGCGCGATCAGCGCGCCGAAGCCGTGGCCCAGCGGCGTCAGCTTCTCCAGACCTAAAAATTCTCGTACCGCCTCCACATCTGCCGTCAGGGTGTCGAGGTCGAGGGTGTCGCTGCCCTGCTCGGTGTCGTCCAGGGGACCGCTGCGGCCCGCTCCACGCTGGTCGAGGTAGATCACCCGGTAGGCCGAGAGGCGCTCGCCCACCAGATCGCGGAAGGTGAGGCTGTTGTAGCCGGGGCCACCGTGCAGGTAGATCAGGGTCTGGACCTCTTCTCCCTCATCCGGCTCCACGACCTCGAAGTAGAGATCGGCTCCGTTGAGGTGCTCGAAATAGGGTTCGGCCAGGTCCTGATGCTGAAAGTCGTCCATGTCGGCCAGATCGTCCATGCAGGCATTCTACGTTCAGCCGCGCCTGGCCGGGCGGGTACACTGCCCGGTATGTTGACCGCTTTTGCCGTGCTGCTCAGCGTGACCGCCTTGCTGGCGTACCTCAACGAGCGGTTTTTTCACTTCCCGACCACCGTGGGGGTGGCCCTCTCGGGGGCGCTGGCGGGCATTTTGCTGGTGGCGGTGGACGCGCTGGCGCTGCCGATGGTCGGACACTACGCCCGCCTGATGCTCAAGACCCTCAATTTTACCGATTTCGTGCTCAACGGCATCCTCAGCCTGCTGCTGTTCGGCGGGGCACTCAGCCTCGACGCCGCGCAGATGCTCAAGCAGCGCGTCACGATCCTGACCCTGGCTGTCTTCAGCACCCTGATCAGCACCGTGCTGGTGGGCTTCGGGGCGTATCTGGTGTTCGGGGTGCTGGGGCTGGCCGTGCCGCTGATCGGGGCGCTGCTGTTCGGCGCGCTGATCTCGCCCACCGACCCAGTGGCGGTGCTTGACCTCCTCAAGCGGGCCAAGGTGCCGCCGCGCATCGAAACCCTGATCGCCGGGGAGAGCCTCTTTAACGACGGGGTGGGCGTGGTGATCTTTCTGGTGCTCAGCGGGCTGGCCGGAGGCGGCGGCAGCATCAATGTGGACCACGCAGTCAGCGCCGACCTGATGGGCGCGCTGGGCCTGTTTGCCCGCGAGGCGCTGGGCGGAGTGGTGCTGGGCGGGGTGCTGGGCGTGGCCGGGCTGTACCTGACCCGCACCATCGAGAACGCGGCGGTGGAGGTGCTGCTGACCCTGGCGCTGGTCATCGGCGGCTACGTGCTGGCGCTGGGCCTCGGCGTCAGCGGCCCACTGGCGATGGTGGTCTTCGGACTCATCATCTCGGCCTACAAGGAAAAGATCTTCACCGAAAACACCCGCGAGCAGGTCATCAATTTCTGGGAAACCATCGAGCAGGTACTCAATATCGTGCTGTTCGCCTTCATCGGGCTGAACGTGCTGCTCAACCCTGGCCGCGCGCCACAGTTCGTGGCCGGGGCGCTGCTGATCGCCGTGGCGCTGGCAGCCCGCTACCTCAGCGTGGCGCTGCCCTTCTGGCTGATTCGCGGGCAGGCGGCTTACGGCGCGTACACTGTGCGGCTGCTGACCTGGGGCGGTCTGCGCGGCGGCATCGCCATCAGCCTGGTGCTGGGCTTGCCGCCGAGCAGCTACCGCAGCGCCCTGATCACCGCCACCTACCTGATTGTGCTGTTTACGATCGCCGTACAGGGTCTCACCATCATGCCGCTGGTCAAAAAGGTGGTGGAGAACAGCCCGGAAGAGTAGGGCCAACCACCCCCTCCCAGCCGGCCCTCAAGCCCGCCTCACGCCTGCAGGCCAGACTCGTCTTCTATGCGCCGTCTTCTCGGCTGGCTGCTGACGCTGGTTCTGCTCACCGCTGGCCTTTACTTTGTCTGGCCCCTGGTGCAGCAGGCCCAGCGCTACGCGGCACTGCTCTCGGCTCCTCTGCCGACGCCCTCCAGTCTGCCCTTGCCGCTGCCGGGCGTGCGCTTTGCCGACACCTGGGGCGGGGCCCGCAGCCAGGGGCGGCGGCACGAGGGGGTAGATATCTTCGCGCCGAGGAACACGCCGGTTCGCGCCACCACACGCGGCAAGGTGCTCAATGTCGGCCCCGACACCCTCGGAGGCCGCACCGTCATGCTCCTGGGACCGGGCGGGGCGCGGCACTACTACGCCCATCTGGAGCGCTACGCCAAACTCAAGCGCGGCGACTGGGTCAAGGCGGGCGCGGTGGTGGGCTACGTCGGCGACAGCGGCAACGCAGCGGGCACACCAACGCACCTGCATTACGGTATTTACGAGGGCAGCGGGGCCGTCAACCCGTACCCGCTGCTGAAAAAGAGCTGGCTGAGCGAATAAAATGCGCCCGCCTGGGCTGCTCCTCACCTTGCCCCGCTAGCGTAGACGGATGATCCGCCGCCGCTTTTTGACGCCTCTCCTGGCCACCTTCCTGCTGGGTACTCCGCTGGCCCCGGCCCAGATTCTGCTGCCGCTCGACTCGCGCCCGGCCACCTCGACCCTGCCCGCCGACATTGCTGGCCTGATCAGCCCGGACGTGCGGCTGGCCCCCCAGTGGCTGCTGGGGGTCGCCAAGCACGGCGCGGACGAAGCGGCCCTAGAAGCCTGGCTGGCAGCCCAGACGACGCCGCAGGGCCTGCCGCTGATCGTCTCACTCGACGCGCTGGCCTACGGCGGGCTGGTGCAGTCGCGCACCTCACCAATCAGCGCTGAGGAGGCCCTGGCACGGCTGGCAGTGCTGCGGACCAAGGCCGCCCAGAAGCAGCCCATCTACGCCTTTATCACCCTGCCACGTGCGCCCGACGCCACCGATCGGGCGCGCAATCTGGCGGTGGCCAAAGTGATGCTCCAGTGGGCCGCCGACGGCACCTTCAAGGAGCTGCACATTACCTGGGACGACGCTTTGCCCGGCTCACCCGCCCCGCAGGAAGGCGCGGCGCTGGCCAAGGGCGCGCCTGCCAACGTGCTGGTTTATCCCGGCGCGGACGAGGTGCTCAGCAGCCTAGTGGCCCGCGCCCTCTCGCCCGAACCGGCGCGGGTGCGGGTCGAGTACAGCGCGCCTGACAAGGCCGACGCGGTCATCAAGTACGAGGGCATCGCCCTCTCGCGCAGCGTGGCCCTGCACGCCCAGGCCACCGGCTTCACGCTGGCCGCCACCGGGGAAAGTGCGCCGCTGACGCTGTACGTCTACAACGGCGGCGATACGCGCAAGGCGGCCCTGCGAATCTCAGCGCTGCTCAGGCAGGGCAAGGTGGCGGTGGTGGATGTCAACGCCGTCAACCAGGGCAGCCCGGCCCTCTGGACTGACCTGACCACCCTGCGCCGTCCCGAGAACCTGGCGGCGCTGGCCGCCTGGGGCACCCCCGGCAACAACCTCGGCTCAGCCCTGGCCCACGCCAAGCTCGATCTGAGCGGAGCCGATCCCCTCAAGCAGGACGCCCTGCTGGCCCGCGAGTACACCAACGACGTCATCTACAGCGCCCAGCTCCGCCCCCAAATCCGGAAGGCGCTGCCGGAATCCGAACTCGGTACCCCAAAAGCCTCGCAGGTGGCCCTGGCGCTGGCCCGCAAGGACTTCCCCATTCACTTCGCGCAGACCTACGCCCTGGCCGACGCCTCGTTTCCCTGGGACCGGTCCTTCGAGTGGCAGTTCGACTTGAAGCCGCTGCCGTAGCCGGGCTGCCACGCCCTGTCCCGCTGGGCGGTCCCAGTCGCCGGGACAAGCTGGCCTCAAGACAACAGGACAGGGCGGGCCGCACACTCTTGGGCATGAGCGAAGGAGGCGCGGCCCAGTTCAGCGACGCCAGCAGCCTCCGCGCTCAGGAGGCACCCCCATGAAACGCACCCTGATTGCCCTGGCCCTCTTGACGGTCACCGCCACCTCGCACGCCTCACAGGTCGCCAGCGCCTGGTATTTCGGCAACTGGAGCTGCGTCATCGACCACCGCGCTGCCCGGATGGTCTGGCAGGTCGTGGACGATCCGCAGACCAGTTGCAGCGGCAACGTCTGCTCCAGCTCATCGGGCGTGGCAGTGCGCGGCTGGTTCAAGGACGGCAGCGGCCCCTGGGTCAAGCTGGTCAACCGCAGCGCCTCGGGATCAGACCTGCGCTTTACCTACACCGGCGACAACACCCGATGGTTTCTACGCTACGACCCGAATACTGGCGTGGCAACCGGCAACACCATCTGGCGCGGCAACACCTACCCGCTGCAATGCTCGCAGGGGCAGGGCTGAGCCGAAGCTGGAAGCCGCCTGCCCCAGCGAGGCAGGCGGCTTTCCTTTGCCCGGCAGAATCCGGAGTGTACTGAAATGCGGACAAAACTCTGCCAAGAAAAAAATTCGTCTGTACCGGTGTTTTTGGATGCGCCTTGAGCCTTGTTCAGGGGAGACGTTGCATACTCATCTGCTCCGATCTGAAGGAATATCGCCGTTCCCAACACCAGCTGTCCAGGGGTTTTGCTGGCTCACGGCCAAAATGAAGTCCTGGAGCCGCTTTCTGGGGACTGAATATGCAACGTTTCGTCCGCATTTCAGTGCATGAATTTGACTTCGCCCGCATACCGCGCTATTCTTTGTTACATCAAGTTCAGATAACCGAGAACAGCGGCCCGCCAGCAAGCGGGTTTTTTCGTATCTGCTGCGGGCAAAGTCTGGTGCGGGCAAAACGGCCCGGAAGCGCGTCCCGGCATGGTTGTTCAAGGTAGACAGCGCGGCCCCGCAGCGGCAAGCGGCGGTAAACTGGGGCCATGACAAGCCAGACAACCCAGCAGTCCGTGGAGCAACTGAGCGTCAACACCATCCGTACCCTCAGCATCGACGGCGTGCAGGCGGCCAACAGCGGCCACCCCGGCGCGCCGCTCGGCATGGCTCCGATGGCCTACGTGCTGTGGCAGGATTTCCTGCGCCACAACCCCAAGCACCACGACTGGCTGGGGCGCGACCGCTTCGTGCTGTCGGCGGGCCATGCCAGCATGCTGATCTACTCGCTGCTGCACCTCACCGGCTACGACCTGAGCATCGACGACCTCAAAAACTTCCGGCAGTGGGGCAGCAAGACGCCCGGCCACCCGGAGTTCTTCCACACGCCGGGACTGGACGCCACCACCGGGCCGCTCGGCCAGGGTGCGGGCATGACGGTGGGCATGGCGATGGCCGAAGCGCATCTGGCCGCCCGGTTCAACAGAGAGGGCCTCAAGATTTTCGACAACTACGTTTACGGCATGGTCAGTGACGGCGACCTCGAAGAAGGCGTCAACCACGAGGTCGCCTCACTGGCGGGCCACCTGCAACTCGGCAAGCTGATCTGGCTTTACGACGACAACGACGTGCAGCTCGACACCGGCACCTCCAAGACCTTCACCGACATCACCGCGCTGCGCTACGAGAGCTACGGCTGGCAGGTGCTGGAAGTCCACGACGGCAACGACCTGACCGCCATCAGGAGTGCCCTGGAGTCGGCCCGCAATGATACCCGCCGCCCCACACTGATCAAGGTCAAGACCATCATCGGCTACGCCAGCCCCAAGGCCGGAACCAGCAAAGCGCACGGCGAACCGCTGGGCGAGGAGGGCGTGGCCGAGACCAAGAAGGCGCTGCACTGGGACTACCCGCCCTTCACGGTGCCGGAGGAAGTCGCCAGTCACATGGACGCCACCGAGCGCGGGGCCAAGCAGGAAGCGGCCTGGAACGAGATCATGGACAAGTACCGCGAGGGCTACCCAGCGGAGGCCGCCGAACTCGACGCCATGATCGCCCGCAAGCTGGCCCCCGACTTCGCCGACACCCTGCCCAGCTTCGAGGCGGGCGGCAAGCCGATGGCGACCCGCGCGGCCAGCGGCAAGGTCATCAACGCCATTGCCGCCAAGGTGCCCAGCTTGCTCGGCGGCAGCGCCGATCTGTCGGGCAGCACCAAGACCACCATCGAGGCTTCCGGAGCCATGCAGCCGGACGACCTGGGCGAGCGCAACATCTACTTCGGGGTGCGCGAGTTCGGCATGAGCACCATCGCCAACGGCCTGAGCCTCTACGGTGGCCTGCGTCCGATGGTCGGCACCTTTTTGGTGTTTGCCGATTACCTCAAGCCTGCCTACCGCCTGTCGGCCATTCAGATGCAGCCGGTGATTTATGTGCTGACCCACGACAGCATCGGACTGGGCGAGGACGGCCCCACCCACCAGCCCATCGAGCAGCTCGCCATGCTGCGGGCCGTGCCCAACAGCTACGTCATGCGCCCCGCCGACGCCAACGAGACCGCCGCCGCCTGGCAGGTGGCCCTGGAGCGCACCGATGGCCCCACCGCCCTGATCCTGACCCGCCAGGATTTGCCGATCTTGCCGCGCAATTACAGCGGCGTCCAGAAGGGCGCGTATGTGGTCAAGGACGCCGAGAACGCCCAGATCATTCTGGTGGCGTCGGGCAGCGAGGTTTCACTCGCCATTGAGGCCGCTGATTCATTGGCGGGTGAGGGTATCGGGGCGCGGGTGGTCAGCATGCCGTGCATGGAAGCCTTCCGCCAGCAGGACCAGGCTTACAAGGACAGCATCCTGACGCCCGGCGTCAAGCGGGTCGGCATCGAGGCGGCGGCCCTGCAACCCTGGTACGAGTGGGTCGGCCTGGACGGCGCGGTGGTGGGCATGACCACGTTTGGCGCTTCTGCCCCAGCCAAGATCCTGTTCGAGAAATTCGGCTTCAGCGTGGCGAACATCAGCAAGGTGGTCAGGGGCGTACTGCAAGGCTGAATGGAGCACCAGATCAGGCCGTCTCCGATTCCGGGGGCGGCTTTTTTGGTGCGACGCGAACCCCAAGTCCTCTTCACCTTGCCTTGAACTTCCTGGCTTCGGCTCCCGCGCATGATGGGAACATGACCGACGAACTTAAGCAATCGACCCAGATCAGCAGCGACCCCGGCGACACCTCTCCTGCCGAGGGCCAGAGCCACCCCATTCCTGCCGAGGACAGGGGTAAGGGCACCGGCGGGGTGGACACCGCTGACCGTGCCGACCCTGCCGAGGGGGGCCGTGACGAGGTGCCGGGCGAGGGCGCGAACCTCAGCAGCGCGGCGGGCAACGCTGAGGGCAGCGGCCGCAAGTAGTTCGCTCAGCGTCTTGACCCGGCCCCGCCTACGAACAGGCAGGGCCGGGGTTTTTCTTGGTGCTGGCAGGAGTCACAGAAGGCATATTGAGAAACTCGAAAGCGGACGGCCCACCACACCCGCTCCCTTCAGTCCTAAGCTGAAAACCGATGCCCGAGCTGCCCACCGAGTCCAATGCCGATCTCAACGTCAACCGCTCCCCAGAGGAGCGCGCAGCCCTGCTGCTGGAGGTTTACGGGCGCTTGCGGGCCGAGTACGGCGACCGGCCGCTCGACCCACGCCGTGAGCCGATGCACGAACTCATCAGCACCATCCTCTCGCAGCGCACCAACGCGCAGGACGAGGATGCGGCTTACGAGGAACTCCGCACCCTGGGCGACTGGGACGACATCGTGGCCGCGCCGACCGAGGCGGTGGCCCACGCCATCCGGCGCAGCAATTACCCCGAACAAAAAGCCCCGCGCATTCAGGCCACACTGCAAGCGGTAAAGGCCGAGCGTGGCGGCTACGACCTCGATTTTCTGCTGGACATGACGCCGGAAGCGGGGCTGAAATGGCTCACGGCGCTGCCGGGCGTGGGCGTCAAGACCGCCTCACTGGTGCTGCTGTTCAACTACGCCAAGCCGGTCTTCCCGGTGGACACCCACGTTCACCGCATCACCTCGCGCATCGGGGCCATTGCCAAAATGGGCGAACAGGCGGCCCACAAGGTGCTGCTGGGGCTGCTGCCGCCCGACCCACCGCTGCTGTATGAGCTGCACATCAACCTGCTCAGGCACGGCCAGCAGGTGTGTCATTTCAGCCGCCCAAAATGCGGGGTTTGCATTTTGCAGGACCTGTGCGACGCCCACCAGATTTACGACGGCAAGGTTCCGGCGTTCAAGAGCTGAGCCGCAACAATCAACGCCAGTCGCGCCGCAGCACCGCCAGCTTCACGCTGTCCCAGCGCTGGCCGTCCCAGGTGCGGGCCTCGGGAATGCGGGCGCACTCGCGGTAGCCGCTGCGCTCGGCGGCGCGGATCAGGCGCTGGTTGCCGCTCCAGGTGGTCAGGGTGATGACATGGGCGGACGTTTCCCCAAAAGTGCGGGCCGTCCAGAGCCTGAGCGCCCGTCTCCCCAGGCCGCTGCCCCAGTGGGCCGGGTCGAAAATGACGATGCCCAGCTCAAACCAGCCGCCGCCCGCCGGTTCTTCCTCGGAGCGGCTGACACTGCCGATGCACTGGCCATCCAAAGCGATGATTCGCTGATCAGCGTCCCAGGGATTCGTGACGGCCCGCTCAGCGTAAGTTTCAAAGCTGAGTGCGGCGTTGGATTTGGGAAAGTACGGCCCGTCCCAGCGCTGCCATTCGGGATTTTTCTCGGCGTACATCCAGCGGTAGAGGGTAGCTAGGTCTTCGGGCAGGCGGGAACGCAGGGTGAGGTCGGGGAGGGAGTTCAACTCAGCCCGCCGCCAGCCGTTCCAGCACCCGCCGCAAGCCCACGTCCAGCGCCGCCAACGCCTCCCCGATACGCCAGGCAGCGCGGTCACGCGGCCCCACGAAGTTGCTGACGCCGCGCACCTCGGTGACCGGCACGCCCGCGAGCAGAGCGGCGTGGGCGACTCCCGCACCCTCCATGCCCTCAATCAGCGCGCCCGGCACCCGCCGCCGCAGTTCCTCTGTTCCCGCCGCGCTGCCGGTCACGCTACTGACGGTGACGAAGGGGCCGCAGGGCAAGTCCAGCCCAAGTCCAGCGGGCCAGCATGGAAAGCGTCCCGCATTGCCCGGCGCGACTTCCAACCCCAGCCCGGCGAGCGGCAGAAACTGCTCACCGTCCCAGGCTCCCAGATCGGCCTGCACGATCTCGGAGGCCAGGGCCACGTCGCCCACCTTCAGACCGCTGCTGGCAAACGCGCCGCCGATGCCCGCACTGACGACCAGATCGCACCTGAGATCGGCCAGCGCCGCCTGGGTAGAGAGCGCTGCCGCCACCGGGCCGACCCCGCTGATCACCACCCGGACTTCGACACTGCCCACCGCGAGGGCGCTCAGGCGCTTGGCCTCGCCCGCCGTCGCCACCACCAGCAGGGCGCGTTTCACCGTCGGTTCTGCGGCGTGATGATCGGCAGCAACTGGCGCTTGAGCAACTCGGCATAGAGGTATCCGGCGTAGGTCTTATTCCCGGCCTGATATTTCACCGGACACCACTCGTCACAGCGGCCCACCTGAACGGTCTGACCACCAGGAATCACCGTCAGCACTCTGGCCTTGAGCGACGGCCCAGCCCGCAGGTTGGTGTTGTGACGGGTCACGGCGTCGGCCTGGAAGACGAACGGCGCGTCTTTGGCCCCGGCAGGCGCAGCGAGGGCGAGCATCAACACAGTCGTAAACATCGGCTTCATACCGACATTGTGGGCGCGGCAGCGCTGATGGGGCAACCTGGGAGCTTCAGCGCACCCGGAAGCTCCGGACCGCCTGCACAAAGGCCCGCACCTGCTCCGCCGTCGGCTCCGTGCCGTAGCGCAGACGCTGGTACTCGCCGATCAGCTCATGGATGCGCCCGGATTGACGGGGGTGCTGCCCGGCGGCCCGCTCGGCGTAGGCGCTGCCGGGTTCGTGCGGCTCTCTGGGCAGGCCCAGGCGGCGGGCCAGCAGCGCGTAGGCGGCGGCCAGCGGCTCAGTGGGCGGGCGGCGGCGCAGCAGCAGCGGCACGAAGGCCAGCCCGATCACCGCCGTGCCGAAGAGGGTCAGCCGCCAGTCGCCGAGCTGCCCGAGGCCGAGTTTGGCAAAGAGCTGGCGCTGCTGCGCGCCGTCGTAGCCGATCACCCAGGTGTTCCAGAGGTTTTGCAGGGCGTCGAGGCGCAGACTCAGGCCCGAGAGCAGCCCGCCCTGGCCCGCCGCCAGCCCCGGCGCACCTTTGAGCGCCGAGACGCCCTGCTCGATGCGGTCCGGCGAGACGGTGGCCGTCGGATCGACCCGCAGCCAGCCCTGCCCGGCCAGCCACACCTCGGTCCAGGCGTGGGCGTTGGCCTGGCGCACGATCAGGTAATTGCCGTTGGCTTCCGCGCCCTGGTAGCCGGTGACGACCCGTGCCGGAACGCCCGCCGCCCGCATCATGATGGCGTAGGCGCTGGCGTAGTGCTCGCAAAATCCCCGCTTGGTGCCGAACACGAAGGCGTCCATCCCGTTGACGGTGGGCAGCGTCGGCGGATTGAGGGTGTAGGCAAAATCCCCCTGCCGGAACACTTTGAGGCCTGCCTGGACCCGCTCGGCGGGCGGCAGGTTGAGCCAGCTCCTGGCCAGGTCGCGCAGGCGCGGGTTGGAGCGCTCGGGCAGTTGCAGGTTGCGCATCAGCCAGGCCGGATCGGCGTTGATGCCGTAACTGTAGTCGGTGGCGGCGCTCAGCTTGAAACGGGTACGCGCCCCGATCCGGCTGGGCTTGATGACTTGCAGATTCTGGGTGATGAAGGTGCCGTCGGGCAACGAAGCGGGCGCGTCCAGGGCCAGCACCCAGGCCCGCTGATGCGGCTCGACGGTCAGGGTGTAGGTTCGCACCGGGCCGCGCAAAGTCACATCAGGCAACTGGCGGGGGCTGCCGCCCAAGCGCCAGGTCTCGCCGTCGAAGAACTCCATCACCGGGCCGCGCCAGTAGAGCTGGTCGGCAGGCGGTGCCGAGCCGTCGAACTGCGCCCGGAAGGCGACCTCGTCACTGAGCGCCAGGCTGCTGATGCCGCCCGGATTAACCGTATCTGACAGGCCCGAGGCGCTGCTGCTGCCGCTGACCGGCATCTGCCACAGCGGGCTGTCGGGGCGCGGGAACAGCACGAACAGCGCGGCGGCCAGCGGCAGCGCCCGCAGCAGCACGCCGCCCGACGAGCGCAGCAGCGGCACGGAGTGGGCCAGAGCCGACCCGAACGTGGCCGCCGCAGGTGCCCCAGACAGACCGCCAGCAAAACCACCGGGCCGCTCCCACAGCGTGAGGGCCGCGCACAGCCCCGTGACCGAGAGCAGCGCGTGAACGGCGGTCAGGGTGTCCTGGGCATAGAAGAAGTGCGTCACAGTGAGAAAGAAGCCGAGCAGCGCCAGCGTCTGAATGTCGCGCCCACTGCGGGTTTCCACCGCCTTGAGGGCAATCAGGACCACCAGGATGGCCGTACCGCCGTCGCGCCCCAGTAAGGTGTCGAAGGCTGCCAGCAGACCCCAGCCTGCCGTCAGCGCGATCAACAGCAGCAGTAAGGACTGGGCGAGGACGGGCAATCCTGGCACCCGTTTCAGGGCCACCCCCACCCGGTAGGCGAGCAGCAGCGCCGTGAGCAAGCTGGCCCACCAGGGCAGCCGCGTGACGTAGGGCAGCGAGCACAGCGTCAGCGCCGCCAGCATGGCGAGCAGGGCAGGCAGCGGCAGCGGCGCGGGCGCAGACGGCTGGGCCGCCCGGTTGCGCGGCAGTTGAACGCTGAAGGTCATGGTCGGCCCGCCAGACGCTCGGGCAGGCCGTTCGGTTGATCGCCTTGCCGGGCCGCTTGTGAGACAGACGGTTGCGAGAGGGCCAGGGCATTCAGGGCGCGGCGCGAGTGGGCCTCGCCGCTCCCCTCCTCCACCATCCGGTCTGGCAGTTCCAGGCGGTAGCGGACGTCGTGCTGGCGGGCTTGCCGCACCCAGGCGCTCAGACGCGAGTAGCGGGCCTCGGGGTCCAGGCCACGCAACTCGGCGTAGTCCAGGCACAGGGTCAGGCTGAGCGGCACGTCGAAGACTTTGGTATGGAGGTCGCCGGTGCGGGCCGAGTGCCGCCAGGCCACCTGCCGGGGCGCGTCGCCGGGCAGGTAGGGCCGGACACCCGCAAACTCTTCCTGGCCCGCCGCCCGCTTCGCCCCGCTGCCCTCACTGGCCCGCGTGCCCGGCAGCGGCGGCGCGTCCGCTTCAGGAGCCGGGTAGATCAGCGCCTCGGCGCTCAGCAGCGGGTAGGTCACGCCGCGCCACAGGCCCAGGGCGTCGCGGCCCTCCAGCCGCAGACGCGGCAACGTGAGCGGGCCGCGCCGGGGAGCCGCGATCATGACCGGCGCGGTGGTCTCGGCCTGCGCCGCCACGTCGAGCAGCGTGATGGTCGCCGAGCGCGGGCGGTGGGCACGCAGGCGCAGCCGGGCACGGGCCTGGTCCGAGGGGTTTTGCACCCTGACCGCAAAGGCCGCTTCTTCCCCGGCCCAGGCGGTGTCCGGCGGCGCGGCACTGAGTCTCAGGCCGCTGAGGCTGCGCGAGGCCGCCACCGCACCTGACACCCACAGCCCCAGCATCAGGAAGGTCACCAGATACCCAAGGCTGAGCTGATAGTTGACGCAGCCGATCAGGGTCAGCAGCGCCGTGAACAGAAACCCCGCGCCAAAGCGGGTCGGGTACACGCGCGGCCCCTTCGAGAAGTGGGTGGCGGGGGCCACCGTGATGCCCAGGCCCTGGTCGGCGTTGCCGTCGTCACTGGCCCACCCGCTGAGGCGTTCGCGCAGGCCGCTGGACGGAGGGAGAGAAGCGGGGCGCTGCGTCATAGGGTCGGGGTCATGGGGTCATCCTCGGTGGGGGATCGGGGTTATGGAGCCTGACTGAGCAAGGCGTCGAGCTGGGCAGCCGTGTCCTGCGCACCCATCAGCCGGGCGGCGTCGGCCACCGACAGGCCGCCCACGTCGCGGGCATGCAGGTTCGCGCCGCGCGAGAGAAGCCAGCCCACCATCTCGGTGCGGTTGAACATGGCGGCCATCATCAGTGCGGTCTTGCCGCCAGGACCTGCCGTCTCAGTGTCGGCTCCGTGATCCAGCAGCAGCTCGGCCATCTCCAGATTGCCCTTAAACGCCGCGCCGACGAGCGGGGTCTGGCCCTGATCGTTGGCGCGTTCGGGGTCGGCCCCGTGTTCCAGCAGCTGCCGGGTGGCCTCCAGGTGGCCATGATAGCTGGCCAGCATCAGCAAGCTGTCGCCCTTCTGGTTGAGCAGGTTGGCGGGCAGCCCCTGGTCGAGCAGCGGCCCAAGCTGATCGGCATCCCCGGCGCGGACGAGTTCAAAGACCGACTGGAGGAAGGCGAGCGTTTCGGCGTCGGGGGTGGGTGGGTGGTCGGTCATGGTGTTTAGCTCCTTGAGCGGGCCGGAAAGGTGAGGTGCGCGGCCCGGTTCATAAGCACTATCAAAGCAAAGACGGATGAAAGCCGGTGCAGCCAGCCTCCGCTACCGCTTCATCATCCAGGCGGCCCGGCAGCTCAGGGAATCGCCACCACGCCCAGCAGTTGCGCAGCCACCGCCGGACTCGGCGCTCCGGTGGCGCGGCCCAGCAAGCGGTGGGCGGCCACGCTGCCGAACACCGCCTGCACGTCCTCGGGCAGCACATGGGCGCGCCCTGCGAGCCAGGCCCAGGCCCGCGCTGCCGCCAGCAGTCCCAGCGCCGCGCGCGGACTCAGGCCCGCCTGCACATCGGGATGGGCGCGCGAGGCGGTGATCAGCGCCAGCACGTAGTCGGCCAGCGCACCCGAGACGTGCACCGCCGCCGCCGACTCCTGGGCGGCCAGCAGCGCGTGCGGGGTCAGCACGGCGCTGAGTTCACGCGCGGCGTCGCGGCGGCCCCCGGCCAGCAGCAGCTCTCGCTCAGCACGGGGATCGGGGTAGCCCAGCGAGACGGTCATCAAAAACCTATCCAGCTGCGACTCGGGCAACGCGAAGGTGCCGAGTTGCGAGGCCGGATTCTGGGTGGCGATCACGAAAAAGGGCGAGGGCAGCGGCCGGGTGGTGCCGCCCTCGCTGACCTGCCGCTCCTCCATCGCTTCCAGGAGGGCCGACTGGGTCTTGGGGGTGGCGCGGTTGATCTCGTCGGCCAGCAGCAGCTGGGTAAACACCGGCCCCTCGTGAAAGCGGAACTCGCGGGCGGCGGGTTCGTAGATGCTGACGCCCAGCAGATCGGCGGGCAGCAGGTCACTGGTAAATTGCAGCCGCGAGAAATGCAGCCCCAGGCTGGCAGCGATGGCCTGCGCCAGGGTGGTCTTGCCGACGCCCGGCACATCTTCGAGCAGCAGGTGACCGCCCGCCAGCAAGCAGGCCAGCGACAATCTGACCTGTCCGGACTTGCCCAGAATCACCCGGTCGAGCTGCGCCAGGGTGGCGGCAACCAGGGCGCTCAGTCCGGCATCCGGCTGGCCGACGCCGCCCTCAGCACTGGCACGGCTCAAACTGGACAGGGTGCGGGTCATGGACGGCGGGAGTGGGCGGGCCGGAGGAGGGCACTCATCCCTCCAGCCTAGCGGGGCGCGTCTGCCAAAACACTTACGCTCCTGAACTGTGTCTGGCCCGCTACACTCTGGGTATGATTTCAATTGATCTGAGCGGCAAAACGGCACTGGTGATGGGCGTCGCCAATGCCCGCAGCCTCGGCTGGGCGATTGCCGAGCAACTGCTGACGGCGGGCGCTCGGGTGGCCTTCAGCTACCAGGGCGAGCGCCTGAAACCCGAACTCGAAAAGCTGACCAGGGACTATCCCGGCACGCTGCTCCGGCAGGCCGACGCCACCAGCGAGGACGACCTGACCGCCCTGTTTGCCGCCGTCAAGGCAGAGTTCGGCACGCTGGACGCGGTGGTCCACTCGATTGCCTACGCGCCGCGCGAGGCGATGGAGGGCAGATTCCTCGACACCACGCCCGCAGACTGGAACACCGCCCTGTCGGTCAGCGCCTACACCCTGGTGAGCATCTGCCGCCACGCCGAACCGCTGCTTAATGAAGGCGGCAGCGTCATCAGCCTGACCTACCACGCCTCGCAGAAGGTGGTGCCCAAGTACAACGTGATGGGCGTGGCGAAAGCGGCCCTGGAAGCTGCCACCCGCTACCTCGCCGCCGAGCTGGGCGGGAGGGGTGTGCGTGTCAACACCATCAGTGCCGGGCCGATGCGGACCATTGCCGCCCGCAGCATCCCCGGCTTCTCGACCATGTACGACCAGGCCGCCAAGGCCGCGCCGTTGGGGCGCAACGCCACCTCGCAGGAAGTCGGCAAGCTGGGGCTCTTCTTGCTGAGTGACCTCGCCAGCGGCATCACCGGGCAGGTCGTGTATGTGGACGCGGGCAGCAGCGTCATGGCGATGAAGATGGAGTAACGGTGATTCTGCCGTCAGAGCTGGCCGAGTAGCGCCGCTTCGCCCTCGGGCGTCAGTGCATACGGCAACTTCTGGTGGCAACTCCAGGCCTGTGTGTCGCGCGCCGTGGTGGCCGGGTCGGTCAGGGTCAGGCCCGCCCGCACGGCCCGCACGTTACTGACGTTCATGCGCCCGGCGTGGGGGCCATTCTCAGCCACATACAGGCTGAGTTCCTCAGCATCCGGGAAGTGCTGACGCAACATCTGAATGTCGATCCAGCGCACCTGAGCGGTGGCTGGCTGGCCCGCCCCGCAAATCCGCAAAAAGTCGGTCCAGGTCAGGCGCGGGCCAGCCAGGTTGAAGACACCATCAAGGTCTGCCTCCACCACCCTCAGCGCAAAGCGGGCCACATCGCGCACGTCAATGACTTGCAGATGATCAGTGCCGTCGCCGGGAGCCAGCATCACACCGCCCAGCAAGGCCCGCTCGGCCCAGTACGGGTAACGCCGGGTGGGGTCGTGCGGCCCCACCACGATCTGGGGACGCAGGACCGTGCAGGCGTCAGCGTAAAGACCCTGAACGATTTCCTCGCAGGCGACCTTGAGCGGGCCGTAGGTCTCGCCGTCAATCTGGGTGATGTCCTCGGCGGCGGGAGCTTGCAACGGGCTGGCCTCGGTGATCGGCAGCCCGCACGGCTCGGCGTAGACGGCCCGCGAGCTGACATAGACGTAGCGCCCCACCCGCCCCTGCAATGCCCCGGCGCTGGCCCGCACCTGGCGGGGTGTGTAGCCGCTGACATCGAAGCAGGCGTCCCAGTGTTGCCCCATCAGGGCGCTGAGACCCGCGACACCCTGGTCACGGTCACCGCGCAGGCGCTCGACCTGCTGCGGCAGATCGTCGGGCGAGCGGCCCCGGTTGAACACCGTCACCTGATACCCGGCCAGCAGCGCCGCCTGGGTCAGGTGTTTCCCGATAAACTGGGTGCCGCCCAGAATCAGCAACTTCACTGCGTCACCCGTTCACCGCATCACCCGCGCGGCCCTCACTCGGCCACGATGCCCTGCAACACCGCGTCGCTCAGGCGCTCAGCCTTGAGGCGCTCGGCGCGTTGAATGGCGCGCAAATCGTCCACCGCCCGGTCCAGGTCGTCGTTGACCACCACATAGCGGAAGTGGCGGGCCTCCAGAATTTCCTCACGGGCACGCTCCAGCCGCCGCTCGATGCGCTCAGGCGTTTCGGTAGCCCGGCCTTCCAGACGGCGGCGCAGCTCGGTGAGGCTCGGGGGCATGATGAACACCAGCACCGCCTCGCTGGACTGGTCGGCCACCTGCATGGCCCCCAGCACCTCGATTTCCAGAATCACGTCCTGTCCGCGCGAGAGCGCCTCGTCGATAGGACCTCTGGGAGTGCCGTAGCGGTTGCCGACAAATTCGGCGTGTTCCAGAAATCCGCCCGCCTGGGCGTGGGCCTCGAACTGGTCGGCGCTGACAAAATGGTAATCGAGGCCGGGGCGCTCGCCGGGCCGCGCCTCGCGGGTGGTCCACGACATCGAGTAGAAGACGTTCTGATCCCTGAGCCACCTCTCGCGCAGGGTGCCCTTGCCCACGCCCGAAGCGCCGGTCATGACGATCAGCAGGCCACGCCGGGCCGGGCCGGTGGCCGGGCTGATCGGCGCGGTGGCACTGGCGGCATGATCACTGGCCGCGGCGGAACACTCTGAAACGGATGGAGATTGCAGCGGTTCGGGATTCAGCGTGGCCGACATCCCATCAGCATACCGCTCGCCTGCGGCCCCTGCACAGCCGAATGTCTCTGGCCGGGAGATCAGCCTGCGACCGTCGTTTTATTCGAGCTTTACTCGTCGTCGAGGCCCAGGCCTTCGTCGCTGAGCACGATTTCCGGCGTCTGGGGCCGTACGAAGCGCAGGTAGTCGAGCCAGGGCGGAATGTGCCCGAGCTGACGAACCAGCAGGGCGATCTGGGCCGTGTGGCGCACCTCGTGGGTCATCACATACCACATCAGTTGGTCGAGCGTGACGGTGGCCGAGGCCGGGTCGTCCTGCACCAGCTTGATGGCCTCGTTCAGGTCCGGGGTGGTCTCCAGAAACTGCTGGGTGCGCCGCTGCACCGCCTTGCCGTAATCCAGAATCCATCCGAGCTGGTACTGCTCGGCCTGCGGCCTGACCCAGTCGTGCTTGAAGGCGCTGGCCTCCAGGCCGTCGCCGCGTGCGATGACGTGGACCCAGTGGTCTTCGATATCGATGACGTGCAGCAGCAGGTCTTTGATGTTGTGAAAACGGTCGCCGTCGATCAGGGCGGCATTCAGATCCTGCTCAGGCAAGGCCCGCAGAAAATTCCACAATTGCTCACGGGCGGCAGCAAGGTAGGTGTAATATTCGCGGACATTCATGGAGTAATTAGAGCATACTCGCCCGCGCCGGGCCGTGAGGCGACCCTACGGTCAGCCAGAGGCCGGTCAGTGAGAAGCTGGTCAGTCAGAGGAGTCAGCAGCGCCTCCGCCTCGGGCAAGGTTTCCAGGCGCACCAGGGCGTCGCGCAATTCGCCTTCCATCAGCGCGGTGCCTGCCAGGTAGCGTGGCAGCACCTTACGCATCTGCTTGATGCCGCGCCACTCGCCGTACCACTGGGCGTTGAGCCGGGTGTGGCGCAGCGCCGTGGCCGCCCGCCAGGCCGCGTCGGGGGGCCGGAAAGCGGGGTCACTGAGTTCGGTAAACACCCAGGGCTGCCCCACCGCGCCGCGCCCGATCATCACGGCGGCCACCCCGGTCCGAAGGCGCTCTCGGGCCTGAGCCGCACTGAGCACGTCGCCGCTGCCGATCACCGGCACCCCGACACTGCCCGCAACCTCGGCGATGGCGTCCCAGTCGGCCTCGCCGGCGTAGCGTTGTTTGGAGGTGCGGCCGTGCACGGTGATCAGGCTGACCCCCGCTGCTTCCAGGCCCTGCGCGACCTCCACGGCGCGGTTGGTGTCGAAGCCCAGCCGGATCTTGGCGCTCACGTCCAGCGGCACGGCGGCGCGCATGGCCGAGATCAGTTCGTAGGCGACTTCCGGCGTTTGCAGCAGGCAGGCTCCGCCCTTACCGCGCACCTTGGGGACCGGGCAGCCCATGTTGAGGTCAATCGCAGCGGGGTTAAACCACCCAGCCACCCGCTGCGACGCCTCGGCCAGAATGCCGGGGTCGGCCCCGAAGAGCTGCACCACCCGGCCCTGCTCGCCGGGGTAGGGCTTACCGATGATCAGGTCCTCGTCCTCGTTGCCCAGCACCAGGCCGCGCGAACTGATCATCTCGGACACGGTCCACAACGCCCCGGCCTCAGCGGAAAGCTGGCGCATCGGGGCGTCACTGTACCCGGCCATCGGGGCCAGCACCGCGCCGGGATGCTCGGGGGTGCGCCCGGCGAGGCGGCGGGCATAAAAGCCGCGCTGGTCGGAGGGATCTGGGGTCGGTATGTCTGCAAGCGGGGCCGTCATGTCGGGATGCTAGCAGGGGCAGGGGAGCAGCTTTGTTCAGTTCAGCACGGCCCACGCCGGACCTGCCGGATGGCGAGACCGCTGCCGCCCCAGCGTCTGGCAGGGCGGTTCACTTTTCTGTCAGGTGGGGGCAGGTATGCTGACGGAAGCATCAAAGAGAACGAAGCACACATCTTCTGCGGCGGCCACCTCAAAAGCCTGCGCGGAAAGGGAAGGTATGATTCCTTGAAGGTTCAACCGATGGCGCTGCCGAGCGCACCACTCCTCCACGACCTGTACCGGGCCACCCCCGGCTATTTCGCCCTGCTGGGCTGTCCGGTGCCGTCACTGCAGGAAGTCACCCGCGACATCGAGACGGCGCTCTACGATCCGCGCCGCCGCCTGGAACTGCTTTACCAGGGAGAAGAACTGGTGGGCAGCCTCGACTACAAGCTCGACTACCCGCAGGCGGGCGACGTGACCATCAACCTGCTGATGATCCGGGGTGACGCGCAGTCGCGCGGCCTGGGGCGGCAGGTGGTGCGCGACCTGGAGAAGCGCCTACCGCACAGCGAGCGGCTGCTGGCCAGTGTGCTGGGCGACAACAAGCGGGCCGTGAAGTTCTGGGAGCGCCTGGGCTTCGCCTTCGCCACCGACGCCCGCCCGGTCATGACCTGGTACGCCAAGCCGCTGCACAGGCAGGCGCGGCCAGACCAGCCGCTGCCTGTGGCGTCCGGCAAGTAACTCACAAGCCAAAAGCCCATCAGTCAGTCACGG
The DNA here is from genome assembly GCF_025244745.1 of Deinococcus rubellus. Lineage (NCBI taxonomy): Bacteria > Thermotogati > Deinococcota > Deinococci > Deinococcales > Deinococcaceae > Deinococcus > Deinococcus rubellus. The sequence continues at coordinate 162,968 of NZ_CP104213.1, forward strand.
GCAGCGGCGCATTATCCTGGGCGGCATGATCGTCAAGTACGGCGGCAACGCCATGAAAAGTCCCGAACTGCGCCGGACGGTGGCGCGTGAACTGGCCGCCCTGGGCCGCGAGCAGCCGCTGGTGGTCGTCCACGGCGGCGGCCCGGTCATCGAGCGCGAGCTGGCCCTGCGCGGCATCAAGAGCGAGTTCGTGCGCGGCCTGCGCGTCACCACGCCCGCCGCCATGCAGATCATCGCAATGGCGCTGGGCCAGCTCAACAAGGAGCTGTCGTATGAGATCGGCGGCGCGCTGGGGCTGCTCGGCCACGACTCGCGGCTGCTGGTGGCCGAACCGCTGGGCGGCGAGCTGGGCCGGGTCGGCAGAATCGTCAGCGTGAACGCCGAACTGCTGCGGACCCTGATCGGTGTGAACCTGACGCCGGTGGTGGGCTGCGTGGCCGTAGACGCACACGGCGAGGCGCTCAACGTCAACGCCGACACTGCGGCAGGCGCGGTGGCCGGGGCGCTGGGCGAGGGCGTCATCTTCCTGACCGACGTGGACGGGGTATACCGCCGGTTTCCCGACCCCGCCTCCCGGCTGGAGCAGCTCAGCCGCGCCGAGGCCGAGGCGGGTATGGCCGAGGGCTGGATCGCGGGCGGAATGCTGCCCAAGGTGCGCGCCGCCCTGGAGGCCCTCACGCGCGGGGCAACCTACGCCACCATCGCCAGCGGCATGCAGGCGGGCGTATTGCGCCAGGCCGCAGCGGGCGAGGCCGGAACGCGGATCGTGCCGTGAGCGGACCCCAGCTCCAGACCATTCAGCCTCGGACCACCCAGAGCCAGGCGGCCACCCTGCTGCTGATCCGGCATGGCCGCACCGCCCACAACCGAGCCGGGAAAATTCAGGGCCGCTCGGAGGTGCCGCTTGATGAGGAAAGCCAGGCACAGGCGCGGCAACTGGCCGACCACCTCGCTGATCAGTTTCGGAGCGGGCAGCTGGCCCGCCCTCCCAGCCAGATCTGGGCCAGCGATCTGACGCGCGCCCAGCAGACGGCAGGCGCGGTGGCCGGGGCGCTCGGCACAGCGGTGGTGACCGATGCCCGGCTGCGTGAGCAGTCGTTCGGCGACTACAAGGGCCGCCTCCTGAGCGAGTTGCTGGCCGAGAATTCTGTATTCGAGCAGGCCTGGACCCAGGATTTCGGCGCACTGCACCCGCCCGGCGGCGAGAGCTTTGCCGAGACAACGGCGCGGACCATGGCCTGGTTCGGGGACGCCCGGCCCCGGCGCGGCGGCGAGCTGGTCATCGCGGTGTCGCACGGCCTGACCCTCAGCGCCCTGCTGTGCGCCCTCAGCGGTCTTTCGCCGCGCGAGGCAATGCGGCGCGGGCTGTTTCGTCACGGCAACACGGCCTACACCATAGTGTCGCTCGACCCCGAGACCGGACAGATGAGGGAATACAGCGCCGTGCAAGCCGGGCACCTGACGGCCAGCCCTCCCCAGTGAGTGCGGCTTCATTGGGACAGCTGACTGAGCCTCTTACCATTGCCAGCTAAAGACAGGCTAAATTGACTCCTCAGAAACTTTGAGCCAAGTACAGTCCGGCCTTGTCCGGGGGAGCCGAAATGACCAAGACCTTGCTGATGACCGCCGCCCTGCTGGGCATCTCCGCCGCCAGTGCCCAGAAAACCACCCTGGAATTCTGGACGATCTCGCTCGCGCCGCTCTTCAACGACGAGATGAACCGCCTGGCCGCCGCCTTCGAGAAGGCCAACCCGAATACGGACGTCAAATGGGTGGACGTGCCCGCCACCGCCATCGAGCAGAAGTTGCTGGCCGCCGTCGCCGCTGGCCGCCCGCCCGCCGTGGTGAATCTCAGCAGCGACATGGCCGTCAAGATGGTGCAGCAGGGCGCGCTGGAAGCCATGACCCTCAGCGACACCCAGAAAAAGCTCTACTTCGCCTCGCCGCTCTCGACCTTCACCTTCGACAACAAGGTCTACGGCACGCCCTGGTACTGGGCACCCAAAGTCGTCGCCTACAACACAGACATCTTCAAGAAGGCTGGACTCGACCCCAACAAACCCCCCCTGACCATTCAGACCATGATCGCCGCCGCCAAGCAGATCAAGGACAAGACCGGGATGTACGGCTTCATGCCCAACATCAACGGCACCGGTCTGCTGTCTCTGTTTCAGGAAGCGGGCCTACCAATTCTGAGTCCTGACAAGGCCAAGGCCGTCTTCAATTCCGACAAACACATTCAGCTGCTGCAAACGTACATTGACCTTTACAAGAAAGACTACATTCCTGAAGATACCCTGCGCCGGGGCTATGTGGGGGCCACCGAACTCTACTCGGCGGGAAAGCTGGCCATGCTGATCACCGGGCCACAGTTTATTTTGCGGGTCGCCAACGACAACAAAGCGGTGTATGACCTCACCAAAGTCGCGCCGTATCCGATCAATATCGCTGGAAACGTCATTCACACGCCGCTGATGGGCATGGTGGTGCCCAAAGGCGTCAAAGATAAGGCGCTGGCGCAGCAACTGGCCCTCTTTCTGACCAACGACGCCAACCAGCTGGCCTTTTCCAAGGTCACCCAGACGACCTTTCCCTCGACGGTGAAGGCCAGCGGCGACAAGTACTTCAAGGCGGGCGGCCCCAACGCCACCGATCAGGGACGGCTGGTGAGCAGCAAGGAGCTGAAAAAAGCCAAGGACCTGACGCTGATTTACCCCGACGCCTCCAAGCTCAACAAGGTCTTCAAGGACAATGTCGAGGCAGCCATGCTGGGCCAGAAGACGGCCAAAGCGGCGCTCGACGACATCGTGAAGGCGTGGAACGCCAGTCTGTGAGCTGGAACAGGAGCAGGCAAGCCGTTCTCCTCACCGCCCTGCTGCTCTCCCCCGCCCTGGCCGCGCCCGCCGCGCTGACCGCAGCACCCCTGACTGCCGTGCCGGACGCGCTGGCCGCCGTGCCGGGCAAGGTGCTGATTCCGGCCCCGCAAAAGGTTGAGTTTCCCGCCGGAACATTGCCGCTGACAGGGCTGGGCCTCAAGCTCATCGGAAACGCCCCAGAACTCGGCTGGGCCGCCCGCGATTTGAAAGCCGAGTGGCAGACCCGGCTGGAAGTGCAGCTCCCAGACGGCGGAACGGTCCCTATTATCATCGGCACGCGGGCCGATCCCGATCTGGCGGCCAGGGCTAAGGCGGCGGGCCTCTACACCGAGCAGCCGGAAGGCTACGCCCTGTGGGTAGACAAAAGCGGCGCGTACATCGTCGGGGCCGATCCACAGGGCGCTTACCACGGCGCTCAGACGCTGCGGCAACTGCTGACGCCTGCGGGCCTGCGCTTTGCCCGCATTCAGGATTTTCCGGGCCTGAAACAGCGCGTGGCGATGATTTACCTCGACTCGTACAGCAAGGGCGTCAATGACCGGCTGATCCCGATGCTGGCCGAGCTGAAATACAACGCCGTGCTGATCATGAGCGATTACGTGCAGTGGGACGTGGCCAAGGCGGGCGGCTGGGCCTCGGCGGGCGGGGCGAGCAAGGCCGAGGCGGCGCGGGTGGCCGATCTGGCACGCAGCTACGGTCTGGAGCCGATTCCGCTGATCGAAACACTGGGCCACGTCGCCTGGATGTTTCAGGGCGGCAAGAATCTCGATCTGGTGCAGGACCCCCAGTCGCAGAACCCTTACGCCTACGACACGCTCAACCCCGACACCTACAGCCGGGTGGTGTTTCCGGTACTGAAGGAAGCGGTGGACACCTTCAAGCCGAAGCAGATTCACATCGGCCACGACGAGGTCCGCAACCGCGACCGCTTTCCGGCGCGCGACAACGGCAAGGCCGCCGGGTTCGAGAAACTGTTCGTGGACGACACGGTGAAGCTGCATGATTACCTCAAGTCGCTGAACGTGGGCACGATGATCTGGCACGACGCGGCGTTTGCCGACGCGGTGGCCGCCAGCCTGCCCGCCCAGCTTCCCAGAGACCTGACGGTGGCCTCGTGGAATTACAGCCCGGCTCCCGACTACCCCATTCTCAGCACCATCAAGAGCGCGGGCTTCAAGGCACTGGGCGCGAGCTGGGGCGATCCGCTCAACACCGAGAATTACGCGCTGGCGGCGCAGAAGCGGGGGGCCGACGGCATGATCCAGACGCGCTGGACCGGCTACTTCGGCAACCCCAGCCTCTGGGACGGTCAGGCCGACCAGGGGGTGAACTATGTGCGCGGCGGCAACAGCTTCTGGAATCCAGGGGCCAGACCGCTGGCCGAGGTCGACCCCACGCTGGCCGAAACCACCTACCGCGATCTCTACGCCCCGACGCCCTACGCCCAGCACGCCGGGCAACTGGTGGACCTGTCCAAGCTGGTCACGCGCCGCCTGAGCGACCCCGACGAGCAGGGCTGGATTCACAAGGGACCGGACATCGATTTGTCCAAACTGCCCACCGGCAACGTCAAGATCGGTGTGTACCGCTTTCTGATCAGCGGGGCGGTGATGCTGAAAGGCTCGCGTGGGGCGGCGTCCGACCTGCCGTCTCAGGCCACCGTCGAACTCAACCAGAAAGCGGACCGTCTGGCCTTCCTGCACACGACGGGCTGGACCACGCCCAAAATCCGCGACAGCGTGGGCCGCTACGAGATCCTCTACGCCGACGGCAGCAAGGTGGTGCAGCCGCTGGATTATGGCCGCCAGATTCGCGCCTGGACCGAGCTGACGCCCAGCAGCATGGTGCAGGCCCCCGGCTGGCGCGGCAAAACCGCCGACGGTCTGGACGTGAATCTGGGCGTGCTGGACTGGGTCAATCCCAAACCCGGTCAGGTCATCAAATCGGTCACGCTGATCAGTGAGGGTAAGGAAGCCAATCCGACCCTGATCGGGCTGACGCTGATCGGGGGAAAATTTTGATCAGGGGCCGTTTTGATCAGGGGCAAGGAAGCGCCGTGCTGGCCTTACATCAGACGCATCACCGACCTTCTTCTCTACCTTCCAACTGAGGACCTCCCTTGCCCCTGACCCACCCCAGCGCCCCGCCCCGCCGCAGCCGCCAGAGCCGCCGCGCCACATTCCGCACGGCGATGCTGGCCTACAGCTTCATGCTGCCGTTTCTGGTACTGCTGATCCTCTACCACACCTGGCCAGTCATCTTCGGCACCTACCTGGCGTTTACCAAGTACAACATCATCAGTCCGCCGGAGTTCGTGGGCCTCGCCAATTTCCGCGAGCTCATCCAGGATCAGCAGTTCTGGAGCGGCGTCGTCAACAGCCTCAAATACATTCTGGTGGTGCCAGTCATTCAACTGCTGAGCATCGGCGTCGCCATGCTGGTCAACCGGCCCCTGAAAGGCATCGGCTTTTTTCGCACCGCCTTCTATGTGCCGGTGGTGACCAGCTTCGCGGTGGTTGGCCTGATCTGGACCTGGATGTACCAGCAGTCGGGGCCGGTCAATTTCGTGCTGATGCACCTGGGCCTGATGCAGCGCGACAGCAGCTTGCTCAACAACCCCGGCTCGGCCCTCTACGCGGTGATGTTCGTGACGCTGTGGAAGGGCGTCGGCTACTACATGGTGCTGTATCTGGCGGGCTTGCAGAGCATCGGGCGCGAACTGGAGGAAGCCGCCGTGATCGACGGGGCCACGCGCTGGCAGGTGTTCGTCAACATCACGCTGCCGGGGTTGCGGCCCACCATTCTGGTATGCAGCCTGCTGAGCACCATCAGCGCCGTCAAAGTGTTTGAGGAGATCTTCGTGATGACCCAGGGCGGGCCAGTGGGCAGCACCTACACGGCCCTGTTTTTCACGTATGCCAAGGCCTTTCAGGACTTCCGCTACGGCTACGCAGCGGCGGCGGGCATCGTGGTGGCACTCATCAGCTTGATATTTGGGGTCATCAACTTCCGGCTGACGCGCGGCGGACGGGTGGATGGATGACCACCTCCCCCAGCGACTTTGCCCAGACTGCCGCCCAGCTCAAAGCTCAGCGAAAACGTCGGAACCGGCTGCACAATATCGCCGCTTATAGCGTGCTGACCGTCATCGCGCTGGTCATGCTCTATCCCTTTTACTGGACGCTGATCACCAGCCTGGAACCCACCGGCAACATCTACCAGGCCAAGCTCGCGCCGAGCGGCGTCAGCTTGAAGAACTACAGCGCCGTGCTGAGCGGCACCACCGTGCCCTTCTGGCGAATGGTCCTCAACAGCGTCGTGATCTGCACGGTGGGCGTGCTGGGCAGCGTGACGTTCGCGGCGCTGGCGGCCTACCCGCTCGCCAAGATGCGCTTTCCGGGCCGTGATTTGATCTTTTACGCGATTCTGGCGCTGGTGGTGCTGCCCAACGAATCGGGCCTGATCGTCAACTACATCACCACCATCAAGCTCGGCCTGCTGGAGCAGCGCGGCCCGGTGTGGGACACCATCACCCAGTACGCGGCCATCGTGCTGCCCAGCATCGCCAGCATCGTGGGCCTGTTCCTGATCCGGCAGGCCTACCTGGGCGTGCCGCTGGAACTGATCGAGGCGGCCCGCATCGACGGCGCAAAGGAACTGACCATCTGGCGCAGAATCATGCTGCCGCTCTCGATGCCGACCATCGCGGCCTTCGCCATTCTGGAATTCGTGGCGCTGTGGAACAGCTTTCTGTGGGCGCGCATCCTGCCACTCGACCCGCAGATGCTGCCGCTCTCGGCGGGCCTGCTGGAACTGTCGGGTACCTTTGCCACCAACAGCCGGGCGACGATGGCCGGCGCGGTGCTGGTCATTATCCCGATTCTGATCGTGTTCGCCTCGCTGCAACGCTACTTCATGAAAGGGATCGAGGGCGCGGTGAAAGGGTGAGGAGTGTTGAGCGTAAAATGGATTATGAAAATATGGACGCTGTTGGGGCTGGCGGCGCTGACGTTGACGGGTTGTCAGGGCGGGCCGACGACCCAGACCGTGATGCTGAACGTGACCAAAGTGGCCCTGCCGCCGAGCGTCGGCGCGGTTGAAGACCTGCCCATCACCATCACAGTGACGGTAGGCGGCTGCCAGACCTTCAAGGGCTTTGCCGTGCAGAAGCGCACCGCCAGCACGCTCAAGTTGCTGACACAGGGCACCTCACCAACTGGGAACGTGGCCTGTCCGGCAATTATTGGCTACGCCAACGAAACCTACACCGACCCTGGCAACCCACCACGCAGTGATCTCTTTGAGGTGATCGTCAACGGTCAGTCTTACGGCACCGTCCACATCGAATAAAAACTGCCCTTTTCTTTGACCCACTCCAGCGGATTGAGTTTCTTGTCGCCGAGCTGAAAAATTGTCGAATTTGAACGGTCACAGCTGTTGCGGCGGCGCAGACTGACGGCCAGGAACCACTCTGGGAGGCGCAGACATGAAACGCTGGAGGTATCAGGTGGTCAAATTCGAAACGGGCGACCTGGTGGTCATTCTCAAGCGCCCTCTGGAAGCCAGTGCGACAGAAACCGATCTCGTGGGGCGCTCCTTTTGAGTTTGCCCTACACCCACCTCCCCCAGCACTGGGATGTCCTCATCGCGGGCGGCGGCACGGCGGGAGCGGTTGCAGGCATCGCGGCGGCGCGGGCAGGCGCGCGGGTGCTGGTCCTGGAAGCCCAGGGCAGCCTCGGCGGCAGCGGCACCAACGCCTGGGTCACGCCGCTGATGAGGAACGTCTCGGCGGGTCAGAACCTCAACCGGGGCCTGACCGACGAACTCAAGGCCCGGCTGCTTGAGCGCGGCGACGGAGCGCGTGACGGCAACGGCAACGACAACTGGTTCAACCCCGAGGGTCTGAAATACGTGCTGGAGCGGCTGCTCATCGAGTCGGGCGGCGAGGTGCTCTACCACACCAGCGTCGTCGCTCCGGTGCTGGATGGTGAGCGCATCGGGTCGCTGGTCGTCCACAACAAGGGCGGTTTGCAGGCGCTGGGGGCGGACGTGTTCATCGACGCCACCGGAGACGCCGACGTGGCCGCCGCAGCGGGCGTGCCGTTTCACGCCGGAGACGAGGACGGGCTGCACCAGGCCATGAGCCTGCGCTTCTCACTGGCCGGAGTGGACCTAGAGACACTCTGCACTTTTCTGAGTGCAAATGGGCAGTGGCAGGAGTCGCCGCGCTTCATGCACTTCTGGATGGTCTGGGGCAAAAAGAGCAGTCTGGAACCGCTGTTCAAGCAAGCGGTGGCACAAGGTATTCTGGAGGAGCGCGACGGCGATTACTTCCAGGCCTTCAGCGTGCCGGGCCGCCCAAATGAACTGAGCTTCAACTGCCCGCGCATCCGGGCCGATCTCAACGACGGCACCGATCCCTGGCACCTCTCCGGCGCGCAGACCGACGGGCGGGAGAGCATCGAGCGACTGATCCGATTCTGCAAAACCTACCTGCCTGGCTGCCAGGACGCCTACCTCGGCAGCTACGCCCCGATGGTCGGCGTGCGCGAGACGCGGCGCATTGTGGGCGACTACACCCTGACGCTGAACGACATTCTCGATTGCCGCAAGTTTGGCGACAGCATCTGCAAGAACCACTACCCGGTGGACATTCACAGCGTCAAGGGCGGCGCAAAGCTGCTGCACGAGCGCGAGGGAACTGCGCCCTACTTCGCCCCCGACGCCTACCATGAGCTGCCCTACCGCTGCATCGTGCCGCAAGGGATCAGCAACCTGCTGGTGCCGGGAAGATCGGCCAGCAGCACCTTCGAGGCGCAGAGTTCGATCCGGGTGCAGCAAAACTGCCACAGCATGGGAGAAGCGGCGGGGGTGGCAGCAGCCTGGGCAGCGCGTGAGTACGGCGGTGAGGTGCGCCGGGTGGGCGGCGCGGCCCTGCGCGAGAAGTTGCGGGCACTGGGGGCCAACGTCTAACCGAGAAGCCGTTCACCGTATATGAGAGAATGCCCCCAGTTCGAGTTTCAGCTTCAGGGGGGAAATGCCGATGAACCACACCGCCGCGCATGCCATGCCGGGCCGCGTTCCATGACCACCGAGCGCACCTTCTCGCCGGACGATCCGCACGCCTCACCGCAGATCGGGGACCTGCCTTACAGCATCGAGCGCCGGGTCTTCGCCCGCGTGCCGTGCCTGATCGAGCGGCCCAGCGTGCCCGTCCGCGCCCTGCTGATCGCCTATCACGGCTCCGGCGCGGCCAAGGAGGGCAAACTCGGCGTCTACTCGGCGCTGACCGCCCAGGGTGTGGCCGTCGTCATTCCCGACGCGCCGCTACACGGTGAGCGGACCCTCAGCCAGCCGGGCCTGAACCACCGCGAATTCGTCTGGGAGAGCGCCCGGCGCAGCGTGGCCGAGGCCGAGGCGTTCATCACCGCCCTGCTGAGCGAGATGGGCAAGGTGCCGGTGCTCGTGGTGGGCAGCAGCATGGGCGGCTACGTGGCCCTGAGCCTGGCCCGCAGCGAGCACCGGGTGCGCGGCGCGGCGGCGCTGATCACGTCGGGCGTGTGGCAGGAGCCGGACGTGAACGCGCCGGGCACACGGGCTTTTCTGGAAGCCCAGCGGCCCACCACCCACGCCGAGGGCTATCCGCCCACCCCGCTGCTGCTGCTGAGTGGCGACAGCGACCCGGTGTTTGCGCTCGATCAGCACCACGTGCCCACCGCTGCCGCCCTGGAGCGGGCCTACTGGGCAGCAGGCAGCCCAGAGCAGTTCAGCGAAAAGGTGTATCCCGGCGTGGCCCACTACACCAGCCGGAAGATGCGGGACGATGTGGTGAACTGGGTGACGGAGCTGCTCAAAGGGTGACCCGCCTGCTCCTCATTCCCCCCGACACCCGCCCGGTCACGCTGGCGCTACCCACCCTGCTGGCCCAGATGGTCGGCGCGGAAGTCGGCGTACCGCCGCAGAAAGCGCTGCCGCACTTCTTCACCCCCGGTGATCCCGGCAAGCTGCGCGAGTGGCTGCTCAAAATGGCTCCCCAGAGCGACATTCTGGTGGTGTGCCTGGAAACCCTGACGCTCGGGGGCATGATTCCGGCCCGGCGCGTCTCGGACCCGCTCGGCGACGTGCTGGCACGGCTGGAGGTGCTGCGCGAGGTGCGGGCGCTCCATCCGGCGCTCAGCATTTACGCCTTCGGTGTGGTGGTGCGCGTCGCCCACGACAACGACCCACACGAGGAAAAACCCTACTACGGGCAGTGGGGCCGCGAGCTGCGCGCTTACGGGGTGGCCCTCGACCAGCTGGCCCGTCACGGCGAGGGCGAGCGCCCCGCGCTGGACGCGGCCCAGGCGGTCCTGCCCGCCGAGATTCTGGCCGACTGGCTGGGCACCCGGCAGCGCAACCACGCCCTGCATCTGACCGCGCTGGAGCTGGTCAAGGCGGGCGTCATCGAGCACCTGTGCCTGACCCTGGACGACACCGCTGAGTATGGCCTGGCCGCCCTGGACCGCCGCGCCCTGGAAGCCAGGACGGACGCCCTGGAACTCTGGAGCCGGGTGGACATCTACCCCGGAGCCGACGAGGTGCCCTGTACCCTGATCGCCCGCGCCCTGTGCCCACAGCCGCAACGTGCCTGGGTCGTCTACAGCGGCCTGAACGGGCCGCAGGCTGGCCTGCTCTACGAGGACCGCCCCGCCGGGGAACTGGTGCGCGCCCAGTTGCGGGCGGCGGGCTGCCAACTGGCCGACACGCCGGGCGAGGCCGACTTCGTGCTGATGGTCAACACGCCCGGCACGCGGCAGGCCAATACGCAACCGGATTTTGCCACGGTGGACACGGCCCAGCGCCACCTGCCCGCCTTCGTGGACCGACTGGCCGAGGAGCTGAACGCCGGACACCGGGTGGCCCTGGCCGACATCGCCTACCCCAACGGCGCGGAGCGGCGGCTGTGGGTCATGCTCCAGCCGCTGCCGCTGTCCCAGTTGGCGGCGTACTCGGCCTGGAACACGGCGGGCAACACCCTGGGCAGCGCCGTCGCCTTCGGCAAGCTCTCGGGGCAGGTCGTGAACCGCGCCGCGCAGATGCAGGCCCTCCTGTCGCAGATGGTGGACGACGCGCTGTATCAGGCGTTCGTACGGGCCGAGGTGCGCGCAAGGCTGCACCAGCCCAGCCCCTACGACCTGGGCGAGCAGCGGGCGGTGGCAGAGCAGCACCTCCAGCAACTCATCACGCCGATGATCGAAAACCTGTGGGCGCGGCAGTTCTCGGGCAGCGGTCTGGAGTTAAGTGTGGGCAAGGCGCATCTGGCCTGGCCGAGATTGTTCACCGGGGTCTTTCCACTGGACGTCAGCGAATCAAAAACCAACTGAAACCGCCGGAGCACTGGCCCCGGCGGTTTGGTTCACGGTGTTACGACTATCAGTCGTCCGCTGCCTGCTCGGCCTTGCGGGGCACGGCGGGGTTCTGGATGAACTCGGTGGGGTCGATGGCGTCGAAGCCGATCAGCTTCTCGTAGTCCTGAATACGCATGTGGAGTCTCTTGACGTCGCCCTCCACCATGCCGTAGTCGAAGGTGTCCCAGATAACGGTGGACTTGAAGTTGCCACCGTCGAAGTCCGGCACCTCGCGGGTCTTTTTCAGGCCCTCTTCCAGCGACCGGCGGCTCTCGATACCGAGGTTGCGAAAGGCCACCTGCATCACGTCGCGTGAGAAGTCGCGGGGGCCGTAGATGCCAGCGCGGTAGACCGTTTCGTAGAACTTCTCCCAGTCCGGCACCAGCTTGGCGGCGGGCATCGAGAACTGCGACACGATGGCGCGGATGGCTTCCAGGGTGCGCTGCGGGTAGTAGTAGAGATACATCCGCACACCTTCGAGGAAGAAGTTATAGTGCGCCGCCTCGTCCACCGCGATGGTCTGGGCGACTTTCGCCAGCACCGGGTCAGAGAAATCCTTCAGATGCGGTTTGTCACTCTTGCCCTGGGCGATTTTCATCATGTTCAGGTAGTTGAGCTGGGTGGCGCGCTCCTGAAACACGGTGTAGACCATGTTGTGCAGGGCGTCGGGAAACGGCAGCTCCCAGGTCTGGGACTTGAGGCGCTCTTTGTATTCGGTGATCCACTGCGGCGTGCGCTGGCCCGAGAACAGCACCGAGTTTTCCCAGGCGTCGGCATGCTTCTCTTCCTCGCTGCCCCAGCGCATCTGAAAGTGGCTGCGGCCATGCGAGCGCCGCACCAGATTGATCAGGTTGCTGGTAAAGTCGGGCGCGTACTGCTCGACGGCGAAGAATCCGGTCAGCACGGTCATGATGTCGGGCGGCAGGTTGGGCGACAGTGCGCGCCAGTTAAACGATTTGTCGGCGTTCCAGTTGCGGGTTTCCTGGCTGCGGGCGGTGTACCAGCGGTACAGGCCCAGGAAGCCGCGCTCGATCAGGCGATCTTTCTCGCGGTTGCTGAGCAGCCCGGCGGGGGTCTGGGGCACATCCGCCAGCATATTGGGGGGCATCACATCGGCCATAAGCGCTCCTTTGCTCGTCTCGCCGCGTGTGTAACCAAGCAGAACTGCTTTCCTGAGGCGGACGTGACATCACAATATCACCCTGCCCTGAGTCACAAATCCTCCTAACAGACAATTCGTCAGCAAGCGACGGGGCCTGAACCGGGTTCAACATTTAGACGGCTAAGTTTCGGCTCGCTCCCGCAATATTTGTCCACTCATCCGTTCGCCTCCGGGCGCTTCGGCTAAACTGGCGGCATGACGACCCCCAGCCCGACCGCGCCGCAAGTGGGCGACCTCGCGCCCGACTTCACCCTGCCCTCCACGGGCGGCGAGCCGGTGACGCTGAGTAGTTACCGGGGCCACAAGAATGTGGTGCTGGTGTTTTACCCACTCGATTTCTCGCCCGTATGCAGCATGCAACTTCCCGAATACTCGGGTCGCCAAGACGATTTCGCCGAGGTGGACGCCGTGGTGCTGGGCATCAACCGCGACAGCCTGCACACCCACAAGGCCTGGGCCGCCGAGTACGGCATCGAGGTGCCGCTGCTGGCCGACATGAAGCTCGATGTGGCCCGCAGCTACGGTGTGGAGATCGAGGACCGCGCCATCTCGGGTCGGGCCGTGTTTCTGATCGACAAGGCGGGCAAACTGCGTTTCCGCTTCGTGGAGGAGAAGGCAGGCGACTACACCCTGCGGCCCGGCGAGGTGCTGAAAAAGATCAGGGAGCTGTAGCGGCTCAATTCTCGCCTTCCTCCTGCATGGCTGTCCAGTCCTCCCAGGCCAGCGCCGGGATCAGGGCGAAGCTGCCCGCGAAGAGGGTAGCAATGGCCCCCGGCACCCGCACGGGCGTCTTGCCGCCCAGCACCAGATACAGCGCCCCCAGCGTGCTCACCATACCGATGTCCATGAACATGATGCGGGCAAAGCTGCTGCGCTTCAGCGTCTCGGCGGTGCCCAGCTCGCCCGGACGCCCACGCCCCAGCACCGCCGTCAAAACGAGCATGGCGTATAAGCTGGCGTAGAGCTTCAGGCGCGGCAGTCCGGGTCGGCGATACTGTTCTAGGTTCATGCCCCAGGGTACACACTTCGGCTGCACAGTTGGGCCGCGCGGCTTGGCTTAGGATTTCCCCATGACCGTCTTCACCCGCCTGCCTTCCAGCGCCCTGCGCCTGACCGGAGCAGACCGGCTCGACTTCGTGCAGGGCCAGATGACCAACAACCTCAAGGCCGCACCGACCCCCGGCATGGTGCCCGCCTGCTTCCTGAACCACAAGGGCCAGATCGAGTTCTTCGCCCACATCTACAAGCGTGAGCAGGACATCTACCTGCATCTGGCCGAGGGCCAGGCCCCCGCGCTGGCCGCCCGCTTGCGCAAGTACATCATCTTCGACGCGGTGGAGGTGCAGGACGTGACGGACCAGCTCGCCAGCCTGCATGTCTGGAGCGAGGCCGTGCCGGGCTGGGACGCGGCGGGGGGAGCCGTGCAGACGTTTGAGCTGGGCGGCGGCTCAGTGCTGGCCGGACAGATTGACCGCACGGGCATGCCGGGCCTGGACCTGCACTATCTGCGGCGGCACGAGGCGACGCTGCTGGCTGCCCTGAACACTGATGAGAACTCCCACGCCGAGCTGCCCTTTGCTGATCTGGAGGCGGCCCGCGTCCGCGCCGGAATCAGCGACGTGACCCAGGACGGCTGGACCGGGTTGCTGCCGCAGGAAGTCGGACTGGACAGCGCCATGAGTTACCGCAAGGGCTGCTACGTGGGCCAGGAGATCATGGCCCGGCTGGAAGCACGCGGCAACACCCGCTATCACTTGGCCCAGCTCAGCGGCGAAGCCTTGCCCGCCCACACCGACATTCTGCTGGGCGGCAAGCTGGTGGGGCGCACCGGCAGCAGCGTGGGCGACCTGGCGCTGGCCCGCCTCCGCAAAGACGTGCCGCCGGACGCCATGCTGGAAGTCGGGGGCGTCATGGCCCGCCTGGAGACGCCTGCCGTGAGCGCCGGGTAAGCTTGTCGGCATGAGTGTGCCGGACCCGCTTCACAACACCACTTCACCTGCCACGCCACCCCCGCCCGCCACCTTTGGGCGGCTGCGCGGGCTATACCTGCTGGGACTGGGGGCACTGGCGCTGCCGGGAGTGCTGATCGGGCTGCCTATGGGGTTCGCGCTGCGCCCCGGCTGGGGACCCGGCATCACCTGGCTACTGGTCGGTGTGGCGCTGCTGTGCTCGCTGCTGAGCCTGACCCTGGCCTGGCGGCAGTCCCGCAGCCCTGAACCCGGCAGTACCCTCAGCGCCGCCGTGCTGCTGGCCTCGGCCCCCGCCGTACCGCTGCTGATGGCCTGCGCCCTATGGCGGCGCTCGGACGCACTGCTGCTGCTGCTGCCGCTGAGCACTCTGGCCCTGATCGCGGGCTGGGCGCTGCTGCGAGGCTGGGCCGTGCCGGTTGCTGGCAGTCCGGAGCGGGCGCAGTAGAGGGCTAGACCAGCGGGCAGGCCCGGCACCGAGCGCCCACTATTCCAGACGGCCCAGTGCGGTCCGCGCTTCCTCGACCTCATTCCAGGGAATCGTCTCGCCTTCGCGCTCCAGGGTTTCCTCGGGGCCTTTTCCGGCCAGCAGCACCGTGTCGCCGGGCCCGGCCAGCCGCACCGCGTGGCGAATGGCGTGCTGCCGGTCCGGGATGATGCAGTAATTGGCCCGCCCCGCACCCTTCGCGCCCAGCGCCATCGCTGTCAGAATTTCGGCGAGTGGAGTATCGCGGCAGTCTTCCTCGGTGAAGATGGCCTCGTCGGCCAGCCGGGTGGCGACCTCACCCAGCGGGCCGCGCTTGCCGGGGTCGCGCGGCCCGCCCGCCGCACCGATTACCACGATCAGTTGGCCGCGCGTGGTGGTGCGCAGGGTGCCCAGGGCTTTTTCCAGACTCGGCGGCGTGTGGGCGAAATCCACGATGACCCTCGGCCCCAGCGCGGGCGAGGGACCCACCGGGCTGGCGACAAGTTCCATGCGGCCCGGCACGCCCCCGAACTTCGCCAGGCCGAGGACGAGCTGTTCGGCGGTGGCCCCCAGCTGGTGCGCCGCCGCCATCGCTGCCAGTGCGTTGCCGACATTGAAGCGGCCAATCATCGGCAAAAAGGCCGCAAACGTTCCGGCGGGCGAGCGAACCTCGAAGGCCAGGCCGCCGGATTGCTCCTCGATCTGGTGGGCCTGCCAGTCGGCGGGATGGCCCCCCTCGCTGTAAGTCACGTGAGGTCCCAGCTTGAGCCGCGCTGTCCAGGGATCGTCGGCATTGAGCACTGCGAAGGGCGCGCGCTCGATCAGTTTGCGCTTCTCGACAAAATAACTCTCCATATCACCGTGAAAGTCAAGGTGCTCGCGGCTCAGGTGGGTCCAGACGGCCACATCCCAGGCCACCGCCCGCACCCGCTCCAGGGCCAGGGCGTGGCTGCTGGCTTCCAGCACCGCCGCCTGCACCCCAGTGGCCGCGAGTTCGCGCAGGGTGGCCTGTACCTGCGGCGCTTCGGGGGTGGTGAAATGGGCCGGAAAGTGACGCGTTTCCCCGTCACTGAGCTGGTAGCCCACCGTGCTCAGGAGGCCGGTGGACAGGCCTGCCGAGCGCAGCAGGTGGACAGTCAGCCAGCTGGTGGTGGTCTTGCCGTCGGTGCCGGTTACACCCACCACCTTCAGGGCACGGCTGGGATGGCCTTCCAGCTCGGCGGCCAGATCAGCCAGTGCAGCGCGGGCGTCCGGCACGGTGACGTAGGGCAGCGGGCAGGGGTCCGGCAGCGGCCAGCCCTCACCGAAGATTGCCGCCGCACCCTGCTGAGCTGCCTGCGCCGCGAAGCTGTGGCCGTCTACTCGCGCGCCGCGAATCGCCACGAACGCCGCGCCTGGCGTGACCCAGGCGGCGTTGTGGGTTACAGCCAGAATGTCGGGGTTCTCGGCAGGGGCACTCAGGCTCAGGGCAATGCAGAGATCAGCGAGGTGCATAGAGCTTCAGACTAACGGCTGCGGGTGAGGCGGGTCTAGCCTCAGGCAGAAGCGGCCAGGTTTTAAACTCCAGGTATGCCCGAAGTCAAGCCCCAGAACTATAAAAGCGCCGAGCGGCTCAAAACGTTTACCGACGGCGTGGTCGCCATTGCCCTGACCCTGCTGGTGCTGCCCCTGGTCGACTCGGTACCCGAAGCGGCCCGCCAGCAGCTCACGGCAGTGGTCTGGCTGCATCATTACTACCATCAGTTGCTGGGATTCGCCGTCAGTTTTCTGGTGGTCATGGCCTTCTGGCTCAACCACCACAATCTGTTCGAGTATGTTGCCCGCGTTTCGCCCCTGCTGATGCGCCTGAATTTCGCCTGGATGTTTACCATTATCTTCCTGCAACTGCCGTCGGCACTGCTGTGGGCCGTACCCACCGACCGTTCCATCCTTGCGCTGTACATCGGCACCATGTGGCTGGGTTCGGTCTCTCTGACGCTGATGGACTGGTTGGTGTACAGGACGCCAGAGCTGCAACATGCCGAACATTCGCTGCCCCGCACCCATCTGCTGATCTCGCTGACGACGACTCTGCTCTATCTGGCAGCTGACGCTGGCGCTACTGTTTCCAGGGCTGAGCTACTACCCTCTGCTGCTCTTACTCCTGACCAGGCCACTGCGAAGCCTGATCCTGAAGCGCGAGAACCGCCGCCCATAGATCAGGCGCTCCACATTCATACTGTTGACCACATTGCTGGCCCTGATCGGTAACCCGGCCCCGGCTGTCTGTCCCCGAACGTCCAGACAACCGCAGCACCTCGCCCACCGCACTGCTGCTGAACTTTGCCCTGCGCCCCAGCGAAGACCCGGTGGCCGCTGCAAAAGGCTGCGGCCAGGCGCTTCCCGTCTACCGAAGCAGCGGCAGCCCGTAGCCGCGCGCCTCCACCTGGGCGCAGACCCAGCCGAAGGCCGCCGGGTCGTGGACGAAATCGTACTCGTCGCCGGGCACGCGGATCACCGGGCTGTGGTCGTACTGATCGGCCCAGCGGGCGTAGAGCCTGTTGAGGTCAGCCAGATACGCTTCGGGAATGCTCTGCTCGTACTCGCGCCCGCGCACGGCGATGCGGCTTCGCAGGGTCGGCAGCGAGGCGTCGATGTGAATCAGCAGATCCGGCACCCGCAGGGCAGGCAGAATGCCCCGGTAGAGACCCAGATAGGTGTCCCAGTCGCGGGCCTGCATCTGGCCGCCCTCGTAGAGGTTGCGGGCGAACACCCCAGCATCCTCGAACACGGTGCGGTCCTGAATGACGTACATGGCCCCATTGACCAGACTCAGGTGCTGCTCCAGACGTTTACTCAGAAAGTAGATCTGCGAGTGAAACGAGTAGCGCCGCATGTCCTGGTAGAAGTCTTCGAGGTAAGGGTTCTCGGCGTAGGGTTCGTAGACCGGACGCAGGCCGTAGCGCTCCGAGAGCATCCGGGTCAGGCTGCTCTTGCCGCTGCCGATGTTGCCGCTGACCGCCACGTACATCAGCCGATCACTGGCGTGAAATTCAGGGCCGCGTCGATGCGTGCCAGCAGTTCGCGCTCATGTTCGGGATTGCCCACGAAATCCAGGTGATCGGCGCTGACTTCCAGCACCCGGCCCGGATAGCTGCGGAAATACTCGTCGTAGCGCCGGGTCAGCTCGGCCAGGTAGGCGGCGGGCATGGCGTCCTCGAAGGGCCGCTGCCGCAGGGCGATGCGCCGCAGCAGCTCATCCGGCTCGGCCCGCAGGTAGATCACCAGATCCGGCACCGGCAATCTAGGGCTGAGGTGGCCGTAAAGGTCCTGGTACAGCGCGAACTCGGCGTCTTTGAGGTTCATGGCCGCGAAGATAAAGTCCTTGTCGAACAGGTAGTCGCCCACCACGTTCTGACTGAACAGCCCCGCCTGACTGATACTTGAGAGCTGCTTGAAGCGGAACAGCAGAAAGTAGACCTGCACCTGAAAGGCGTAACTCTCGGGCGACTCGTAGAAGCGGGCCAGGAAGGGATTTTCCTCCACCACTTCGAGGTGCAGCTCCGCGCCGTAGCGCGCCGAGAGCCGCCCGGAGAGGCTGGTCTTTCCGACACCGATGGGGCCTTCGACAACCACGTACATGCCCGGCAAGATAGCGTCTGGCCGCCGGGCTTGCCGCGCTTTGCCGCCACCTGCTACACTCGGCTTTGCCGCCGCGACGGGAGGGGACTTCCCTTGACTGAACCGGGCCGGACACCAAACAGAAGAAGGTACACCATGGACGCCGCACACCGCAAAGAGATCATGAACACCCACGGCAAGAACGAGCAGGACACCGGCAGCACCAGCGTGCAGATCGCGCTGCTGTCTGACCGGATCAGCAACCTGAGTAATCACCTGGCCACCAACAAGAAGGACAAGCACGGCCAGCGCGGCCTGCAACTGATGAACGGCAAGCGCCGCCGCCTGCTGAAGTACCTGGAAGGCAAGGACTACGACGCCTACATCGCCCTGACCAACACGCTCGGCATTCGCCGGGGCCAGCGCATCGTTCGCTGAGTCGAAACCAACGAACGCCGCCTGGGAGTACTCCTGGGCGGTTTTTTTGTGGCTTGTGGGAACAGAAGCCGCCCAACCGCTAAGCTCAACCCATGTCCTCTTCGTCAAGGAACGTCCGCGCTGTGGCCGTGCAGCCCAAGTGGCACGCCCGCGATTTTCTGAGCACAGCGGCCTTTGAGCGCTGGATGCGCTCGCAACTGGAACTGGCCCGGCCCCACCTCTCGCCGACCCAGCCGAATCTGGTGGTGCTGACCGAACTTAACGGCCTGCCACTGGTGCTGCGCGGCGGCTTCCTGGCGGCGGCCACCGACAAATTCGAGTGGGCGGCAGCGCTGCTGCTGCTCCAGCACCTGCCGGAAGCGCTGCCGATCCTGGTCCGCGAGAAAGTCTCCCCCATCCGCGCCCTGCAACTGGCCCGCGCGGGCGAGACCGTCTCTCTCTACTTGAAAACCTGCCGCGATCTGGCCCGCGAGTACGGCGTCTACCTGGTGTCAGGCAGCACACCGACGCCGCATTACCGGCTGCACGGCGACCAGCTCAGGCGGGAGAGCAGCGCCCTCTACAACCAGACCGCCATTTTTGCGCCGGACGGAGAGCTGATCGGCACTGCCGACAAGGTTCACCTGACGCCCGACGAGGAGCAGGGCGGCGTCGACCTCTCGCCCGGCGACCTCTCGGCGCTGCGGGTCTTCCCGACGCCTGCGGGCGACCTGGGCGTGGCGATCAGCCTCGACGCCTTCCGGACAGACGTAATCGGCACGCTGGCGGCGCAGGGCTGCACCGTCTTGCTGCAACCCGACGCCAATGGCAGTCCCTGGACCGGCAAGGAGGGCATTTACCCGGCGGGAGCGACGCCGCGCGACCAGCCGCTGGCCTGGCTGGAGAGCAGTTGGCAGGTCACGGGTGCGGGCCAGATTCGCTACGCCGTCAACCCGATGGTGGTGGGCAACCTGCTCGATTTGAGTTTCGACGGCCAGAGTAGCGTCACCGGCCCGGCCTGGGAAAGCCTGCCGCCCCGCAGCTACGTCCTGACCCTGCCCCGCAGCGGCTTTCTGGCGCTGCTGCCGTGGGTGGAAGACGGCCCGCCCGAGCAGTTGCGCCAAACGGGCCAGAACCTCGCCGCCCACTCGGGCCACCCGCGCGAGAACGCCTACCTCAGCGGCGTCATCCACGCCGACCTGAGGCTGCCGCCGCAGACACTCACGCCGCCGCCCCGCACGCCGCACGAGCAGGCCCTCGGTGCGCTGCTAAGCGGTCAGGCCAGGCTGCCGCTTTCGCCGCTGCGCTATGGCTGGGCGCTGACGGCGGCCCTGGGACTGGGGATGATCACGCTGCTGCGACGCCGGAGGTGAGCCACTCGGATGGGGAGCCGATTTGACAAGCCTGAAGATGGCCCCTATACTCCCTTACGCATCCGGAGAAGCCTCTTTGATGCGCCCCGCCGCCGCGCGTGGGGGGTTGGCCGAGCGGTTGAAGGCGACAGTCTTGAAAACTGTAGTAGGGCAACCTACCGGGGGTTCGAATCCCTCACCCTCCGCCAACGAAACGGGCCAGCCCAGCAAGACCGCTGGAGAGATGGGTGAGTGGCTGAAACCCCAGTCCTGCTAAGACTGTATACCTCACAAGGGTATCGAGAGTTCGAATCTCTCTCTCTCCGCCATAGGTGCCTGTAGCTCAGCTGGATAGAGCGTCTGACTACGGATCAGAAGGCCAGGGGTTCGAATCCCTTCAGGCACACCAAAAGAAAGCCCCTCCTAGAGGGGCTTTTCTCGTTTTGGCGAAGGGTCACTAACGGCTTGAAATCGTCACTTCGCAACTACCGCGCAACTACTCAGGGTCGGGAGGGTCGGGAGAACACCCTATTTCAGGTTTTCTCCGGAGCAGTTAAAAGTCAGCCTCACGCCTCCACCTGCCGTAAGCCTGCCTCGCTTGAGGGCTCACAGCTCGCCATAACCGCGAAGATCAAGGCCATGTCCTCCGAAGAGGAAGCCTCAGCTAGGAGGCGAGTCAAGCCCTCTGCAGACACAGCAGGCGCTGAAAGCAAGTGCTTTGGCCAGATACGGACGTTGTGCTCCAAGTAGTAGCCTTCCACCTTCCATAGCCACCCCCATAAACGGGGCGCACTTTCCCACCATTTGGCAAGGGCAGCCCCTCGCGCCAAGAAGCTGGGCAACTCCCCAGCGAAGTACGCAGCGGCCCACTCTTGGTGTAGCGGGTCCAGCAACTCAAAGCGTTGCTCTCCGGCTGCATCACCGCTCCGCCTCCAATTCAAGATGGCTGCACGGTGCCACTCCGCCCATGCCGCATGCCAGCGTTCTTGATTGTCACCACTGAGCTTGTCCACCCGCCTGCGGATAGAGGCGGTCATTCTGACTCCTGCTCGGCATCAGAACGCTCAAGTTCAGCCGCTTCCAAGTCAGCTACCCTAGCTTCCATCTCTCCCACTTCCAAGACCTTCAATAAGGCAGCACTCGTTTGGCTGAGGGCATGTATGGCCTTGAGCTTAATCAACTTGTCGGCATCTTCCAGCAGAGCTTCCGCAGTGGAGAGCGCCTTGTTCAAAGCGTTGGTGATACGAGTCAAGTCCACAGGCAGGTTATTAGCGCGGTTCTGAATTCGGCCAATGTATTGACGCCTGCCGACTGACCCCCTCCCTTTCGCCGGAGTCATTGTTCATCCTCATTGAGGATAACGGTGATGCTTTGCTGCAAGGCTTGAGGGCGCACGACTGCCCCGTACTCCCGCGCTTCATAAGCCTCTGCTTCACGGGTAGCTTGAGCCTCACGCAAATCAGCTGCTTTAGTCCGGCGTTTCAATTCGCGCTCTTCTTCCCTCTCACTCTCTGCTGTGGCATGTTGAACCTGCCCTGACTGGTAACGGCGCATGCTCTGACGTTCCTGCTCGTACAGGCTTCGCTGCTGATCAAGGTGAGGCTTCATCACTCCAGCAATCAACGTTTCCTTGACGTACTGCGCCATACCAGAGCCGTCCACAGCGTTCGGGAATTTGAAACTGCGCTCAATAGTGGGGTCAAGACCCATCACGTTGTTGTGATACAGCACCAACTTGAGCGGGTTGGCATCAAAGCCTTGTGCCTCTACCCGGCGCTGCAACTGCTCGACAGTTAGCCCTACATCCTTAGCCAAAGCATGTTGACTGTTGTGCATACTGGCCATCCCTTTGGCCGTGAGATGCAACTTACCCAGCGTTTCAATCATCTGGCGCTGCAACGTGTTGAAATCTTCTCGGAAATATTCATGCTGCTTACCCAACTGAACTGCCAAGTCAACAGCCTGCTGGGTCGCCTCCGCATGGTGGAAACTGGCGAGCATGGTGCTTTCATAGGCTTCCGCTTCACTCAGCGGAAGGATTTCCTCAGCCAACAACTCACGGGTAGAGTTGAGTTGGCCACGAAGCTCAATCATCCGCTGCATGGCCTTATCGCTCTTGGCCTTGTTCCACTCCACTTGAGCGCTCGTGCATTCACCTTCAAGACGGTCACGGTTGGCGATCAGCTTCTCATGCCCCGCTCGCGCTTGAATGGCTAAGGCTTTGGCATCTTCATAAGCTTGCTGTGCTTCCTCAATAACCTTCATGACCTAACTATCTCGTTAAGGCATGCTTCGATACTGATGCAAATGATTGGATATTATATCAACAGTTTTCTAGAGCTTTCTCCCAATGGGGTGTTAAGCCCATTTGATGCGCGAACCATGCCAAGTCCTCAGCCTGAACATAACGATGATCACCTGACTTAAATTGCTTACAAGGAAGTCGGCCTGTTCGTGTCCAGCGGATAATAGTTGACACTGAAAAGCCAAGAACAAGGGCCACCACTCCAACCCGCATGGGTGGAATGCCTTCGGGAACAAATGGTGTTGTCATTGTTTTGGCTCCTCGATAGCCGGAATGAGCGGTTAGCGTTCGGGCGGTTTCCGGGCGGTGGGCGGTTCCCTAGAGGGAAACCACCGCCCGCCCGTTTGCGGATGAACCAGGCGCTTCTGGGCGATCGTGCCGAGCGACTGTAGATTTCTGCGCCTAGCACATGCACAGAGGCATTTTGGGCGGTTGAGCGATTTCGGGCGGGCGATGATCTCCCACCCAAACTGAGGGAAATGGGCGAATACACGAATCGCCCAATTTCGGCTGAGGAGTCGCCCGTCTGCTGGAATCCGCTGTGAGCATTAATCCTCTGCCTCCACAGGTTCAAAGGTCTTGCCCTGAATGACTTCACGAACGGCCCCAGATTCTAGTAAGCTCTTCAACCCCTCATTGAATCGGCGTGGGGCCACATCATGTTCCGCGCAAGCCTGTTTCCAATCCGTCCGCTTGATGGGTGCTTCCACATCCGCGTACAGCCCCTCCAGAACTTCAAAGATGGTTGTCTGTTGAGGTGTGAGGAGGTCTCTGCCCATAATGACGCCGGATGCCACCGCGTCCCTAGCCACAACTCCTGCACTGCGCTCGACACCGTTCTCTTCCCAGCTATGGGATTGAAAGCTCAGCAAGATGGGTTTGCCCTCTTCAGCCGCGCCACGGTTCTTGGATTGGCTCAGCTTGACCAAGCCTCCCTTCTTCTCGATAACCAACTCTGTCGTGAGTGGGGCCTTGAATGCAGATGCACCTCGTCCACCTCTACTCGCATCCTTACCAGTGTGGTGGATGAGCAGCACCGTTGCGTTGAAGATACGCGTGAGCAGCTCCGCAGCATCAGTGAAATGCTTCATGTCATCGTTGCTGTTCTCGTCACCGTCACCGAACGTTCTGGCTACGGTGTCAACCACGATGAGCGCCAGCGGACCCCGTTCTCCCTCTGACTCTTTGAGCGTGAGAATTAGCTCCTCAAGTCCACCGTCCGGTTCCACGTCAGTAAGAGACAAGTAGCCGTCCAACAGGTCAAAGGGCAAAGACTCAGGGGCTACGACATGCATGTTGCACCATGCCTCCAGGCGATTGGCGGTGTACTCCATGCTCTCTGCCGCTAACCACACCACAGGCCCCTGACTCACTTTGTGTTCCTGCCAGTCTTGCCCAGTAGCAACGTGCAGCGAGAGGTCAAGCCCAATCATGCTCTTGCCAGCGCCGGATGGACCAAGCAGGGCAGCCAAGGTTTGCTTCACGAGAAGATTCCCGACCAGAGGCTGAAGCGGAGGGATATTGCGCACCTCGTGGGCACGGTAACGGCGGATGCGCCTCTTGTCGCCTTGTACATTAGTGAAGGGCGCATATTTGAGTCTCAACGCTTCCAAATTCCGCTGCCAGGACTGCTTGCTTCTGAACTGTCCTGCAGGCCGTCCAAGTTTGGGAAGGTCGGGCATCTGCCAACCTTGATCACGCAGTTGCGTGATCCCGTATTGATGGGTGGACTTACCCTGGAGCCAGCGGTCAATCTCAGCTGCCCAGGAAGCGAGAGTGCGGCTGCCATCCGTAATCCAAACACTGAAAACCGTTTCTGACTTGAGAAACTCGGCCATCTCCGAACCCCTGCTCATACGCTCTGCCACGTTGAGAAAGGCCTCTGCACTGTCATGTCGTCCATAGGATTCCGGAGTTGTTAGGGCTGCCTTCTTTAACAGTTCGAACCCGGCTGGGTCCAAGTCTGCAGCAGACACCTCAGCAGCCATTGCAGGGACCCTAGCGTTAATCCTATGAGCTAGGTCGAGGATCGTTTCAGCCCTGGTAAGGCGTACTTGATCGAGAGCTTGGATAAGGGATATAGGCGTGCCGTCCGTGCGTTGCAAGAAGGTATTACCTAAGCCTTTCGGGTCAATTGTTGCCCCCCTGTAGGGCAGGTACACCATTCTGCCCCCGAGATTTTCGCTCATTGGGTAGACTTCCACTCCTGTGTATCCAGCTTCAGCCGCAATAGCTTTGAGCACACTGCTCAGTAACTTGTAGGGCACAGGCTCAGAAAGGAAGACCCAGAGGTGATGACCGCCATTAGTACTGATCTCCAAATTGAAGGCAACGCCGTTCTTCTCTAAGGCAGTTTGAATGCTATTTGTCTCTAGTAGGAATGCCTCTTCTAATTTACGTATGCCTTTGCTCTTGTTATCTACATCTACACAAGCAACTGTGGTTTCAGTGGCATAGCCAGGAAGATAGCCCAGTGTTCCGACGCGCTCATTGTTATTGAGGTGTCGCTCCACGTCCCCAGGTGTGGCTGGTTGACGTACTGTTCTGCTTGGTTTAGCACCCGTTTCGGAGTTAAAGCTCTCCATGACAATATGTCTATCTGGATTAATAGGAAACAGAGCACTGAAGTCTGTTGACATGCTTCTAGTATGGGAAGCAAGATCAATTTCGAAGTCTACATCTAAATTAGATTTAGTGGAACTACTACTATCTGTGCGCGATTCATCCCAAATAATGTGGTTATCCATACATCTCCTTCTTTCAGTCCGTTCCTGTTGCGACCAGGGGCGGGCAACTTATTGACCTGCAGCGATACGGGGTTTGCCGTTCTTGTCGGTAATGAGGTGTTGCTCTGCAAAGGCTTGAACGTCAGCCAGCGTGGCAACGTCTAGCCGCTTGGTGGGCAGCTTGCCCGTCTGCTTGGCCCGCACCAGTTGATACGGGTTGAGACCCAGCAGTTTGCCGATCTCACTCATGCTGAGTAGGTGGGCTTGAGTCGCTTCGTGTTTGTCGAGAGCAGCTTGAATCGCTTCGCGGACCTCTGGGTTGGTCTTCGTTTTCTTTGTATAGGACACGATTTTCCTCCATATGGACGTATGCCCACAGATGATTCTTTCGCACATGACGTACAAAACCTCGCTATCGCTCTGCTTTGGTTTTGCCCTTTCCGTGCAGAGATTTCGGGCTGGCCTCTAATCTGATGTGCGAACCCAGCACCTTCCCGCTGGAAATACCTTGAGGCTCGCAGCTACCAACGCTGCGCAGCCACAAGGAGCCAAACGTGAAACGATCAAACGGCGAAGGGTCCATCTGTCGGCGCAGCAATGGCAAGGGTTGGGTCGGGTCATTGACCCTAGGACATGACGAAAATGGCAAGCAGCTTCGGCGCTTTGTCAGCGGTGACACCCAGCAGGAAGTGCGAGCGAAGCTGGACGCTATCAAGCAGGAGCGCGAACGGGGCACGGCTGCGCCTAGCAATGCGCGGCTTACCGTGGCTGAGGCTGTCGATCGGTGGCTCACTTACAAGGCGCGTGACCTGCGGCTCACCACCATGACGGACTACCGCACCCACTGCCAGAAGTTCATTGTTCCCAAGCTAGGTTCTGTTCGGCTCGACAAGCTCACCGCCATGCACGTTGAAGATCTGCTGGTGAGCATGCTTGATTCCGGCCAATCCGCAGCCAGAGCCACACGCTGCTTGAAAATCGTCAAGATGGCGCTCTCTCAGGCTGTGGACTGGGAATTGGTTGGGCGCAACGTGGCAGAGCGCATCAAGCCACCAAAGGTGCAGCGCCAGGAGATGAAGGTGTGGAACCCAGCTGAGGTCCAACGCTTCCTGACAGCAGCAGAGGGACACCGCTACCATGCGCTGTTCTACTTGGCACTGGTCTCTGGTATGCGTAGGGGCGAGATGTTGGGCCTCCGGTGGTCAGACGTGGACACGGCCCGCGCTCAGCTCACGGTGGCCCGTAGCGTTGTTTACGTGGCTGGAGGGCTGCATGTCTCCGAGCCTAAGACCGCAGCAGGGAAGCGGGTCATCACGCTCAGTCCAGACGTGTTGGAAGTCCTCACAGCTCACCGGCTCACCTATGGAGTCAACGAGTTGGTTTTCAGCTCCAGCAAGGGCAACTTCTTGAACCCGTCGAATGTGGCGCGTAAGTTTGAGGTGCTGTGCCAACGGGCCAGTGTGCCCCACATCCGTTTCCATGACTTGAGACACACGTCGGCTAGCTTGCTGATCCGCTCCAATGTCTCGGCTAAGGTGGTCAGCGACCGCCTAGGCCATGCCGACAGCGGGTTCACCCTGCGGACATACGTGCATGTGTTTGACGATCAAAGGCGTGCAGCTGCGCTCTCGCTGGGGGAGATGCTCAGGGAGGCGGGGGATTGATGTCACACCAACAGGGTAAGATGCAACAGAGAATGACCTACGAAATACACAATGCAAACTGCTTTGAGTGGTTGGCTAATCAAGCACCGAATAGCTTTCAAGCCGTTATCACTGATCCGCCCTATGGGGTGATTGAATTTACCTCTGGAGAGATTGAGAAGATGCGTTCTGGGGTTGGCGGCATCTGGCGTATTCCAATGGAGATTGGCGGGAGTAAGCGCCGTCCTCAGCCGCGTTTCACTGTTTTATCTCTAGAACAGCGGCAAGCAGTTGAAACTTACTTCGCAGATTGGGCTAGTTTACTTGCACCAGTATTGGTTCCAGGAGCGCACGTACTTGTCGCAACCAATGTTCTTCTTTCTTCCCGTGTGCAGAATGGAATAGAACGTGCTGGTTTTGAATATCGAGGGCAAATTATTCGGATGTATAGGGGAATGCGTGGTGGAGACCGTCCCAAGCTAGCTGAAAACGAATTTCCAGACGTAGCTGTATCGCTTAGAGGCGGCCACGAGCCTTGGCTATTGTTCAGAAAGCCTATAGAGCTAGGTATGCGCGTCTCCGACAACCTTCGCATTTGGGGTACGGGAGGTCTTCGACGTGTTCAAACGGATGTGCCTTTCGTAGATGTCATTCAATCAGAGCGTACCCCTAAAGCCGAAAGATTGATTTGCGATCATCCTACTATGAAGCCCCAGTCTCTAATGCGCCCCTTGACACGCCTTCTGTTACCTTTAGGCGAAGGCAGAATCCTTGACCCTTTTATGGGATCAGGTTCAACAATTGCGGCTGCTCACGCTCAAGGTTTAAGTGCTTGCGGTGTAGAACTTGACCCTCAATTCTTCAGCTTGGCTAAATCTGCTATACCTCATCTTGCGCAAATAGAGCCACGCTTCAGCGAAAGAAACTCTGAGGTGCCGCTTTTTGCTGAAAAAGTTCGCTAAAGATATCAGATTGACTTAGATTTGTACCAAGGTGAATGCTGAGGTATTTCCCCACCACGCCATGCTTGCTTTGAAAGATTGCTCCAGTTAGGCCACAGTATCGAGTTTATGTATACGCTGCCATGTCTCAGCTTCCAAGTCCCTTCTGGAGTGGTTGTGTATGTTTCAGTTCGTTGAGTTCCTTCCTCGTTCACATTGCTTCCAACATATTTCCAATCACTCACTGCTGTAGACTTCATACCATTCAGTTCAGCAATTTCGATGTGAGTAAACTGGATCTGCCCACTTTCCTGATTGAGATTATAACAGGCGATCATATGCCAGCCGTTGGTCCCATTATGCCCTTCTCCGCCCTTCGCAACCTTGTTGGAAGCCTTAATTTCTAAACCAATATTGTCTATATCATTCATCAGATCAGGATGTTTTTGATCGTGATACGGCTTGTAAATCGTATGGTCGCCTATAGCTACGGTCAGTAGATTGGAAACTAAACCGCTGTAGTTGTTACCTTGGATTAATTCGTGTAGATACTTACCAGTAAATAATTTGATTTCATGATTAAGTACTGCCATCATCTCTTGAGTAGCGTCCAGAGCAGCTTTTATACCTTCTTTTGTTAAGCCTTTCGGCATTGGAACATCATTGTAGAAGTCCTCTAATGTTGGAGCAGGCGCGGTGCGCATAGTTGCAAGCCCATGTAGCTCATGAATGACTTTCTGTAATGGGTAATCAGTGAAAGTGGCTAAATCGCTTAGAACACTAAGCAGCATAGGAGATTCTGGAGACTGAAGACCATTGATCTCATACATGCTGCCGATCATGCCTTCCAAGGTTGCCGTACTGGACTCACTAACATCTGAGGTTTTCACAGGGTGAGTAGACCATGCCTGTCCCAATCAATCAAACAGTTCAGCAATTTCACTCCCCAACGCCTTAGCTACCTTAATCAGGGTGCTGAGCTGGGGATCAATTTGTGCGTTTTCCAGCTTGCCGGGATGGGTTCGGTGAATGCCCGCAACGGCAGCGAACTCGTCTTGATTCATGCCCTTCGCTAGCCTCAGCCCACGAATGCGCTGGCCTAAGCGAACACGGATTTCCTGCACCTGCGGATCAATCGGCTGAGGCTTGCGGGGAGGCATACCCAGAGCATCAGAGCAGACCGTCTTGAGTGCGACCGACCCGAATAAGTCCTATCGTGTTATGCATATTCAAATCAGAGATACTTAAATATCGGAGGACTTGAATATGCAGACAGTAAGTTTGGTGTTGGCTTTGGTTGGATTGGTCGTTGGCGTGCTTGGACTCATCGGCGTGATTCTCGGAAAGGTGCCACTGCTCAAGTTGAAGGGACGTGGCCTTGCCGCTGGGGTGCTCGTTGGTGGCCTTGCTCTTGCGATTTTGGGCGGAAATTTGGCTCCAAGGCGGACTGTTACTGTGACAGCTTCCCCAGCCAGTGCCACCATTTTGATTGACGGCAAAACATACACAGGCACAACGGGAGAGCTACCTTTGCTCAGAGACAGTTACGAAGTTGAGATCAAAGCACCGCGTCACCATGCCCTCAAGCAGACGTTGGACGTGTCGAAGCAGCAGAAATTCAATATCGCCTTGGCTCCGTTTTCTTCTGAGGAGCTGGCGGCCATCCAGCGACAAGCCGACTTGAAAGCGGAACAGGCAAGGCAAGCCCAGCTTGCTAAGCCGCAGGCCAAAGCAGCTGCACTCAAGGCTGAGCAGGCGAGGGTGGTTGAGGAGCAACGGGCGAAGGCAGCCGCTGCAAAGCAAGCCGTGATAGATGCAGCCGCAGCCAAGAAGCAAGCTGTCATTAACGCAGTCGCTGCTCAAGCCAAGGCAGAGCGGGAAGCCTCGTTGATTGGTGTCGGCGTGTTCTGGATTCGCTGCAAGGAAGCGGTGAGAGCGCAGCTCAAGTCACCCGACAGTGCCAAGTTTCCAAGCGTAATGACGCAGCCAGATCAGACAAAGGAATTCGGGGACGGCAGCAAGATTTGGGCATCTTCAATCCAGGCACAGAACGCCTTTGGCACTGAGGTCAACAATGAGTTCACATGCACGTACAACCCGACCACTCGTGAAACCGTAGCCAAATTCAGATAGCCTGCTGCCGCCCCTGACAGATTGGTTCTGTGCGTGCCAGACGCAGAATCTCCGCAGGGCAGGGGCGGTAAAATTTTGGGGTAGCTCTGTAAGGCTACAGACTGAGCCAGCCTCTGTATATCAACAGTGTCTCGGGCAGTGTATCTTAGCTTTATGGCTACTATGCACTGCCCTTTCTGTCATGTACATACTTCAATCACTCCTAAACTGATTCAAAATCTCCCTTACGCAGTTCACGACAGAATGAATGTTAGCTGGTACATTGGAGAATGCAATAACTGTGGCAATTTAGTGTTGGCCTCTCAATACGGTAAGGTTTACCCAGATCCGTTGCCTTCACCGACTCCAACAGAGATTCCCGAAGCAATTAGGAGCAACTTAGTTGAAGCCAAGCAGTGTGCGTCCGTAGGCGCTTGGCGTGCAGCGGTAACAATGTGCAGGAGAGCTGTTCAAATGGCGTGTATTGATAGAGGCGCTCCTACAAATACGAATATCGTCGGGCAGATCAATTACTTACGTGACGATCACATCATTACTAATGAAGTACACGAATGGGCGACAGTTGTGCGCTGGGTTGGTAACGATGGAGCGCATCCGGGAGGGAGTGAGCCAGATCAAGAGGACGCCAGCGCAATGATTGATTTGGCTGAGCAGTTCCTGCACGTTCTGTATGTCGCCCCAGCCAAAGCCGCAGCGCATAGAGCAAAGATTGGGAAGTGACTTGCTCGAACAGAATTTGTTAGAAAACCTGATATGACGCAATCTACCGACCCTACTGACCCTACCGCCCCTGACAAATTGATTCTGTACGTGCCAGACGCAGAATCTCCGCAGGGGCGGTAGCTTTATATCTCCGCCGCCCATCATTTAACACTGCTCTGAAATCGACGGTGATTTCACTTGGGGACAAATGCACTTGATATGTTCGGCACGTAGTGAGACGGACCACATTCTCTCAGGGACGAGCCAATTATCATGAGACCAAGTCTAGAAACCTCTTAGACTTG
Organism: Deinococcus rubellus; assembly: GCF_025244745.1. Taxonomy (NCBI): domain Bacteria; kingdom Thermotogati; phylum Deinococcota; class Deinococci; order Deinococcales; family Deinococcaceae; genus Deinococcus; species Deinococcus rubellus. The sequence goes on from NZ_CP104213.1 coordinate 193,950, forward strand.
GTCTCATGGGCCGTCTGTGACGGATGTTGGAAGTGAAGAGCTAACACTTATCACAGACGAAATTAACTCCACAAGACCGGAGATTACAATGCCGAAAACGCCGACTTCTGGACTCAGGCCGGGACAGACCACCCCTGTGAGTGGTCAATACGCACCCGTTGGACCACGTGGCGGTAAGACTGGTGTCGAGATTACCAGTACTGCCGGAAACCCGCTGCCGCCTACCGAGAAGTCAGGACAGACGTATACCCTGACAGACGCCACTAGGCATAAGAAATGAAAACTCAATTTAAGGCGGTGATTAATTAATGCAGATTCAACTCGCTCATCTCGATATTCAGGGCCAAAGCTGTGCAATCTTCGCGGCAAATGCCCAAGACAATACTGACAGTATGCGCCAATCCCTGCTAGCAGACCTCATAAGAGAAGCAAGGCAACAGGGGCTTCGAGTTGATAAAGCCGCTCTCGTGTACCAGCAGTATGGAAATGAGCACTACTACGGCCACAAAGATTTAACAGGCTATTTGAGCAACAATGGCATATCACGATGGACACACACCATCACAATTTGATTAACTAATATTTTCCGTGAGGCAGTGGCGTGAGAACGTCCTGCCTCTTCTCATTGATCTGGCATCTACCGCAGCAACTACGGCAGCTTCTGCCTCAGCTTGAATTGGCTTAGACGTGCGCCCAGATGCGCCTCTTGACGATCATGGCGACGTTGTGTTTGCTGGTGCCGTACTCCGCAGCGAGGGAAGCGTAGCTGCTGCCTCCCTGGGCATATTTGGCCCGTATCTCCACCACCTGCACCTCTGTCAACTTGGCTGAGGCATGGACCTCCCCTCTTGGGGCTCGACCTTTGGCTTGCTTATCGGCCATGTTGGTAGCGTGACTGCCTCTGAAGAGATGGTCTGGGTTGGCACATAGCGTGTTGTCACAACGGTGAAGAACATGCACTCCATCGGGAATTTCGCCTTCCAAGAGGGTGCTGACGTAGCGGTGAACCACCCATTGCTTCCCCGCAACTTTGACCACGCCATAACCCAGGCGATGGCGTGCGCCTGTCCACTCCCAACAGCCAGAAGGAGTGACAGCGAGCCTTGAGCTGAGGGGAGCAGGGAAAATCTCTTTCACCATAAACTCAGCTCAATCTGAAGTGCCAGAGGATTCCGGCATGTCCTCAACTACCAAAATTCTCGCTTCAGCTTCCAGGCGCTTGATAAGTAACTTTCCTTTGTAAGTTAGTGCATATATAGTAGACCTATCACGCTTATTTATCACTCTATTCCCGTCTCTACGCAGATCTCTTATCTTCATATATTCGAACTTAAACTGTAGGTATTCATTGATCAAATTTATATTTGCCGAACCCTTAGATGACTCTGAATCTGGTATGTATGATACGATTGCGGAATCCACTTGATCAATAACGTCGAGCATATTTCCATAAGAATCTCCACTGCTTTGTTTACCAAATTTAGAACTAACTATTGCACTAGAAACTATTAAGGAAATCGAAGCAATCCCGACCACAATCGCGATTGCGTTTAGCAGTCCTAAAGGATTATCACTCATCTTGCTCTCTCCCCTCAATCAATATCTGCACAATATTGAGTATTATAATAGAGCCTACGAGAACTTTGCTGATAAATTTTAGAAATCTGAGAGTTTCTAAATCATGTTTTAAAACATCAGAAGAGGCATAAATGTATATACACAGTGAACACGAGACAAAGCTAATAAAAATTATTATGGCACGTGCAAGCGTGCTCTTCTTGATCTTGGTGGCAGTGTCGCCCATAAGTGTAGCATTAAGCACCAATACGATTAAGAAAACATCGCCTTTATAGTATAAATCTTCTATATTGACTTTTTTGGTCGTGTAAAGATCAATATACTTAAATGCGATAGCCAGCCAGCTGATCACGAAACTGAAAAACAACCATATAAGGAAACGGGACAACACACTCCACCAATAGATCCAGTTAATTCTGGACAACATGTAGATATTCACTGAAGAGGTAGACGTTATTCATCGTAATAAATAGTCTATCAGCCCAAGCACTAGCATCCCCTACGACCCTAGCCGAGTGGCTTCCGCAGCTGGTGCGCAACTTCGACGCAACTATGGAGCTAGAGGTGCAGTGAATCAAGAGGCTCTAAATCCCCTAAAAGCTGTGCTGAACAGCAAAAATTCGTAGGAGAAATGACTACGGATCAGAAGGCCAGGGGTTCGAATCCCTTCAGGCACACCACAAGAAACCTCGTCTTCGGACGGGGTTTTTCGTTGCGGGGTCAGTCTCGTGCGCTTTCCTCTCGCACCGCCAGCGCACCGGTAGACCACAGCGCCCACAACACCAGCAGCGGCTGGAAAGCCAGGCGAATGAGCCGCGAACGGTCGGTGCTGAGGCCGAACGCCGGGGTGCGGGTCAGGTACTGCGAGATATTACCGGGAAAGACTGCCACGAAAAACGCCGCCGCCACCCGGCCCACCGTCCGGCGAGGCTTGAGTACGATCAGCGACGCGCCCAGCGACAGTTCCACGACGCCGGACGCCAGCACCACGAAATCCCGGTTCAGCGGCAGCGATCTGGGCACCTGCGCCTGAAAGTCCTGGCGCTTGCTGGTCAGGTGCGAGAAGCCCGCCAGCATCAGTGCGCCGCCCAGCAGCCAGCGGGCCGCCGTCTGAAGACCGGAAGTGGGGGGCGTCAGAGCAGTGCTGGCGGCGGAAGACCTGAATGGGGATGCTGGAGTGGCCGACATGAACCAAGCTAACACCCTGAGTCGGGGGCAGCGTTCCAGCTTCGTTCATCACCGGACCGTCAGAATGAACGAAGCTCCTCAGGCACCAGTTCTGAGGGGTAAAACTCGTCGCCGGACGCCTCACCTTTCGGCGGCCCAGCGTATTCATTCTCTGTTTCGTCGTAGAGCATCACCCGGTTGCGGCCCGCCAGCTTGGCCCGGTAAAGGGCCACGTCAGCGCGGGCCGCCGCGCTGGCCAGTTCCTCATCGCCCTTGCGAAAGGCCACCCCCACGCTGACCGTCAGGGCCACGCCCACCTGGGCCTGTTCCACACTGACCCGGATCACCTCGGCCAGTCTGGAAGCCGCTTGTGGGGTCGTCACCGGCAGCAGCACCAGAAACTCCTCGCCGCCCCAGCGCCCCACCGGCTGCGGCACCGGGCCGGTCAGTTGCCGCTGAATCATCTGCCCCACCAGCCACAGCAGCCGGTCGCCCTCGGCGTGGCCGTACTGGTCGTTGACCTGCTTGAAATGGTCAATGTCGACCATCATCACAGCGGCGGTGTCCGGGTCAGGCACCGCCTGGGCCTGCCAGAAGTCTTGCAGCGCCCGGCGGTTGGGCAGGGTGGTCAGGTCGTCGGTGTGGGCCAGCTTCCGGTAGACCCGCTGCGATTCGTGGGCCTCTTCCCACCACTGGCGGTAGAGGTAGAGCAGCGAGAACATCATTCCCGTCGTGGCCAGCATCAGCAGCGTGATCCAGCGCTCCGGCGAGGGCTGACGGGCCACCAGCACCACACTGACGCTGAAATGCAGGGCGGCGTAGGGCAGGGCGGTGGCCAGCACCCAGCGGGGCCGCTGAAACAGGAAAATCCCGGCGAGGATCAGCAGCAGGCTCTGCTCACCGAACAGGCCCAGACCGTCCTGACCGACCCAGCGGTAGATGTTGACCACCACGCCGTTGACGCACAGCGCCGCCACCAGCCACGCTTCGTAACGCGAGGCGTGCATACGCCGCCGCTCCCACACACCGACCAGGATCAGGCCCAGCAGCGGCAGGTACAGCGGCCACCAGACCGGCACCAAGCCCAGCAGCGTGCCCCACAAGATCACCAGCCCCAGTGGAATCGTGATCAGCAAGGTAGCCTTGAAGATCTGCTGGTGCTTGCGCCGCCGCTCCTGAATGGAAGCCGGTTCCGCCTGGGTGATGGTGGGTTGTTTCAAGTCTGCTCCACAAGCCCGCGCCTGATTTTTGCTCTCTGACCGCGCGCTCCAGCCGGGGAAAGCCGGGTGCTGGCCTGACAGTATCAAGCCGTTTCACACATTTTTCTTGCGTGCGGCATCCTGACTGTCTGTGAGAAAGTTACTATTCCGACTGAAGGCAGTGGACAGGTACTTAAGGCAGGCGTACCGGGTCGCAGTTGCCGCCAGGGGGGGAGTCCTGGGCGCTCTGGGCCACCACCACCCGCTCGTTCTTGCCGACGTAGCCGATGCAGCGGGCCAACGCATTCATGTATTCGGGGTCGCTGGCTTTGGCCTTGGCTTCCTGCAAGATCTGAACGTCTTGCTGCAACTGGGCCTGCTGACTGAGGGCCAGCGTGGTCTGCTGGGTCCAGGTCAGGGAGCGGTAGACGCTCTGGCCCAGCAGAAACGACATCTGCACGATGCCCAGCGCGGCGAGCAGACTGGCGATCATCATGGTCAGGGGCAGGCGGCGCACTTCCTCCCAGCGCGGCAAACGGAACTTCATCGGGTCTCAGTCTAGCGCCGCGCCGCCGCCGCACGTGAGTGTCCACCGAACGGGCCGGTCCACAACCGCCACAATTGGTCCATTCCGAAGCCGGTTCAGCCACCTCACCGCTTTGCACTACAGTACACGGCATGTCTTCTCCTGCCCTGGCCGTGGCCACGCTGGATTTTTCCGCCGCCCACGGCTGCGATATTCAGTTGCGCTTTTCCGACACCGATCAGATGGGCCACATCAACAACGCGGCCTACGCGATGTTTCTAGAAACGGCCCGGCTGGACCTGACCGCCTCGCTGGGCCTGAGTCAGCTGAAGGTGGTGCTGGCCCGCCTCGAACTCGATTACCGCCGCGAGGTCAAGCTGGGCCAGCGGGTACGGATTCTCACGGTCATCACGCATCTGGGCACGAGCAGCTGGTCCTATGCGTCCCGGCTGCTGGCCGACGGTGTGGTGGCCCTGGAAGCCCGTAGCGTGCAGGTGCAGGTGGGGCCGGACATGCGCCCGCAGCCGCTTGGCCCGGCACTCCGCTCGGCACTGACGACCTATCTCACCCTGCCCGTGCCGAGCGGCGCGCTGTGACCGGCGAGCGGAGCAGCGGCGACACAGTGCTGTATCAGGGCGATCCCTGGGTGCGGCTCGATACCCTGCCGCGCCTCATCGCCGAGAGCGTGCGCCGGACCCTCAGCGCCCACGGCATCGTTAGCGTGGTGCGCACGCCGTTTCAGTGGGTCATGGCCTCGCCGGTCATCGAGATCGAAACCGGCGGCTACATGGGCGACGTGGGCCTCTACGTGCCGCAGGTGCAGCACCGCGAGGCCAACACCCTGCTTGACCGGCTCAGCGACGAGGCCGACCGGCACGGCTGATTCATCACCTATGGAGCGGCTGATGGATGAACAACAAGAAAGGCCCGGAACGCTGGTGCGTCGGGCCTTTCCTCCTCTGTTCTGGTAAAACTCTCTGTTGGTGGAGCCAAGCGGGATCGAACCGCTGACCTTCTGAATGCCATTCAGACGCGCTCCCAGCTGCGCCATGGCCCCACACCACTGAAACCCACCGCGTTTCAAGCTCAGATAGGTTAGCAGCGCTTCCCTGATCTGTCAACACCAGCTGCTGGCTCCCCTTGATGGAGTGGGCAAATCGCACAGGGAGCAGGTGCTAGACTCGGCGGCAACTGTGCCCCGTCTCAATCTCGCTACCCTGACCGCCGAGGAGTTGCAGCACCTGCTCGGTGAAGCGGCGGCCCAGCGTCTGCTGCCGGACATCAGCAGCGCCCGGCTGGCGGGACGGCCCTCACCCGGCCCCGAGGTCACCCACGAGCTGAGCTTTGAAGCCCGAGACGAGCGCGACTGGGGCGCGTCACCGGAGCAGTCGCGCAGTATCCGAGCGCTGGACCACGAGTTGCAGCAGCTCGGCGCGCAGCCCTTGGGAGTATTTTACGCTCCACAATTGGCCGGCGCACGCCACCAGCGCGCCTATCTGCTCGACCAGGATACGGCGCTGGCGCTGCGCTGGAGCGAGACGCCGGACGCCCAGACCCTGCCGCCGTTCGTGCAGGCGGTCACGCTCAGCCGCGACAAGGCCAGCGGCATCGCGGCATCGCTGAGCAGCACCTCGGGCCTGCCGTTCTCGCCGGGCAGCAGTGAGGAACTCGACGTGCGGCTCCTGCCCGGCGCGGCCATGAGTGAGTTTCTGGCCGCCCACCGCCAGCTCGCCATCCGGCACGGGCGCGGGCAAAAGCTGATGGGCGAAGCAGACTGGATGCGGGCTTTTCAGACGGTGCGTCAGCTCAACTATCAGTCCTGGACCCGGCGCGGCCTGCTGCTGCGCGATGGCCGCTGAGCGCCGACCTCTCGGACTCCCTCCCAGGCGGCTTACTTGTCCGCCGTCAGCGGAATCAGGCAGTAGCGGCGGCGGGTCACCGGCGGGGCCACCTCGCCGACTTCGAGCAGGGTACTGATGCCCTCCTCACCGAGCCGCTCCACCTTGCTCAGGTAAGCGCGCACCGCTTCAGGACGGTCAAAGCGCCTGGGATGGGAATCGCCGTCCACATAGAGATCAAGCCAGGGCAGGTCGGACTGGGGAGCCGCCGCGTTCTGGGTCATCACAGCTCCCGCAGATCTTCCCAGAGCTGCCAGCCCACCCCAGCAGGTGTGGCATCAAGCAGCGGCCCCAGCCCCTGCGAGGCGCTCAGGGCGTCGGCGTTGAGGTTCTCGGCACTGGGCCGGGCGTCATACATTTGCAGCACCGTGAACTGGTAAAACGCCTGCGCGGCAGTGGGTTCGCCGTTCTCGAAAAAGGCGAAGGGGGGCGTGACCTTGTCCCACAACACATGCGCCTCGCCGAGTTCGTGCGGCAGGTAGTTCTCCAGGTCGAAATCCTCGAAGGTCTCGTTGCCCTCGTCGCCGGGGTGCCACAGGTAGCCTTGCAAAAGCCGCACCGCCGTCCGGCCCGAATGCGCAGGGCCAGCGGCGGGGGCGTCAGAGTTGCTCACGGCTCTACTCTACAGGCTGCGGGAAGGACGGAAGTAAGAACCCTTAAGAACAGTCTCTGATCCGTTCAACCATCCAGCCAAGCCGCCAGCTCAGCCTCGAAGGCCGCTTGATCGTCGTGATGGTAGAGCAGGCCGTGAAATCCAGCAGCGTTGGCCGCGTCGATATTTTCCTGCACGTCGTCCACGAAGGCCACCTGCGCCGCCGGACACTGCATGGCCGCTTCAAGCGCCGCGAACGACTGCGGGTCGGGTTTCTTGACCCCGATCTCGTTGGAAAAGACCAGCGCATCGAAGCGGGCAAACTCGGGCCGGGCGCGCAGATGGTCGCTGACCACCGGGTAGTTGTTGCTCAGCAGCCCCACCCGAACCTGCGGCGGCAGGCTGGCAAGCAACGCGTACATCGGGGCGTTGTCGTGGATGCTGCCCAGGTAGAGCGCCTCGAATTCGGCGTAGGGCAGGCTGGCCCCGCTCTCCTGTTGCAGCGTGTCCCAGAACTGCGGCAGGGTCCAGGCCCCCACCTCGAGTTGCCGCACGTGCCGGAAATAGCTTTCTCTGATGTCTTCGGCGCTGACGCCGCTGCGCTCGGCGACGTTGCCTGTCGAGCGCCCATCAAAGGTGCCGATGGTGAATACGCCGCCCCAATCGAAGGCGACATGTCGGGGGTGCAAAGGAGGCTGGGCAGATCGGGTCATGCCGCGTATTATCGCCGAGCGGGCTTGACCTGGCGGCGGTCTGCTCTAGGCCACCCGGCGGCTGACATACACTCACGAGAGCTGAGGCCGGACGTCAGGCCCAACTCAAATCTAAGCGGAGATTTATGCTCTGCACATTCTCCATCAGCTTCAGCAGCGTACACTTGTTCACGGTTCCTGAGTTGGTTTGTTGCACCGCTTTTCTGTACAGAGGAATTGGAGGGAGTCGCCCACCTCCCACAACGGGCGTGCGAGCAGGCCGGGGTCGGCCACCAACTGGTTCGAGTCCAGTTGCCTGCCAAGACAAGAGAACACCCCAACGCAACACAAACGGCCACTTCCTGATGGGAGTGGCTTTTTCGTTGTTGCGGCCCCGACCAGCAGGCGCGCTAGCCTGAAAGCATGCTTGACCCACAGCCCCCAACGCTCACCATCAGCGCCCAGCCGACGAATGCCCAGAAGGTCACTGCCTTTCACGCGGCCATCAATTCCGCCTACCCGGCACGGCCCCAGGTGCCGGATGCGGGACTGCTCAGCCTCCGCCTCACGCTGCTGCGAGAAGAGATGCACGAGGTGGAGGCAGAATTCGGGCAGCTTTCGGAGAACCTCAGCCGCGCCCGCCCCGCTGACCTCGCACCTCTAGCACATGAGCTGACCGATCTGCTGTATGTCACTTACGGCGCGCTGGGCAGCCTGGGGGTGGACGCCGACGCGGTGTTCGCCGAGGTCCACCGCGCCAACCTCAGCAAGGCCAGCGGCCCGCGCCGCGCCGACGGCAAGCAGCTCAAGCCGGAAGGCTGGCAGAAGGCGGACGTGCTGGGAGCGCTGACCGGAAACGCTCCAGCTCAGCCCTGACCCAGCGCCAGCGCCGCCGCGTGCAGCATCCGCACGCCCGTTACCAGACTTTCCTCGTCGAGGGTAAAACGGGGGTGGTGGTGCGGGTAGTCGCTCTCCAGCAGGGCGTTGCCACTGCCCACGTTGAAGTACGCGCCGGGCGCTTTGGTCAGGTAGGCTGAGAAGTCCTCGCCGCCCATGCTGGGTTTGGCGAGTTGAGCGTGCTCGCCCACCTCGGCCTGGGCGATGGTCATCAGCTTGTCGGCCACCCAGTCAGTGTTGATGACCGGACGGTAGCCCATCTCGTACTTGAGGGTGTAGGTCGCCCCGTGCGCCTCAGTCACGCCCTTCAGAACGCGCTCGATCAGTTTGGGTGCGCGCTGGCGCAGCTCAGGGTCGAACGAGCGCACCGTGCCCATCAGCTCGGCCCGGTCGGGAATGACGTTGTGGGTGGTTCCAGCCTGAAAGTAGGTCACGCTGACCACCAGATTGTCGAGCGCGCTGACTCCCCGGCTGACGATGTGCTGCAAGTTGGTCACGACCTGCGCGCCCACCGCGATGGGATCGACGGCCTCCTCGGGATGGGCCGCGTGGCCACCCCTGCCGCGAATGGTGATCTCGAACATGTCGGGCGCGGCCATAAACGCCCCCGGCTTGATGGCCACCACACCCGTCGGAAGCTGCGAACTGAGGTGCAGGCCGGTCACCACGTCCACGCCGTCCATCAGCGGCGTATCGCGGACGAGTTCCTCCGCACCGCCGGGGCCGATCTCCTCGGCGTGCTGGAAGATCATGCGGATCTCGCCGCTGACCTCTTCGGGTGTTTCGCTGAGTAGCTTGGCGACGCCCAGCAGGATGGCGGTGTGGCCGTCGTGCCCGCAGGCGTGCATCACACCCTGGTTTTTGCTGACGAACTCGAAGCTGTTTTCCTCGGTGATCGGCAGGGCGTCGATGTCGGCACGCAGCAGCACCGTCTGACCGGGTTTTTGACCTTTCAGGACTGCCAGCACGCTGGTTTCGCTGGGCCGACTGATCTCCAGATGTGCCAGCTTACCGAGTTCGGCAGCAATATATGCGGAGGTCTGAACCTCATGGAAACCCACCTCGGGGTTGGCGTGCAGATGTCTGCGCCAGGCAGTGAGCTGCGGTGCGAGGGCGGCGGCGCGTTCGCCGGAAGCGGTGCGGGGCAGGGTGGTCATGGTGTCTCCTTGAATGAAGAGAAGGACGGGGAAGCAAAGAATTGGAGGAAAGTGCGGCGGGTGCGCCTGAGTCTAGCGCCCGAGTCTTCGAGCCGCCCCGTCAGCTCCCGAGTTGCGCGGTCACGAAGGCCATCAGCTCAGCCAGATGGGGGCGGTCAAAGCGGAATTCCACGCCCGCTGCCCGGTACAGTTCCGGCACGCTGACGGTGTTGCCCAGGCTCAGCGCCGACTTGTAGCGCTCCAGGGCCGCCGGAGCATCCTGCAAGGCCGACTTCCAGATGCCCAGCGCCCCGAGGCTGCACATGGCGTATTCGAGGTAATAAAACGGCGCGCGGAAGATGTGGTAGTACTGCCAGCCCGAGGCCCGCTCACTTTCATCCAGGCCACTCCAGTCGAGCCAGGGATGAAAGGCGCGGTCGAGTTCCAGCCACTTGGCGTCCAGCTCGGCAGCGCTCACCTGCGGGCCAGTCTGGGTATACAGCCAGTGCTGGAAGGCGTCCATCTGGGCCGCCCAGGGCAGAAAGAGAATGCTGTTCTCGAGTTGCTCGCGGCGCACCCGCTCCAGATCGGCGGGCAGGTAGGCCACTTCCAGGTGGCCCAGCGCCAGGAATTCCATCGCCATGCTGGGCACCTCGACGAATTCAATCGGGCTCCAGCGGTTCCAGATCAGCGGCTGGGCGCGGGCGCTGGCAAAGAAGTGAAAGGCGTGGCCCACCTCGTGCAGCAGCACATTCAGGTCGTGCGCGGTGCCGACCACATTCATGACCACGAACGGCTGACCCGATTGCTGCAAGCTCTGGCAGTAGGCGTGACTCATCTTATTGGGGCGGCTGGCCAGGTCGAGCAGCCCGCCGCGCATCTGGGCAAACTGCGCGCCGAGTGCCGGGTCGAGGGCGTCGAACACCCGCTCGGCAATGCCTTCCAGTTCGGAGGCGGTCTTGAACGGCGTCAGCGGGGGCCGACCCTGGGCGTCCAGGGCGGTGCGGCGCGAGGAGTCCCAGGGCCGCAGGCGCTCCAGGCCAAGCTGCCGCGCCTTACCCTCCATCAGCTTGGCGGCCAGCGGCACCACCTCGTCCAGCACTGCCCGGTGAAAGTCGAGGCAGTGCTGCGGCGTGTAGTCCACCCGGTCGAGTTCCTGCCAGCGGTAGGCCCGGTAATCACCCATCTCTTCGTTGTCCGGGCCGGTATTCATCAGGTCGGCGTTGGCAGCCAGCTGGCGGCGGGTGGCGAGCAGTTCCAGAACCAGGGTGTCCAGCGGCGCTCGGCTGGTTGCCCTGCTGCGGGCCATCGCCTGCCAGACCTGCTCGCGGCGCGTCCGGTCGGCGCTGCCCAGCAGGCTCTCGGCTTCCGGCACCGTCAGCTCAGCGCCGTCAAAACTCACCGTCTGCCCGCCGGTGATCTCGGCGTGGCGCTGCATCTGCTGCTGGTGCACCACGTCCAGGGCCACGTTGGCCTCGCGGTAGAAGGCCGCTTCATCCCGCATCCGGCGGTAGGCCAGCACAAAATCGGGGGCCGGTGTGTAGTCGGGCACGCCGAGGAGCTTGCGGCGCAGTTCCTGCTCGGCGCGTCGCAGCGGGGGCGTCACCCCGGCGCGGAAGGTGGAGAGCGCTTCACGCGCGGCCACGTCAGCGGTGTCGAGGTCGGCGCGCAGACTCAGCACCGCTCCAGTCTGCGAGACAGCTTTGCTGACCTCGCTCCAGTCGGAAAGCCAGCTCGGCACACCGGCGGGCGTCAGCTCGGCCTGCTGAAGCGCCCCGAACTGCGGCGCGTAGCTCTCCCAGCGGGTCTGCTCGGGGGTCAGTGCCAGGGTCTCGGCGGTGGTCGTTTCGGGGGCAGTCATGCTCGGTAGTCTAGCCCCGGCCCGCCTGTCCTGTACGGCAACCCGCCAACTAAACTGGGGCCATGCCCGACCCCGCGCCGTTTCCCGAGACACTCACCACCGCCCGCCTGACGCTGCGCGTGCCCACCGCAGAAGACGGCCCGGCGATGGCCGCGCTGGTGAACGCCAACCTGGAGCACCTGCGGCCCTGGCTGCCCTGGGCGCAGATGCCGCGCACGCCCGAGCAGCAGCAGGGCAGCATGGCACGCGCCCACGACAAGTTCCTTCAGGGCGAGGACCTGATGTATCTGATGCTGCTGGAAGGCCAGCCCATCGGCTCGTGCGGCATTCACCGGATCGATTGGGCTGTGCCGTCGGGTGACATTGGGTACTGGCTCGACCAGCGCCGTGAAGGGCACGGCTACGTCACCGAGACGGCCAGGGCGCTGACCGAACTGGCCCTGAAGCCTGCGGCGGCGGGCGGACTGGGCTTCGAGCGCCTGGAAATTCGCTGCGACGCCCGCAATCTCAAGAGCGCCGCCGTGCCCGAGCGCCTGGGGTTTGAACTGGAAGCCCGCCTCAAGCGTCACGCCAGGGACCCCCAGCACCCTGAGCAGTTCCGCGACACGCTGATCTTCGCCCGCTGGCCGCATGAATATTGAATGGCCTCAACTCACGTCGGGGCGAGCCTGATTGACCGCCGGGACATTGGATGAGCAGGCCGGGTCAGCCGGTGGTCGAGGCGTTGTGCAGCAGCCTAGCGGACCGATGTTGATCGCAGAAAGAATGGAGAAGCCCTTCCCCAGCAGCCGCCCCATGCGGGCCGCCAGGGTCGAGCCGCTCTTGCGGCGACTGGGAGAAAGCCTTTTGAAAAAGCTAGGCCCGCACCCGGCCCGGCTGGAGCCGCCTGGCAACGCCCTGGGCGTAGTCCGAGAGGTCGGCCAGCAAGGTCGGCACATCCGAGCGCAGGTAATACTGGCCGCCAGGCAGCGGCAGCAGGGCCATGAACGGCGCGCGGCACAGCGTTTCCAGGATCGAGTGTAACTCGGCGGTGTTGACGCCGCTGCCCAGCCGCTCGGCCAGCCTGGCCGGATCGACGACGCTGTGGGCCGGCTGCTGCGCCAGCGTACCCAGCACGTAGGTAAAGGTGCCGCGCTGCACCAGATGGGCGCTGACCAGTTCGGCCAGGCTGGCCACGCTGTCGAGATCGAAGCTCGACGTGTTCCAGTAGCCGCGCAGATCAATCGGGGTCAGCGGCGCGAGGCGGGCATGTTCCAGCAACGCTCCGAGGGCTTCCCTGGTCAGACGCGGCGTGCCGGAAACCTGATCCTTTTCCCAGGTCAGCCGGGCGCGGTAGGTGCCCTGCCCGAAGGCCGGGTGCTGCTGTTCGGCTTCGGTCAGGGCCAGCACCACGTCGTAGCCGTGCGCGCCCAGATCGGCCCGCAGACGCACTGGACCGCTGTCCGCGCCGCCGAGGTACTCGACCTGATAACCGGTCAGGTGGGCAAGTTCGCTGAGCTGATCGGCCAGCGTTTCCAGCGGCAGCGCAGTGAACGTAATCGTCGGCTGGGCCACTTCAGGGGCCGAGTGCCGGGGCAGCGGCTGCTGCGGCGCGCTGCCGGGACGCGGCGGCTCGCGGCGCGCTGAGTCACCCCTGACCTCGGCAACGACCGCCGCTTCGGGGCGCTGGGACTCACGTTGGGGCTCGGCGCGGGGAAGCGGCGGCGTGCGGGTCTCGACAACGCGGGTGGCTGACGAGGCCGCTTCCGGCACAGGTCCGGCAACCGGCTCGGCCGGCTCCGGCAGCGGGCGGCGGCTCTCGCTGACGCGGGCCAGGTGGGCATCGGAGGCCGGGGTCGCCGCTGCCAGGCGCACCTCGCGCACGTGCGGCGTGGCGTTGACGACCACCCGGCGGGTGACCGGAGCGGGCCGCTCGCCGTAGGCAGGATTGAGACGCTCGGTGTGCGGCTTGACCACACAGCTCACGCGGTAGTGCCCGCCCTCCACTGCCGAGAGCAGCAGCACGTCGTTCACGTCGAGGTTATGATCGTGGTAGAGCGCAGTCAGGCCCGCCAGACGCTGGGCGTTGTCGGTCATCCGCGCCAGGTAATCGCGGTTCTGGTCATCGGTCAGCTGAAGGGTCTGTCCAGCCAGTTCGGCGGGGAACAGGTTGCGGAGGTATTTGGCCACCGTCAGCGTGCCTTCGGATAAACACGGGCGGGTGATGATATAGCGCAGGGTTGGGGTCACGGGTTGGCGTCCTCCATTCAAAACGTGCGGTCGGCACGGGTAGGGTGAGAGTAGGGCGGCTCCAGACCAGAACTCACCGCTTGTTGTGCAGCAAAACATCGGCCCAAGACGGTGAATTTGGAGAAGCTCCTTTTAATCTTGAGTGAAGTGGGACATCAATGCAAGTACAGCCCCCCTTCAACAAGGAAAGACCCGGAAATAAGAGTCAATCATTCAGTTTTCAGCTTATTTCGGCAAGGCTATTTCGTCTTCAGCAAATTCCGTCATCACTCCGGTGGCGACCTGTATCCGGCTGGCCCGGCTGCCCTAGAATGCCTGTGTGATTGTTTTCCTGGTGCTGCTGGCCGCCTACCTGCTCGGCTCGGTCGTCTTCGGCGTGATCTACTCGCATCTGCGCGGCGACGAGGTGCGCGGGCGCGATATGCCCGGCGGCAGCGGCATGTTCCGGCAATACGGTCTCGGCCCGGCACTGACGATCTCAGCGCTGGACATCCTCAAGGGCGTGCTGGCCGCGTATCTGGCCGTCCGGTTTGCGCCGGGCTGGGCCTGGGCGGCGATGTTTCTGGTGATCATCGGGCACTGCTACCCGGTGTTTTTCCGCTTCAACGGCGGCGGCGGCATCGCCCCGATGCTGGGCGCAATGCTGGTCATCGCGCCCAAGACGCTGCTGCTGATGATTTTGCTCTCGCTGATCGTGATGCCGCTCTACAAATCCACCATCCAGAAAAAAGTCGGCCTCAATGTCATTCCGTTCATGTCGGCGGTCGTACTGCCGATCAGCGTGGTGGCCTCGCTGTGGCTGGGCGGCACCCTGGCGCTGATCGCGGCCACCCTGGGGATGGCGGCGCGCTCGGTACAACTCCTGATCGAGGACGGCAAGTTGGGGAGAAAGGCGGCGTGAAGGGGCGATGGGCCGCTCTGGCCCTGCTCTCACTCAGCCTCGGTGGGCTGGGCCTCGGCGGACTGGCTGGGGCCGCCGCCGTGCTGGACGGGCGCAGCCTCAGCTTCGAGCAGGGCGGTGTGACGCAGGCCACCCTGAACTTTCCCGGAAGCCTGGGCGACCTCAGCGGCCCGGTAAGCCAGGGCGACACCACCTGGCTGGGCGTCGGCCCGGCGCTCTACAGCTACAGTCCGCAGGGGGCCGTCACCACCCGGCTCGACTTCTCCGACATGATCAGCGGCCTGGACGCCAGCGGCGGGGTGCTGCGGGTCACGGCGGGGCCGAGCGGCGCGCAGGACACCTACACGGTGACGAACAATCAGATTCAGGAGCGGGTGGTGTTCGTGCCCGACCCGGCGGTCACCGGCTGGTTGCGCCGGACTGCCCAGCAATGGCCCGAGGCCCAGCTCGCCCAGGCCGCCGCCCAGGACCCCACCAATCCGTTCGTGGCGCTGCGACTGGCGGCGGTGGCCCGCCAGCGCGGTGACCGCTTCACGGCGCTCAGCCAGACCCAGCGGGCGGCCAGCCTACCGCTGGCGTTTCCAGCGTCCTTGCAACTCGCCGCCCAGATGGAAGCGCTCAATTCGCCGAGCGCCGCCAACCTGCTGCTCAGCCGGGCCGCCCGCGACGCCGCCGAGCGCGGCTACGACCCGGCCCTGCCGGTGAGCCGCGCCGCCCTGAGCGCCTACGGCGACCCGCTCGGCGAACTCGAACAACTGCTGGCCCAGAACAAGCTGGAGCGCGCCGACGTCTGGATTCGTTATCTGCGCCAGACCTCGCCGCGCTTCGAGGGCGGGCCAGCCGTGTACGCCCGCTACGCCGCCCTGCTCGACGCCCAGGGCCGCAGCGGCGAGGCCGAGGAGTGGCGGGCCTTTGCCCAGACGCTGACCCAGGGCACCCTGTACAACCTCGGCGCGGACGCCCTGCTGACCCTGCGCGACGCCGCCCGCCTGAGCGCTGCCGTGCTGCTGCTGAGCGTGCTGGCCGCTTACCTAACCCTGGCTGCCCGCGCCTGGCAGGTGCAGGGACGCAGCACCGCCGCGCTGGGCGGGCGCTGGGGCAGTTGGCTGCGCCATCCACTCTCCCGGCTGCGGCGCAGCGTGGTCGCCTACGCCGGGCTGGGCGAGAAACTGGTGCTGCTCTCGCTGCTCTCTGGCCTGCTGGTCAGCCTCTCGGCCTGGACCTGGGCAGCCCGCACCGAAACGCGCTTGCAGGTCCCGGCGCTCAATACCGGCACCTACGGCGGGGCCTGGTTTTACGGCGGCCTGGACCGCCTGGAGCTGACCCCCAGCCGGGAAACCGGGGTACTGCGCGGCCTCGCGGCGCAGCTCGACGGCGACGACTCGGCGGCGCGCAGCACCTACGAGCGTGCCGGTGCGCCGCTGCCCTGCGCCCAGAACAACCTCGGGGTGCTGGCCCAGGACCGGGGCGACACCGCCCAGGCCCGCGAGCTGTGGCGCGCCTCGCTCTCGGCGGCCCCCGATCTGCTGGCCCCTGCCTATAACCTGGGCCTCCAGCCCGCCGCACCGGAAGCCGCCTTTCAGCGCGAGTACCGCAGCGAGGCACGCCTCTGCTATCCCGATCAGCGCAGCCTGGTCCGCGCCCTGGGCGGCAGCCTGTCGGGGCAGCTCCGCGTGCTGGTGCTGAGTCCCTGGAGTGCCTTGATGGCGACCCCCACCCGGCTGGCCGCACCGCTGCAGGCCGTCTGGGTCACGCTGCTGCTGATCGGCTACGCGCTGGGCGTGGTGTGGCTGCTGACGCCCGCGCCCGCCGAGCAGCGCCCCGGACGCCCGCCACTCTTCCGGCTGCTGGCCCTGCTGCTGCCCGGCAGCGCCCTGCTCGACGGCGCGTGGGGCGCGGTGCTGCTGCTCGGCTGGGCGGCGGCGCTCAGCAGCTGGCTGGCCGGGCGCGGCTGGCTGGAGGTGCCCTACCTTCCCGGACCTATCAACCCCAGCGTGCTGCTGATTGTCCTGGCGGCGGTCTACGCCCTCAACACGGTGGGTCTGAGCTTGCAGGAAATCGGCCTACTGCGTGCCCGGCGGCGGGACAAGTGACCAGAAGCGGATCAGCTTGGCTGCCTATACTCCCCGAATGTCTTCACGCCTCCACACTGCTCTCCTTCTCGCAGCGCTGACGGGCGGCCTGAACCTGGGCTGGGTTTCGGTGGGCTGGGCTTCAGCGGCAGCCTCGGCCCAGCTTCAGGCCAGCACCGACCAGACGGCGGCGCTGCTCAGCGGCCAGGCCACCCGTCTCAGCAACCCGCCCCGGCTGGTGCAGGGCCGTACCCTGCTGCCGCTGCTGGAAGTCGCCGCTCTGCTGGGGCAGCCAGTCAGTCAGCAGGGCACACTGCTGAGACTGGGCCGCCTGAGCTTCGACAGCATCACCCAGAGTGCCGCCCTCGACGCCGCGCCGCAACCGGCGGGCAGCGTCACCGATCTGGGCGGGGTCCTGTACATCAACGCCCGGCTGCTGGCCGACGCCCTGAATGCCAACCTCAGCTTCTCCGACGACGGGCGCAGCCTGACCCTGACCGCCGTGCCGCAGGGCGGCGACCCGCTCGCGCCGCAGGCCCGCTTCAGCACCGACAACGCGACCTACGCGCCCGGCGAGAAGGTCATTTACACCGATTACCCCTTCGACCCCGACGGCGCGGACATCGTCAGCCGCAAGTGGAGCAACAAGCGCGACGTGTTTTTCGAGCCGGGCAGCTACACCGTGACCTTGCAGGTGACCAACTCGCGCGGCCAGGTCAGCGCGCCGTATTCGCGCACCCTGACGGTGACCGGACCCGTCATGGACACCCCGCTGAGCTACGCCCTCAAGTACGCCGATCCCGGCGAGAGCTTTCCCGACGCCAAGGTCAACACCTACCCGCTGGTGGGCACCACCTCGGTCCCGACTGTCCCGGCTTCCGTCTCGGCCACCTCACTGATCTTCTCAAACAGCCCCGAAGCGCCCACCCAGAGCGGCTTACTTTATCAGGACAGCCTGTCGGGACGCGCCCGGCTGCTGGCCTACCACCTCAATGCGCTGAGCCAACCGGCCCGCTTATACGTGGTGGCACGCAATCTGGAAACCCGCCCGATGGACGTGACCACCGAACGCCTCGGTGAGACGGCCCCCACCCGCATCGAGGGGCAGCTCGGCCAGGTGACGCTGCTCGATTACTTTGCCGATACCTCGGTGGGCAAAGTCACCCTCCAGCCCGGCGAGAGCGTGGCCCTCTACGCCAGCCCGACGCTCAGCCCCGGCAGCGGCGTCAATCTGCTGCAAGACATCAATGCATCCGGGCGTATCGAGCTGACCTTCGCCATGCTCGAAGGCGGCCTGCCGCCCACTACTCAGGTGTTGCAGCAGCTTCCCTACCTGCCTGCCGACGGCAAACACGTGCGCGGCACCTTCCCCAACGCCGTCAAGACCATCCGGGCACAGCTCGGGGCGCTGCCCTCACGGATGGTCATCGGTGACGGCCAGATCGACCCGGCCATTCTCGGCACCGATGTGCTGAGTGGTCAGCCGGTGCGCCTGAGCGGCAATTACGGCGTCCTCTACGACATTCAGGTGTCGGGCAGCAGCGGCGTGGCGGTGGCGCTGAGTCCCCGAGGCGGTTTGTACCGGGGGGCCATGAACGTGCAGGACGGCCCCACCGTACAGACCGTCAAACTGCCCCGCAGCGGCGTGGCGCTGACACCCGACAAGCCCACCCTGCTGTGGCGTGCCCAGAGTGATCTGCTCAAGATCGATTTCGTTCCGGCCAGCGGCAGCAACCTGCCGATCAGCCTGGTGTTCTATCAGGCCCGCACACCCGGCACGCTGGGCAGCCTCACCAAGACCTACACGCCGTGATTGTGCCAGAGAGGACAGAGCAATGAAAATTCGCTGGACGGCCCGCAGCGTGCGGGTGCGACTCGACGACCTGGAAGTCGCAGCACTGATCAGTGGTCAGATGCTGCAAGCGCGGCTGGACTGGCCAGGCGGCGGCTGGCGGGTGGTGCTCGACCCGCAGGCGGTGGGCGTTTCGGGCGAGGGGACGACCCTGACGGTGGGCCTACGCGGCGAACTGGCATACCTGGCCGACCCCCAGACCGAGGGTGTGGGCCTGATCGGGCCGCCCCGCGTGGACGTGGAAAAGGATTACCGGCCCGAGCATCTGTGAGAGCGGGCGACCTCATTTACGTTCCGCTTTCTAGCCCAGGCCCACCCGTCGCCAGTTCGGCCCGCTGCGCCCGCGTCAGGCCTGCCAGCACCAGGGCGTAACTGTCTGTCAGGAGTTCACGGGCCAGGGCGTCCGGCACAGCGTCCAGTCGCAGCGTGATCCAGTGGCGCTTGTTGAGGTGGTCTCCCGGCGTTATGGCTGGGTAAGCGGTCCGCAACGCCTCGCCGCGCTCCGGGAGCACTTTCAGCGAGAGACTGAGTGAATCGGCGTGAATGTCGGTCAGGGCGTACATCTTGCCGCCCACCTTGAACACCAGCGTGGCCTCACCGAAGGGAAACGTCTCGCGCGAGTGGGGCAGCGCGGCACACTCGGCCCGAACAGCAGCGACGGAATCTAGACCTGAGGTCTTCATCAACACAGTATCCACGCCAACGGCGCGGGCCACCCCAGGCGCTACACTCCCCACCATGACGGACGTTCTGATCCTGGGCGCGGGCCTGGCTGGACTGGCGGCGGCGCGTGATCTGGCCGCCGCTGGGGGGCGGGTCCAGGTGCTCGACAAATCGCGCGGCGTTGCGGGCCGGGCCGCCACCAAACGCTTCGGGGCGCTGCGGCTCGATCACGGCGCACGCTTCTTCACGGCGCGGCAGCCACGCACGCTCGCCCTCGTCAAGGAGGGCCTGGAAGCGGGCTGGCTCAGCGAGTGGACCCGCCAGTTGCCCACCTGGCAGGCGGGGCAGATCAGCACCCCCGAGGGTGGCCACCCCCGTTATGTGGGGCGCAGCGGCATGAGTGAGATCGGTAAGGCGCTGGCCGCTGGACTGGACGTGCAGACCGGGACCCAGATCACCCGTCTGGAGCACGGGGAAAGCGGCTGGCGGCTGACCAGCGCCGATGGGCGAATTTTCGAGGGCCGCACCCTGCTGCTCAACGCCCCCGCGCCGCAGCTCAGCGTGCTGCTGGCCGGGTTGCCCAATGCGCCAGATACGGCGGCGCTGGACGCCGTGACGCTGCGCCCCTGCTGGGCCGTCGGCGTGGCGCTGGAGGCCGATTTGGAGGCCGACTGGCCTGCCCTGAACGTCAAGGCGCACCCGGCACTGGAATGGATCGCCCGCGAGCACACCAAGCGCCCTGGCCCGCCTGCCCTAATGCTGCATGCCCGCGCCGCCTGGAGCGAGCAGCACCTCGAAGACCCGCCAGAGCAGGTACAGGCCAAGCTGATCGCCGCCGCGCGGGAGATCGCGGGCGACTTCGGCGTGAGCGCCAGTTTCGCCCACCGCTGGCGCTATGCCACACCGGATCAGCGCTTCTCCGCCGCCTGCGGCTGGCTGCCGGAACTGCGGCTCGGCTGGTGCGGCGACTGGTGTCAGAGTGACGAGCACGGCCCCCGCCTGGAAGCGGCCCTGCTGAGCGGCTGGGCACTGGCGCAGCAGGTCTGACTCAACGACCCTTTTCAACATGCTCTTAGAGCCTATCCGGAAAATAACGAGACAATGTCTAGAAAGCCGCTCTGGGACGCTTTACTCGCACTTCGCTGCTCATTCGGAAGTGATAAAGCTAAAAATCACGTTGTGGGCAGCCTTTCGGCTCTCAATGCCCGGACTTTCCGGATAGGCTCTTAATCGGCCTCTCAGCGCAGATCGTAGCCCAGGGTCCAGAAGCGGCCCTCTACCTTCTCCAACTCGGTGAAGCCCAGGTGGGTATAGAAGGCGTGGGCCCTGGGGTTGCCCGCGCCGACCCCCAGGTGGACCCCCGGCACGTCCGCCGCCCGCAGCGCGGCCCATAGCGCTTCCATCAAGGCCCGGCCCAGGCCCCGGCCCTGCGCCTGTGGCAACAGGTCGATGTGCAGGTGGGCCGGATACTGCTCCAGCCAGGGGGCGTCCGGCGCGGGGCAGCCCGCGTGGATCAGGCGGCGGGCCTGGGCGTCCAGGCTTTTGTCTGTCTCGGTGGGCAGCGGATACAGCGGGCGCAGCAACGAGAACCAATTCGCCTGACTCTCGGCAGCAAAACGGGCGCTGTCCGGCACGCCCAGAACATAGCCGACCACCCGCTCACTGCTTTCCAGCACAAAGGCGAAGTCTGGTTCCAGGGCCACATAAGGCCCAGCGTAGCGGTGGCCCAGCACCCAGGGGTCGGTATAGAGGTGCGCGGCGTCCGCGCCCGCGTCGGCGGTCCGAAGGCAGATGTCGTAGACGGCGGCCAGATCGCGGCTGGCGTAGGGGCGCAGGATCAGGTCGGTTTCGGGGCGGCTCATTGCCAGCCTTCCAGCAGTGCGGGCAGCGCCCGACTGGCGCTCATGGGCAAAGAGAAACTGGCGAGCGGGGTCAGCGGCGTCGGTTCAGGGTTGATTTCAATCACGGTGCCTCCATTGTCCAGGGTCAGCAGGGCCAGACTGGCAGCAGGTTCCACCACACTGCTGGTGCCGATCACCAACGTGACCTGCGCCGGGGCGAAGGCAGCTTCGGCCTGGGCCAGCGCCAGCGGGGGCAGGTTCTCGCCGAACCACACCACGTCGGGGCGCATCTTCGCGCCGCACGCCGGGCAATGCGGGGGCGTGAAGGGTTCCGTCTCGGTCAGGGGCTGCCGGACGCTGCAGCGCTCACAGCGGGCCCGCGTCAGGTTGCCGTGAAGCTCGACCAGTCGACGGCTCCCGGCGCGCTGGTGCAGGCCGTCCACGTTCTGGGTCGCCAGCAGGAAGCTGCCCGTCTCGGCGTCATCTGTTTCAGCCTTACGCTTGCGGCGCTCCAGCGCGGCCAGGGCCAGATGACCGGGATTGGGCGCGGCAGCCCGCACCTCGCGGCAGCGCCCGGCGTACCAGGCCCAGACCGTCTCCGGGTCGCGCCAGTACGCCTGCGGGCTGGCCAGGTCTTCGGGCTTGAATCTGGCCCAGTGCCCCGTCTGCGCGGCCCTGAAGGTGGGGATGCCGCTCTCGGCGCTGATGCCCGCGCCGGTCATGACCGCCACGTGATGGGCTGCCTGAAGGCACTGGCGGGCATGTTCGAGGTCAGTCATCTTCCTTACTGCGTGCCTGCGTAGCCGCCAGTGCAGGCCTGTCCGGCTTCCGGGACCGATTTTGTATTTGTGTAGCGCTGCACGAAGCGGCGCAGGCGGCTATCGTTTACTCCCGGCGCTTCCAGTTGGGCGTTCCAGGCAGTGGCCACCACCGCTGCCACCTGGCCGTCGAGCGGCGAGAGCAGCACCGAGGGTTGCTGGTCGAGGGCGGCTTGGAGGGTCGCCAGATCGTCCGGGCCGAGGTCAGGGCGGTAGGTCAGCCACACCGCGCCACGCGCCAGGCTGTGTACGGCATATTCCGGATAAATCGGCGCAGTGTAGACCCCGCAGGTCTGCCACAGAGGCGCGTAGGGGCCGCCCGCCGGGGGTGAATGGTCATAGCTGATCAGGCCGCCGCGCACGTCGCCGCCTGCATACGAGAACGTCTGCACGCCGCTGATCTGGCCCGAGCAGGCGCTCAGCAGCATCGGCAAAATGAGAAGGTGACGGGGCATTGAAAGCAGGATAACAAATGGAGCGCCCGATTCACGAGAACACGGCACGAAAACAGAACACGAAGAAGCGCTCGACCTATAGGAAGCGCCGCAAAAAACCGTAAGAGAAAGCCTGACCCAGTTATGCTTGAGGGTGAAGACTGGCGAAACCTACTCGTCCCAGTCCGCAGGGTTACCCTCGTCACCCAGCGGCCTGGGCAGCCGCAGGTGCGGCTTGTCATCGCCGCCCGGCAGCAGATTCTTGTCGTCCCAGTGAGTGGATTCGGGTGGGCAGCCGCTAAGCTCAGGTCATGTCCGACCTGCTGCCGCTCGCTCCCGGCGCGTTTCTGTTTGCCGCCGCCGTCAATTCGCTGGTGTTTGCGCAAGGGTCCGGCGTGCTGGTGGTCGATACCGGCCTCGACGATTCGCACGCACGTAAGCTCCTGCGCGCCCTGGAAGCCGGAAAGCTGACGCCGACGGCCATCCTCAACACCCACTCACACGCCGACCACCACGGCGGCAATGCCACCTTCCTCAAGAGATTTCCGGGCCTGCCGATCTCCGCCCCGCCTTTCGAGGCCGCCATCATTCAGAACCCGCTGCTGGAGCCGCTGTATCTCTACGGCGCGCATCCGCCGAGGGCGCTCCAGACCAAATTCCTGCTGGCCCCCGCGAGTCCGGCGCAGGCAGTGGAAGCGGGCCATGTCACCCTCGGCGGCGTCACGGTGGAGTTGCTGGACGTGCCCGGCCACGCCTCGCAGATGTTTGCGGTGCGCTTCGGGGACGTGCTCTACGCCGCCGACGCCCTGTTCGGCGAGGAGCCGCTCGCCAAGCATCCGCTGACCTTCTGCGTGGACAGCGCCGCCCTGAAGACCAGTGCGGCCAGTCTGCTGGATGTGCCGGATGTGCGCTTCACGGTGCCGGGGCACGGCCACCCCACCGAAGATCTGGCCGGGCTGGTTGCGGTCAATCTGGCGGCGTTCGGGGCCGTCACCGGGGCGGTGCTGGCCGCCGTCTGGGACGCCTGCACGGTGGACATGGCCCTCAAGCGGGTCTGCGACGCGCTGGGCATCCAGATGACCAGCCCCGGCGCAGTCGTCCTCAACCGCAGCGTGATCAGCGCCCACCTCGCCGAACTCGCCCACCTCGGTGCCGTGAGGCTGGAGGTGCAGGACAACGAACTCCTTTTCGGTGCGGTCTGACCTGTTCTCCATCAAACCTCCACACTTAAAGGTGTCCTTACGGGCACGTCATCTGCGGGGCGCAGGAGCGGGGGTAAGTTGAATCTATGACCAAGAAAAGCAGCAAGTCCGCCGCCGCAAACGCTGGAGGCAGTTCAGCCGCGCCCGCCCGCGCCAAACCCGGCAAGAGCAAGGCTGCCCCGCTGATCGTGGAAGACGTTCATAGCGCCCTCTCCCCCGCCGAGGCCTCGGTGGGCCAGCGAACCGACGCCGCGCATGAGGGCGGAGAATTCAATCAGCTGGTCAACCACCACTACCTCACTGAGGCGCAGTTCGGCATCGTCGCCGAGACCTTGCAGCGCAACTTATCGACCAGCATCTGCCTGTATCTGAAATTCAAGAAGTACCACTGGGATATCCGGGGCCGCTTCTTCCGCGACCTTCACCTGGCCTACGACGATTTCATCGACGAGATCTTCCCCAGCATCGACGAGCAGGCCGAGCGCTTGGTCGCGCTGGGCGGCAGCCCCAAGAACGCGCCGAGCGACCTCGACAAGTACAGCGTGGTGCGGGTGCCCACCGAGACGGTGCGCGACGCCCGCACCCAGGTGGCCGATCTGGTCGCTGACCTGAGCCGGGTGGGCAAGGGCTACCGCGACGACTCCGGTACGGTGGACGACGCCAAAGACCACTCCACCTCCGATATGTACAACGGCTACGCGGCCACCATCGACAAGATTCGCTGGATGCTTCAGGCGATGATGGACGACGAGCAGCTGAACTGAAGACGGGCGCGAACGGGGCGGGGGGCAACCTCCGCTTTTTCATTTTCTGGAGCCGTGATGAAGGCAGACAAGGCAAAGCCGGATAAAAAAGAGGCAGACAGGCCCACGAAGAAATTCGACTACACCCTCCATTACGCTGAACTCGATCTGCGGGTGCATCCCGAGCTTTACCGGATCGGCGTGGGCGAGCAGGGCGTCTTGCTGGTGCAGCCCTACAAATCGGAGATCTTGCCGCACTGGCGCTTCGCCACCCCCGAGGCGGCGCGGGAGAGTAGCGAGGCCATCTCCCGGCTGTTTCTGGACTACCTGGCGGCGGGCGACTTCGTGGGCGCAGATATGGCCCGCAAGTTCCTTCAGATGGGCTATACCCGTGCGCGACGCTACGCCAACCACAAAGGCGGCAAGAAGTATGACGGGCCCGTACCGGACGACCAGAAAGGCGTCAGCGGCGCACATGGCCGCCTTGAGTTGCCGCGCGGTCCCGAGGACCCGGTGAAAGCCGAGTCGGCCCGCATCTTCAAGGCCAGATGGGACGAGGCGGCGGCCAACCCCAAGTACGCCGAGCTGAAGCAGCGACATAAGGCCCAGTACGGCTAATACTGATTCTGATTAATTCCAGTGCATCCCGCAAAAAGCGCGGGATGCACTTCCACAACGCAGAACCAGTATCTTTTCCTACTCCCATCGGTCAGATTAAATCGCGTCCAGCACCCAAACGCTGAACACGATCTAATCGGAATCCGCATAACTGGTCTTCACTTTGGCCCATAGCCGCAGCTCACCGTCCTCCTCACTGAAGCTGCGCCCGATCTCGGCAAAGCCCGCCTTCTCCAGTACCCGCGCACTGGCGGCATTGCTGATGGCGGTATCGGCTGTCACGCGCTCCACCTGCGGCAGTGAGAGCAACCAGACCGACACGGCCTGGGCCGCCTCGCTGGCCACACCCTGGTTCCAGCTCTGGGGCCGCAGCCCGTAGCCGATGTCTACTGCACCCGTCAACGGACCCTTGGGGCCGATCGTGCCCACCGCTTCACTGGCCTGCACGATGACCCAGCCGCTGATCAATTCGGGATGCTCAGCCCAGCCGGGGAAAAATCCCAGCGCGCCGCTGGGCCACTGGGTATCAAAGTGGACCGGGCCGACCTCTGGCAATGCCAGAACAAACGGCTGGCCCTTCAGTTGCCCGGCGACCATTTCTCGGGAGAGCGGCCAGAGAAGCAGACGCGGAGTGCGGAGAACCGGGAGCGCGGAAGGGAAGCCAGGCATCTTTAAGATTTTGCAATAGACACCCGTCACAGGTCCAAACGCGCTAGACTGACCGGACAAAAGCCCCGGTGATTTACAAGAATAGTCGCGTTCATGCGGCGATCAGCGCAGCAGTTCCGTTGACGGCAGGTCCACCGATAGGCCGTCTCCGGGCAGGAGCCCTTACCCATGACGTCTTTTGTTCAGCCCTCCACCCACCTCCAGACCCAGCCGCGCCCACTCGGCTCTTTGTCAGCTGGGCAGATCACCAAACGGATCATGCTGGTGGCCGACATGGTGCATCCCTACGTGTACCGAAACGGCTTTCCGCAGGGCCTGCCCGAACTCGACCTGGTGCTCTCGGCAGGCGACATTCCCGGCTATTTTCTGGAATTTCTGGCCACGACCCTGACGGTGCCGGTGGTGTATGTGCCGGGCAACCACAACGACGAGTACATCAACGAAGGGTCAGGGCGGCATCTGCCGCAGGGTGTCATCAACGCCGATGGGCGGGTCATCAGCGCGGCGGGTCTGAGGATCGCGGGCTGGGGTGGGGTGCCGCGTTACCGCGACGGCGAGAACCAGTACACCGCCGCGCAGGCACGCTGGGGACTGGGCAAACTGGCCTGGCAGGCGCGCGGCGGCGTGGACATCTTCCTGACGCATGCGCCGCCGACGGGACCGCACGCGGGCAGCGACTACGCCCACCGGGGCTGCGAATTCATCAGCGGCTTCATCGAGAAGCGCCGCCCCAAACTGGTCGTTCACGGCCACATCCACGAGTACGAGGGCAAGAAGGTGTCGTACACCGACGAGGCCAGCGGCGCGCAGGTGATTAACGCCTACGGCTACCACATCCTCGAACTAGCCCAGCAAGACGAGCGGCTGCTGGCGAAGGTGGGCGCAGGCGACTGATCTGGCAGCGGGAAAGGCCGCGACTTTCTACTTGACCTTGCCGCCTGCTCCCATCGCCCCCGTCGTACTGACAGGCACCAGGACGATGGCGTTGGGGACCGGGCGGCTCCAGACCGTATTGAGGTAGCCCCCGGTGCCCAGATAGCCGCCCGACACGAAGACGGTGGCGCTCGAGCCGCTGTCCAGCCGCAGGGCGTCCTGCACCCCGGCACTGTGCAGGGCGCGGGCAAAGGTTTCGGGGGTGCCGAACTCCAGAAACGCCAGGGTGGGCTGGCCCTTGTAGATGGCAAACGCCACCTGGCGGGTGGGCCGCCACACCCCGCTCAGCACGTCGAAGGCTTCGCGGGCCGGATTGAGGACGATCTGGCCGCCCTGGATCAGCATCGGGCCCGCACTGAGGCCCTCGCGGATGTTCTGCCAGTCGGGCGACTGGTAATTGAGGACGGCTTGCAGCGGGCTGCCCGGCGTGCGCGGCAACTGCGGAAAGCGGGCCGGGTCGAACGTCAGGCTGATCAGATCGGCAGCGGGCACCGTGCCGTTCATGTCGGCGCGCAGCACGTTGGTGGCTGCCGAATTGAGCGTCAAAGTAAGCAGGCCCGGTCCACCCACCGCTGCCTTGCCGTCGCCGACGAAGGCGCTCAGCAGTGTGGGCGCGGGCCGGGCGGTGACGGTATTGACCGTCAGGCTGCCGAACGCGCCGGAAAGCATGTAGCGCGGGCGCGGAAAGCCGAAGAGGGCTGCGCCGCGCGCGTCGAAACCCACCGTGCCGCGCCGTTCCAGGCTGGCGGCGAGCAGTTTGCCGCCCGCCGCCACGAAGTCCACCGGCAGGCTGCTGGGCGGATCGAAATAGCCGCCGTTGACGCCCGCGACCCCGCCGCCGCGCCGCACCAGTTCGGCGACGCTTAGTGCCGCGCCGCTGGGGGCCGTGACCACGTGCGGCGCGTAGCGGCTGGCATCGAAACTCAGCAGCGACAGGCCGCCGAACACGTTGAGGCTCACGCCGTCCGGCAGGGCGTCCTCCTTGATGGGCGGCGGCACGTCGGCGCTGAGGCTGGTGGCCGTGTCGATGACCAGGCGGTCCGGGTCGTCCAGGGTCATCACCTGGCTCTGGCCACCGCCCGCGTCGAGCCGCACCGTCACGCCGCGCTCGTCGGGCGCGAAGGTCAGGGTATCGCCACTCTCCAGGGTCTGCACGCCGGGAGTTGCACTCGCCTGCGGCAAAAAGAGGGTCACGCCGCCGCGCTCATTGCGGGCGTTGTAGGTGGCGGGGCCACTCAGGTCGATAACCAGCCGCTGCACCTGAATATTGCGGACGGTGGTGAGACTGGAGCGCACCCCCACAATCCGGGGGCCGCTCGGGGCAGCGGGCTGCATCGGTGCCGGGGCAATGTCCGCTGCGGGCGGCGGAGCTGGGGCAGGCTGCGTCGGTGCCGATTGGGTCGGTACAGTCTGGACCGGAGTCGGCTGTCTTGGTGTCGGCTGGACGGATGCGGGCACGGCCTTCGCCGGAAGGCCGGGCGCAGTCGGCAGCGGCGTCGGCACCACACTGGCGCTTCTCAACGCGGACGGGGGGGTCGGCACCCGGCTGACCTGGACAGAGCTGGGCTGGGCCGGGCTGTGGGCCACCAGCGGCGCAGGCGACTGGGCAGCAGCTTTGGTGGCCGCCTTGACTGGATTGGCCTGAACTGGGTTGGTCTGTCCGGTGCTGGTCAGTGCAGGGGTGGCCGTCGGCGTAATTTTGACCGCCACCTTGACCGTGTTTGTCTTGACTGTATTTGTCTTGGCCATGTCCACTTTGGCTGTGTTCGCCTTCGGAGCCGCCTGGAAAGCCACCTGCGGCACGGGCGGCTCGGGGACGTCAACGCTGGGGCGCGCCACCCGCACGTCGAGACGCTGGGCACTGCCCCCCAGCGGCAATCCCAGTGCCCGCAGCACCTCCAGACCCACGTGCAGGCTGCCACCCGCGCCGGAGCGCTCCGGCGCGGGCAGCGGCGCGGCCAGCACAAAGCCGCTGGCCTGCCAGCCGCCCTGGACGGTGTAGCGCAGACTGCGCGCGCCGTAACTGAGCCACACGTCCTGCGGGTCGTTGCGGGTCTGCAGCCCCAACTGCGGCAAAAACCAGATCGGTAGCCCCTCGCGCCCGCCCGAAAGCAGTTTGGTTTCGATGACTGGGCTGGTCGGCACGCCGCCGATGGCCACCGGACGCGCGGCGGCGGCGGCGCTCAGCAGCGACAGCAGGAGCGTCAGGGGGAGCAAGCTCTTCACGCTGGGCAGTGTAGCGGCTGCCCTCACCGCCCAGATGAGCCACGCCGCCCCACAATCCACTCCGGCAAGTCTTATCAGGGACTGGGACTGGATGAGACTGCCTGCCCGAAATCTGTACGCCTCTTGTAAGAACGCCCTCTTTATACTGCCCCTCGATGATTGAGCCTTCTCTCGCGCTGTACGGTGACGCCTTCGATCAGGTCGAGACGCAAGTCGAACACCTGCTCGCAGCCACAGGCGTCCGCTACTGCCTCCTGGTTGACCGTAAGGGCTTCGTGCTGTCTCACAAAGAAGCGCTGTGGGCACCCCGCCCACCCGCCCTCGATTCGGTGGCGACTCTGGTGGCCTCCAACGCCGCCGCAACTGCCGCGCTGGCCAACATGCTCGGTGAGCGCACCTTCAGTGAGCAGATTCACCAAGGCGAGCAGGGCGCGATCTACGTCGAGTCGGTGGGCGATATGGCGCTCCTCACCCTCATTTTCGACAGCAGCGTACCGCTGGGCCGGGTCAAACTGCACGCCAAGAAAACCATCACGACCCTGAACGAAATCATGAAAACCCTCAAGGAAGCGCCGCCAATCAAATTCGACGCGGATTTCGGCAGCAACGCCGTCTCGATGCTCGACGATCTGCTCGGCTGATTCCGGTCTGGTCTGAATGCCGCCCACCGCTCAGGGATTTTCCTGGCTCCGTTCACCGTTTCGCCCGCCTCGCCGCGCGGCCTTGGCCCAAAGGGGAATGACGTGAGTACCATTAACTTCGCCGCCCGCGAAATCAACTGCAAGATCGTGTATTACGGTCCCGGCATGTCCGGCAAAACCACCAACCTCAAACAGGTCTTCGCCAAAGTGCCGGGCCACCTGCGCGGCGAGATGGTTTCGCTGGCCACCGAGGACGAGCGCACCCTTTTCTTTGATTTTTTGCCACTCGACCTCGGCAGCGTGCAGGGCTTCAAAACCCGCTTCCACCTCTATACCGTACCCGGACAGGTCTTTTACAACGCCAGCCGCAAACTGATTCTGCGCGGCGTGGACGGCATTGTCTTCGTGGCTGATAGCGCCCCCAACCGCCTGCGCGCCAACGCCGAGAGTATGCGTAACCTGCGCGAGAACCTCCTGGAGCACGGCATCGACGTTAAGGAAGTGCCGATGATTCTCCAGATCAACAAGCGTGACCTCGACGGCGCGCTCAGCACCGAGATGATCCGCGCCGTGATCGACCCCAAGCACGAGTTGCAGTGGCACGAAGCGGTGGCCGATCAGGGCCGGGGCGTCTTCGAAACGCTCAAGACCGTGTCGCGGCTGGTGCTGGAACGTCTCGCCAAGGGACAGTAAACCTGCCCTAGAGTGGGCCCCATGTCACCTCAACTCACGCTGTCCCTGCTGGGCGGCCCTGATCCCACCGAATTTGCGGTGGCGCAGTGGCCGCCTGCTGCTGATCTGCCTGCTGCACTGCTGACCGGCTCCTTCTTCAGCTTGACCCGCAGCGAGGACGAACTCTCGCTGGTGTGCGAGGCCCACCTGTTGCCGGAAGGCACAACACACGCATCCGGCTGGGTGGCCTTCAAGCTGCACGGCCCGTTTGACTTTGGCCTGACGGGCATCCTGGCGGCGGTCCTGAACCCTTTGCGTGACGCCGGAGTGGGCATTTTTGCCATGTCCACCTTCGATACCGATTACGTGCTGGTCAAGCGCGAGCGGCTGACCGAGGCGCAGACGGCGCTGAGAAGCGCGGGGCACAGGATTCAGGTCTGAACTTTCACGAAGTTAAGCCGCGTCCCGACCAGCCCAAAGCCTGCCCGCAGCACGTTGCGCTCACTGACGCTGCCGGGCGATACGTCCACAGCGGCCAGCGCCGCGCCCTGGTCATGGGCAACTTGCAGGCGGGCCGCGAGCAAAGCCGTCTGAATGCCCTGGCCCCGGTACTCGGGCCGGGTCGCCGCGCTGAACAGCAGGGCCACGCCGCCGCCTTGATCGGGCAAAACCGTCACGGCCCCGAAGCCCGCCCACTGCCCACCCACCTTGACGCCCAGGCGCATCACGTCCGGCACCCCGGCATTGACCTGCATCATTTCCTGGCTGCCCGGCCCGAAGGCCAGCGGAGTGAATTCGGCCCACTCACTGGGCGTCACCTCCTCAATCTCGAAGACTGGCGTGGGCCACTCGCCGGACACTTCGCGGGCGTAGGCGTGCAGCAGATAGTCAAGATGGTAGTGTCTGGCCGCCAGCGCCGAAACAAGGGCCGGGTGCGCGTGCGAGTGCAGCAGCATTGAGGCGGGATGCGAATGGGCGGCGAAGAACGTCTCTATCTGCGGCAGATACTCCAGTGCATCCCCTTGATCGGTCTGCCCCAGCGCGACGTTGATCGGCAGACCAGGGCCAGCGTAAAGGGCGCTCAGCGGGCCAAACGTCGCCCACTCACCCGGATACCCGCGCCAGCTCGCGGCCAGGGCAGCTTCCACCCGTTGAAGAGTCGTCATTTGCTTAATGTAGGGCCTGCCCGCTACGCTCAGCGCTATGAATGTCGTCATCAGCGTGGATATGGAAGGCGTGTGCGGGGTGGCGTCGTGGGTGCAGGTCAGTCCGCCCGAATTTGGTGGCCTGGTCAACGCAGGCGAGTACGAACGCGCCCGCATCCAGATGACCCGTGAGGCCAACGCCGCCGCACTGGGCGCGTTCGAGGCGGGAGCCGAAGGCGTACTGATCGCCGACTCGCACGAGACCATGCGGAACCTGCTGCCCGACTACTTAGACGAGCGGGTGCGCTTTATTTCCGGCAACGACCGTCCCCTGAGCATGGTGCAGGGCGTGCAGGAGAGCGGCGTGGCGGCGCTCCTGATGGTGGGTTACCATGCCCGCGCCGGAACGCAGGGTGCGCCGCTGGCCCATACCTGGAACGGCAACGTGCGCGATGTGCGGATCAACGGCGTGCAGGCGGGCGAGCCGTACCTCAACGCGCTGCTGGCCGGACATTACGGCGTGCCGACGGTGTTTGTCAGTGGCGACGACATCGCGGTCAGGCAGGTGCAGGACGACTTGGGCGCAGATGTGGTCGGCGTGGCGGTCAAGGAAGGGCTGAGCATGTTCAGCGCCGTGCATCTGCACCCCGCCGAGGCGTGCCGCCAGATTCAGGCGGGCGCGAGGGCAGCGGTGCAGCAGGCCGCCACTGCCAGGCCGTTCACGGTCATTTTTCCGGCCAGCGTGCAGCTCTCCTTCGACCATCAGGCCAGGGCTGATCAGGCCGGGCGCGTTCCCGGCGTGACCCGCGTGGACGCCGTGACGGTGGGTTACAGCAGCCCCGACGCCTACCACCTGTTCCAGACGTTCCGGATGCTATGCCAGGTGGCGCAGGTGAGGCTGGACAGCTGAGACGCGGCCTTCACGGGCGCTCACAAAGCGCTCAACTGTCATTTCTATAGTCAGGCCATGAACTTCAAAACCAAGAGTCAGGCAATGGGCACAGGCATTGCCATCGGCGCGGCACTGGGCTTCGCCCTGATGGGCCTGACCCGCTTCGGCGCGGGCGGCCTGGCCATCGGTATTGGCCTGGGCGTGGCCCTGGGATCGTATCTGGGCCGAGGACTGCCAAAAAAATAAGCCTCCTTCACGATTAATCCTAAAATTGCACAATAACGACCCTCTTCACTCAAAGGAGGGCGTTTGACAGCAGCTTGGTCGGGGTTTCTAATACTTCCAGCACATCACCACACTTCTGGGAGGATTCATGAACCTGATTGGTCCATGCGCCACGACCCTGCTGATCGGCACCCTGCTGCTGCTGTCCAGTTGCGCCCCTGTCCTGAATACCGCCGCACAGCCGGGCCGCGAGCAAGATACGCGGGTCTTCACGGCGGCGCTGCCCACCACGCCCTCCATCGCCGGGGCCACGCTCTACAAGGGACTGTACGCGGGCGAACACGGCCAGGCCAGTTATCTGATCGAAGTGCCGGAGAAGTGGAACGGCAAATTGGTGATGTACGCGCACGGCTACGCTGGGATGGGCGCGGCACTCACGGTCAGTCCGCCCGCGCTGCGCGAGTACCTGGTGTCGCTGGGCTACGCCTGGGCCGCCTCGAGCTATTCGTCCAACTACTACGACGTGAGATCGGGCATCGAGGACACCAACGCCCTGGCCCAGCAGTTCGCCGCGCTGACGCAGGGCAAGTACGCTGCGCCGACGGCAACTTACATCATGGGCGTCTCGATGGGCGGCAACGTCGCCGCCGCCGCCGTAGAGGCCGAAACGCTGGCGACAGCCAGGCACAAGGTCAATTACGCCGCCTCCATGCCGCTGTGCGCGGTGCTCGATCCGCCCTACGAGTTTCAGTGGCTGGGCGACTACACCCTCAACGCCCAGGAACTCGGTGGCTACGGCCCCAGCACGTCTCCGGCCAGCGGGTTTCAGACGCTGTTGCCCGACATCAAAGCAGGTCTCTTCAGTGACAGCAGCGGCGATCTGTGGACACCCAACACCGTGCAGGGCACCCGTTTGCGCGACATCGCCCTGAACCTGACCGGCGGCCCGCGTCCGGTCTTCGACCTCGGCTTCCGGGTGGGAGCCTTGCAGGACGCGGTGCTGAGTACCGGAGGCTCGGACGGCACACTGAGCGGCATCCTGACCAAGAACTCTTACGGCAACCAGGGCGCGGTGTACCGCTGGACCCAGGGCGACACGCCCACACCCGCCGAAGTCGCCTACAACCAAGCGGTCTTGCGCACCACCGCCGATCCGAGCGCCAACTTGCCGCGCGCCGACGGCCTGCGCTGGCTCCCGGCCATTCACGCCCAGTTCAAGGTGCCGGTGCTGACCATGCACACGCTCGGCGACTTCTACGTGCCCTTTGCCCACGAGCAGCACTACCTCAAGATGGCGCAGCAAAACGGCACGTCGGGGCTGCTGGTGCAGCGGGCCATCCGGGCGGCGGGGCACTGCGAGTTCGTGGGGCCGGAACTGGTGGAAGCCTTCAACGACTGGATGAAATGGGCCAGCGGCGGTCCCAAACCTGCCGGAGACGACGTGATGACGCCCGGCGTGGTGGCCGACACCAAATACGGCTGCCAGTTTACCCGCACCACCCGGCCCGGCGTGGACCCCTGCACACCGTAAGCGGGCGTCGTCTCAGCCCCACTTGGGCCCGGCGGCCCGGCCCACCGGAGCGCGGCGCTATCTTGCCTGCATGACCACCCTCCCCCCTACCCCGCCGCGCAACATCCTCTCCATCCAGTCGTGGGTCAGTTACGGGCATGTCGGCAACGCCGCCGCTGTCTTTCCACTTCAGCGGCTGGGCTTCGAGGTGTGGGCCATCAACACCGTGCAGTTTTCCAACCACACTGGCTACGGCGAATGGACCGGACAGGTGTTCGCGCCGGAGGTGGTGGCCGAATTGATTGACGGTATCGAAGCGCGGGGCGTGCTGCCGAGCTGCAGCGCGGTGCTGAGCGGCTATATGGGCAGCGAGGGCACGGTGGGGGCGGTGATCGGCGCAGTGGAGCGGGTGCGGGCCGCCAACCCGGACGCCCTCTACTGCTGCGACCCGGTGATGGGTGACTACGGGCGTGGGGTGTTCGTGCGGCCCGAACTGCCGGAGCTGATCGCGGCCCAGGCCGTGCCGCAGGCCGACATTCTGACACCCAATCAGTTCGAGCTGGAACTGCTGAGCGGGCGGACCGTGCGAACACTGGCCGAGGCCCTCAGCGCCGCCCAGGAACTGCGAGGCCGGATGCGCGAGGGCGGCCCCCGCGTGGTCGTCGTGACCAGCCTGGTGCGGGTGGACGCGCCGCCGGACAGCATCGAGACGCTGGCCGTGACGGGCGAGGGCGCGTGGCTGTGCTGCACGCCCATGCTGGCGCTCGATCCGCCGCGCAACGGCACTGGGGACGCCATTGCCGCGCTGTTTCTGGGCCAGTACCTCGCAAGCGGGCAGGCGGGCGAGGCGCTGGGCCTGAGTACCAGCGCTCTCTACGCTCTGCTGGAAATGACCCACGCCGCTGGCAGCCGTGAGATTCAGTTGGTGGCCGCGCAGGATGAGTACCGGCAGCCAGGGCGGGTTTTTGGAGCAGAGCGGGTGGGGTGAGGTGCAGTGGGGTCAACCACCGACCTCCGCTCCACCTCTGCCTTCCTACAACATGTTGCGCCACGATTTTCGAGCCGGACTCTCAAAGTGACGATAATTTCACATTTGTGTGTGTAGCTGGGTCTCCAAAAATTGAGACCAATGTAAGACTGCTCTATTAAGCTGAAGAAGCTCAAGTACTTGACGCCCAGCGATCTAAACACGCTCTGTTTTGTTCAAACGCTCCATAGAGAGCGTTATGAGGTCTTGGCATGATGAAAAAAAGTTTGACAACACTCCTCGCTTTGGCCTGCTGCTCCAGCCTGGCCGTTCCGGTGACTCAGCAAGGCACCGGCAGCAATTTCAACACCTTCGGCGTAAACTCTAGCGTGGGCGATTCCTGCACCATGAGTCAGGCCGCTGATGTCAATGTCGGCCCGCTGTACTGGACGCAGTCGGCCAACACGGTCAACGGCAACACCGACGTGACAATTAACTGCAATACTGGTGCCAAGTACAAGCTGGGAGTTTCGGAGCCTGTCACCCTGACAAAAAGCGGTGAGCTTATTCCGTTGGTGGTTGTTGTGGCTCCGCCTGCGATTGTCGTTGCCAACAACCTCTTTAACAGGCCCTTTGTCTCCGGGCAGCCTGCTGGATTCTTAAGACCATTAGATAACAGCAATACTGCTGGTGGACGCACCTTTCCTATTAACGTCACCGTGACGAAGCCCACCCGCTTTCAGCGCGGCGGGCAATACAGCACCACCGTCGCCGTAACGCTGACCGTTGTGGCTCCCTAAACCTGACTCCAGCCACTGACCCCGCAACCACTCGCCCTCTCTCTATTCAGGAGTCCATATGAAATATCTCGTTCTTGCCGCCGCCCTGCTCACCTCCGCCGCCTTCGCCGTCCCCGCCACTGGACCCGTGACCCAGAACGGTACCGGCAGCCAATCCAACAGCTTTCAGATCAATGCGACTGTGGGCGACGCCTGCACCATGAGTCAGCCCGGCGATGTGACCATTCCGGTGATGTACTGGACGCAGTCAGCCGACGCAGCCACAGGCACCACCACTGTCAACGTGATGTGCAATACCGGCGCAAACTTCCGGGTGGACGTGAGTCCCACCCCGATTACCCTGACCAACTCGTCCACCAAGACCGGCACGAAAACCCTCACCGCCACGGTCACTGGACAGAGCATAGGTGATGAAAGCTCAGGTGCCGGTAACGCTGCCAACACCCTCCTTGGCTACACTAAAACCCTGACGGTATCGGTCCCCAAACCTGTCCAGGACAACATTCAGGGCAGCTACACCGGCACTGCCACAGTCACCCTGTCTGTGTTGGCCTCGACCCCCTGATTTTAAGATCAAGAATAGAAACGGCCTCAGCATTTTGATGTCGTCACAGCTTGGACATTGAAGGGAAGCCGCTATTCATTAGACGGCTTCCCTTCAATGTCCAAGCTGTATTTAGAGTATTTAGAATGGTATGACCCAGAAATTTCCGGACAGTTGGGTTCGACTGGCGCTTGAAAGAAATTTAAAAGAAAAGAAGTTTACTCTGTTCTTGTTATTCTATCGGTCTGATCTATACAAAGCTTGGCTTTTCGGGAGGAATTATGTGGTTTGTGAGCCGTATCAACCGCTCTATACTGGGGCGCTGCCTGGTTGGCCTGAGCTTGCTCACCCTGGCTGTTCCGTCTGCTCAGGCGGCCACCGCCCTGTCGTTTGCGCCAATTTCGCTGAAAATGGTGGGCAACCAGCGGGCCACTTCGCTGACCCTGCGAAATGTCTCGGATCAAACCGCCAGCTTCAGGCTTGAACTCAATCAATGGACACAGAACGGCGAAGATCTCTATGCCCCCACCCGCGATCTGATTGTCAATCCAAGTGGTTTTACCCTGACGCCCGGCCAGGAACAGACCATTCGGATCGCACGGCGTGGCAACGCCGCAGACACCAACGAACATGCTTACCGGGTCTTTATTCAGGAATTGCCGCCCCAGGCAGTAGACGGGCCAGACGGCTCCGTCAAGATCACCACGCTCTACCGGCTCAGCTTGCCACTGATGCTGTCTGCGGTGGGCGCAGCACCAAAACTGAGCTTTGCCCTGGAGCGCAGCAGTGACGGCCTGGCGGTGGTGGCGTCCAACAGTGGCAACCTCTATACCACCCTGACCGACGTGGAGCTGAGCGTGGACGGCCAGAAACTTGAAGTGCCTTCTTTCAACTTGCTGGGGGGCGGCTCGATGCGCTTTGCAGTCAGCGGCGCTGCCCCCACGACGGCGGAAGTCGGTTTGCAATTTACTCAGAACCAAGCGGTTCAGCAGTTTACTTTACGTGCGCCTTAATATGGCTGCCCGACAGGTTCAGCAGCATGTTCAGTGGAGCAAACGGGCGTGGATGGCCCTGACCCTGAGTCTGTGCAGCGGCCTCGTAATGCCCGCCTCGGCACAAGGCGGGCCTGGTCAGGACTTGGCCAATGGGCCGTCCACCAGTAGCGACACTTGTTTTTCGGGCGAAAGTCTACTGGTTCAACTGATGATCGGCGGCACAGACCGGGGTGTGCAGGTCGTGTATCTCACCCCTGATCAGCAGCTCTGGCTGCCGCTGAGCGCGCTGACAGTGTCTGAACGCAACTACGGCGGCGCGGTGGAGGTCTGCGAGGGCGAGCGCTACGTGCCACTACGGCCTGAAGTCGTTCGTAAGCTTGACCGCCTGGGCCTGACCCTCAATGTGGCAGCCAATTTTGATGTGTTGGGCAGCTCCATGCAGCTTCTCCAGATTCAGCCGCTGACGCGCACCAGCAATATCGGTTTGTGGCAACTGGGCTATAGCCTGGCCGCCGACGGCAATCTGAAAAGCAATCAATTCAACGAACAGGGCGAATTGAACGCCCAGTATCTGCGCGGGCCGCTTAGTACTCAATTCGGCTACCGCCAACTCTATAGCGGCACTACCTTCAGTCAGCGGCTCAACGCCCGCGCCGCCTGGCAATTCTCGCCGCAGTTCAGCGCTGGAGTCTTTGGGCGCACTGGCATCGCCGCGCAGCCTGCCGCGCTGGGCGTGCAGGCTGACTACGCCCGGTTACTTCCGAACGAGGTGCCGCCGATCACGCTTGAATTGCCCGCCGACAGCGACATTGAAGTGCTGCTGGATGGCCGCACCGTTCAGGCGTTCCAGGCACCCGCAGGCCAGTTGACGCTGCGCGGCTTGCAGCCTCAAACCCTTCAGGGCGAGGTTGAAGTGCGGTACCGCGTCGGCAGCCAAACTCAGACCCAACGCTTTGCCTATCAACTGCCCAATCTCAACCGGGCGGGGAGTTTCAGTATCAGTGGAGCAACGGGCTGGCAACAGGGTGATGGGCTGACAGCGGTCGTCAACGCCAATTTGCTCATTACGCCGCAGTTCACCGCACAACTGGCCGGTGAACTGGTCGGCACACGCCGCCACCTGAATGTGGCCGCCTACTACACCACGCTTCAACACACCAGCCCCACGCTCAACCCGCTCAAGTCCGGCCCCACTTCTTTGAGTCAGACGGCCAGCATCAGCGCCGATCTCAGCACCCTCGAAAACAACCAACTAAATGGTGTCTACACCGCCCGCTACAGTCTGGCAGGTGACCGGGCTCAGGCGGCGATCTACGGAACCTATACCCAAAGTCCTGACTTTCAGCAGCACAACGAGCAAACGGCGCTGGGTCTTGACGGCAGCTGGGTACTCAGTCCGCAGATTGCCCTGCTTGGCAAAGCCGAATACCGACTGTCAGGCACCATCGCCGGACAAGCAGCAGTGCAGTGGCAAACTGAGCGCGCCAGTGCCACCCTATCCAGCGAATTCAGCAGTACCGGACGCCTGCGCTTCGGCTTACAGGCCCGCTACCGCCTGGACAATGTCAGCAGCCTGAGCGCTTCGGCCGCAGTAGGCGCTCCCCAGACAGCCGGTGCCGCGCCCGACTACACGGCCACGCTGGATTACAACCGCGCCATCGGCCCAGACCGCTTGAGTCTGCGCTACAGCGCACCCAGTGAACTCTCAGCAGCCTACGAATTTAACCGGGGAGTACAGGGCGGTGTGGCGGCCAGCACCAACGGCACAGTGGCGGCCCGCATCTCAGGGAGCTTGATAGCCGTCGGCGGCCAGATCAGCAGTGCCAGTGACCAGACCGGCGTTGCGGCGCTGCTCCTCAGAACGGGCATCGGGGACGTGCCGATCAGTCTCAATGGCGTAGTCCGTGGCCTGACCAATCCTCAAGGTGATCTGGTACTGACCGGCCTGAATCTGCAAACGCCGCTTGACGTGCGCGTCAATGAAGACGACTTGCCGATTGAAATCAGTTACCACCAGGCCAGCCTCAGCCTGAATCTCAGTCAAGTTGGCGTCTCGGTATACGACTGGCGGGGCAATTTCACTCGTTCCCGCTTCGTGCCCGTCCGCTGGTCGGCCACCGAACTGGCAGCGTACAGCACACTGGAATTACCTGGCGGCCAGCAGCTTTATGCTGACGAAGCAGGGCAGATCTTGTTGCCACCCGTCGGCGAAGTCACGGCAGTACTGAGAAGTGAGGACGGCAAACGCCGCTGCACAGTCGCGCTTAATGACACGGCAAAGGACTTCACATGTACACCCTGAACAGCCTCACCCGGTTTGCTGTTGCCCTGAAACACACCCTGAACAAATCTATGGTCGCCGCCGCGCTTCTCGGCTCACTGGGCGCGGCTGGGGCGACAAGCTGTATCCTGTCAGCCAATGACGTGGCGCTGCCGACGTATTACTGGACGACACCCACCGCGCTGATCTACGCTCCAACGGTGGCGACACTGGCGTGTACTGCCGAGACGCCGAGCGATGTCAACGTGAGTGTGTCATTGGACACGCCGAGCGAGAGCGGCGGGATGCACTCCCTGACCAGCGGATTAGAGCACTTGCTCTACCGCATCTCGCTGCCGGGCATGCAGGGACTCCAGCCCTGGGGAAATGGTCAAGCTGGAAGCGTCGTGTTTGAACGTAGTCTCAGCAACATGACCTCCACCAGCCTCAACATCACGCCGACCCTTGAAGTGCCGCCCGGTCAGCGGGTGCGCGGCGGCAACTACGGCGCGACCCTCAACCTGACCATGAACATGCTTGCACCTTGAGGGGCATCTGCTGGTAAATCCGGTCCACTTTCCCGCGCTACACTTTCCCCATGAGTGATCAGTCCATTCGGCTCACCTCCCAGGGTGAGGTCGCCACCCTGACCATCGTGTCCAAAAAAGGCAGCATGGGACCGGTCTTCTGGCGCGAGATGGCCGAAGCCTTGCCTCAACTCGGCTCAGCCAGGGCGCTTATCATTCGCGGCGAGGAACTCTTCAGCGCTGGGCTGGACGTGAAGTCGTCGGCCCAGAGCATCGGCGAGTCGCTCGGCAATCTGGAGAAGTTCCGTGCCCAGGTCGCCCCGATGCACACGGCCTTCGAGGGCATTGCGTCGCTGCCGATTCCGGTGATCGCTGCTGTGCACGGCTGGTGCATCGGCGCGGGCACCGAACTGATCTCGGCCTGTGACATCCGCCTGTGCAGCGCGGACGCCCGCTTCAGCTTGCCAGAAGTGCGGCTGGGCATTGCCGCCGATCTGGGTGGCCTCCAGCGCCTCCCCGGTATCGTGGGCCAGGGCTGGGCAAGACAACTGGCCCTCACCGGAGAGCCGATAGACGCTGCCAGAGCCGAGCGCATCGGCCTGGTGACGGAGGTGCTGGACACTCCTGAGTTGCTGTTTGAACGCGCCGAGCAATTGGCCGCCCATCTCGCCACACTGCCGCCGAAAGCGCTGGAAGGCACCAAGAAAGTGCTAAACGCTGCCCTACCCCATGCCGAAAGCCTGAGTCAGGCGGTGGACTGGAATGCGCAGCATATGACGGCAGAAGGGTTAGCAGCGGCGTTTCGGAAGTAAGAAATTTCGGTCTACTCACCACCTCCTTCTCAGCCACCACCAAGCCAAACACCGCGACCACAAGGAGCCACATGACCCAGCCCCACCCCGCCTCCTCCACCTTCCGCCCCGATCTGCTGGCAGGGAAGCACGCCCTGATTACCGGCGGCGGCAGCGGTATCAACCTCGGCATCGCCCAGAGCTTCGCGGCGCACGGCTGCGCGATCACGATTCTGGGACGCAATCTGGAGAAGGCCCAGAACGCGGCAGCGGGCATCGTGGCGGACGGCGGCAGGGCCATTGGCGTCAGCGCCGACGTGCGCGACTTCGCGGCCATGCAGGCGGCAGTGGCGCAGGCCGTCGCCGCACACGGCGACTTCGACATCGTGCTGGCAGGCGCGGCGGGCAACTTCCCGGCCCCGGTGGACGGCATCTCGCCCAACGGCTTCAAGACGGTGGTGGAGATTGACCTGATCGGCACCTACCACACCATCAAGGCGGCGGCCCCACACCTCAAGACGCCTGGCGGCAACGTGCTGAGCATCAGCGCCTACGGCGTGCCGGTGCCGATGCAGGCGCATGTGGTGGCGGCCAAGGCGGGTGTGGACGCCCTGACACAGACCCTGGCCATCGAGTGGGGGCTGCGCGGCGTGCGCGTCAACGCCATCATCCCCGGCCCGATTGACGGCACCGAGGGCATGGCACGTCTGGCTCCCGACGAGAAGACGCGCGGACAATTTACCCGCACCGTGCCGCTGGGCCGCTTCGGCGTGCCGCAGGACATCGCCAACGCGGCCCTGTTTCTGGTGTCGGACGCGGCCAGCTACGTCACGGGCGTCATTCTGCCTGTCGACGGCGGCCAGAACATGCTCGGCGGCGCGCCGCAGTATCAGATGTATCTGGCGATGCAGGCGGCGGAAAAGGCCAAGTCTAGCTAAGCGCCCCCAGGCCCGCCGCCCATCCGCCCCGCCGCCGTGGCCCTGCGCCCGCTGGCCTCTACAAGCTTGCCCGCCTGACCCAGCCCGAAGGTGGGCATATCCACGTACACGGTCTCGTACTGGCCTGCGGCCACCCGGTAGGTTTCGTGCCAGATGCCCACCGCGCCGCCCGACTTGCGCGCGTTCTGGTTGAAGGCCTGCCAGGCCGGAAGGTGAACGTGTTCGCGTGACTGGGCGTAGGCATTGAGGTGCTCACTGCTGCGCCAGAACTGAATCAGGGTCAGACCCGCAAAACGCCCGCCGAGAAGTCCGAGTTCCGGGTGCTTAGACAGCTCTGCAATCATCTTTGGCATCGCCAGAAACACTGGCAGCCAGGCCGACACTTTCCAGGGCTGGTTCACCCGCATCCCGATCATGAACACCACGAAGTCGCCTTCCAGTTGGGCGGTCACACGCCTGGTAACTGGCCTGGCGCTGGCGGCCACAGTCTCGTTCGGCATCTTGCTGGACGTCATGATTTCTCCCCGACCCCCCACCATCCAATTTAAATGGTCTAGTTTGGACGGTCTGAAGAAAGTGTAGACTTCGGAGGTGAGTGATGCAAGTCCGGCGCTCGGCCCCTCGTCCTACATCGTGCTGGGCCTGCTCGGCCAGTGCGGCCCTGGCACGTCCTACGACCTCAAGCGCTGGGCCGATACCTCGGTGGGCAACTTCTGGACCTTTCCGCGCTCGCAGCTGTACGCCGAGCCGCAGCGCCTGGCCGCGCTGGGTCTGCTGGAAGAAACCCAAGAGGCGAGCGGGCGGCGCAGACGCACCTATCAGGTGACGGAGGCGGGCCGGGCGGCGCTGCAAGACTGGCTTTCGGAACCGGCGGGCTTTCCCGAACTGCGCGACCTGGGACTGCTCAAGCTCTTTTTTGCCGAGCAGGGCACGCCGCAGCAGGTGAGCGCACTCGCCGCCGAGCAGCTGGCCCTGCACCGCGCTCGGCTGGCCGAATACGAGCGCCAGTCCGTCTGCCTGCCGCCCACGCTCTCGGCCGCCCAGCCGCTCCAGATGGGGCTGCTCTACGAGCGCGCCAGCATCGCCTTCTGGACCGAACTGCTGGGCTGAACCCAGCCTGAACTGAACCCGGTCTCAGGATTCTCGTTCTCATTTCCGGCTGGCACAGTGGTCAGGGTGCGGCGTTTGAGCTGGAATTACCTTGCCGTGCTGCTGCTGGCCTGGCCCGCGCCGCTGCTCATGCTGACGGCACTGGACCAGTGGGCGGTCCGAAAAAATGGGCGGGCGATGCTCACGCTCAGCCGCTTTCCGGCCGTCGTGATATTCAGCCGGGTGCTCGACGGTCAGGTGCAAACCACCCGCCACAACCGCCATAACCAGCTTGAAATCCTGATGCGCGAGACCGCCGCCGTCCGGGGACCGCTGATCGTCGCCGGAGATTTCAAGACCCCGCCGCGCGGACAGCTCTACCGCGCCCCGACCTCCCAGTTTGACGACACCTGGGACGCCGCTGGGCAAGGGCTGGGCCACACCTTCGCCTCTGCCCAGCCCAACCTGTGCATCGACCACGTATTCGCACGTGGCCTGAACATCGTCAGCGCCGAGGTTCAGCTCCCCGGCGGCAACGGTCACCGGGCATTGATAGCGTGGCTGCATGAGTGAGCGGCCCAGCGGCTTATCTCCCATACATTTCATCTACCCGTTAGAATGCGGGCATGAGAAAAATCGCCCTGCTGTTGACCATGGCCCTGCTCGCCAGCGCCAGCGCCAAGCCGCTGACCGTCACCATTCTGCACACCGACGATCTGCACGGCCATGTGGACCCCACCAAGATCGGGGAAAATATGTACGGCGGCTATACCCGTCAGGCCACCCTGATCAAGCAGTACAGCCTATCGGACATGAACCCACTGATTCTGTCGGGCGGCGACACCTTCCAGGGCACGCTCTACTACAACCTCTACAAGGGGCTGGCCGACGTGCTGTTCATGAACCTGCAAGGCTATCAGGCAATGGCCGTGGGCAACCACGAGTTCGACGACGGCCCCCCGGCCCTGGCCGCCTTCGCCCAGAAAGCCAACTTCCCGCTGCTGTCGGCCAACCTCGACGTGAGCCAGGAGCCGCTGCTCAAGGACCTG
Organism: Deinococcus rubellus; assembly: GCF_025244745.1. Taxonomy (NCBI): domain Bacteria; kingdom Thermotogati; phylum Deinococcota; class Deinococci; order Deinococcales; family Deinococcaceae; genus Deinococcus; species Deinococcus rubellus. The sequence continues at coordinate 237,742 of NZ_CP104213.1, forward strand.
ATCAAGCCCTACGCGGTGCTGAGCGTGGACGGCGAGAAGGTCGGCGTGATCGGCGCAGTGACGCCCGATCTGCCGCTGATCTCCAGTCCCGGCGACAACGTCAAGATGCTGGACCTGATGACCAGTCTCAATGCCAGCGTCAAGGCGCTGGAGGCGCAGGGCATCAACAAGATCATCCTGACCTCGCACCTCGGCTACACGCTGGAGCAGGAAGTGGCGGCCAAAGTGCCGGGCATCGACGTGATCGTGGGCGGCCACAGCCACACCCTGCTCGGCACCTTCGACAACAAGGATTTCCCCAAGTCCGAAGGGCCCTACCCCACCGTCGTCCAGAATCCGGACGGCCACAAGACCCTGCTGCTGGCCGCCTGGGAATGGGGCAAGGTGCTCGGGCGCATCAAGGTGGACTTTGACGACATGGGCGCGGTGACGGCCTGGGAAGGCAACCCCATCCCGGTCACGATGGACATTGCCGAGGACCCCACCAGCCGCAAGATGCTCGACACCCTGACAGTACCGATTGCTGCTCTGCGCCGCCAGGTGATCGGGCAGACCAGCACCGGCCTGGGCGGCGCGCGCGAGGACGTCCGCAAGCGTGAGAACACCATGGGCAACGTGCTGGCCGACGCGGCGCTGATGGCTGGGCAGAAAGGTGGGGCCGTGATCGGGCTGGTCAACGGCGGCGGCGTGCGCGCCAGCATTGACCAGGGGCCGATCACCTACGAGGAAGCCATCACCGTGCAACCGTTCGGCAACACCCTGACCCTGCTCGACCTGACCGGCGCGGAACTCAAGACGGCGCTCGAATACGGCGTGGCGACCTGGGCCGAGAGCAAGGGCCAGTTTCTCAATGTCTCAAAGGGCCTGAGCTACACCTTCGACCTCGGCAAGCCTGCCGGACAGCGCCTGGTAACTGCCAGCCTGAACGGTCAGCCGCTGGACGACGCCGTAACCTACACGGTGGCAGTCAACACCTTCACGGCCAACGGCGGCGACGGCTTCGACGTGCTCAAGAACGCCCAGGGACGACGCCTCGACACCGGCCTGCTGGACATCGACTACCTGGTCGACTACCTCAAGGCCGTGCCCAATGTGGCGGCCCAGAATGAGGGCCGGATCGTCATTCTGAATGAGCCGAAACCGTGAATCGGCTGTAGCGCGTAAAGATATCGGCGGGCTGTTTCCCTGACGGAGACGGCCTGCCTTCTCCTTTTCGGGCGTATCCTGATTCCTATGCGAATCATGGCTGTCTTTGCCCACCCCGACGACGAAATAGGCTGCATCGGCACGCTGGCCAAGCACACTGCGCGCGGTGACGAGGTGATGCTGGTGTGGACCACCCTGGGCGAACTCGCCTCGCAGTTCGGCGACGCCTCGCACGAGGAGGTCACGCGCATCCGGCGCGAGCACGGGGCCTGGGTGGCCGATAAAATCGGCGCTCAGCACCACTTCTTCGATATGGGTGACAGCCGCATGACCGGGAGCCGTGCCGAGGGCTTGCAACTTGCCCGCCTGTACGCCCAGTTCCGGCCCAACGCCGTCATCACCTGGAGCGACGACCACCCGCACCCCGACCACCGCATGTCGGCCAAGATCGCCTACGACGCCATCACCCTGGCGCGCATTCCCAAAATTATCAATGAGCAGCGCACCAACGCGTCAGGCGAACCGCTGCCGCCGCCCGATCTGAGCGGCGATCCCGGCATGGACAGCGGCGAGGACGCTCCCCAGCAAGTAGGCAAGCTCGATCCCTGGCGCGAGCCGATTCGCTTTTACCAGTACTACGCGCCCGCCAGCCCCTACCCCGAAGTGTTCATCGACATGGAGGACAAGCTGGAGGTGGCAGCCGAGGTCATGACCTTCTACCATGACTTCTACAAATGGCCCTGGAACACTGAGCGCTTCCGCGAGGGCCGCGCCCGCACCGGGCAGCTCGGCGGCGTGAAGGCGGCGGAGCATTTCAACGTGCGGATGACCCATCTCAAAGCGCGGGACTATCTGGACTGAGGCGGGCTGGACTCACCTTCACCCCAGCATCAGCTCGTGAAACTCCTCCAGAATCGTCTCGCCTTCCTCGATGCTGCGGGCGACCACAAAGATAGTGTCCTCGCCCGCGATGGTGCCCACGATGTCGTCGCGGCGCAGCCTGTCGAGCAGCAGGGCCACCCCCGAAGCGTGGCCCTCGGCGGTGCGAATGACCAGCATATTCTCACCCCGGTCAATATCGTGGACGAAGTTCTGAAAGAGCCGGGCCAGCTCGCCTTCCAGATTCTCGTTGCCCCGGTACTGGGCCAGCGAGTAGCGGTGCTTGCCCTTGCCCATCGGCAGCCGCACCAGCCGCAACTCGTTGATGTCGCGGCTGACGGTGGCCTGCGTCACCTGCACACCGTCGGCCCGGAGCAGGGCCACCAGTTCGCCCTGGGTGGCGACATTCTCGCGGGCGATGATTTCCTGAATACGCTTCTGACGCTGGTCCTTGCTGAGCATATCCATTCAGTATAGCGCATAATTATGCAACTACGGTATTCTTCGGCGCGTTTTCAGCCCGCGTATTCCGCGTCGGTCACCTGGGTCAACCACTCGGTCTGCCCTTCCTGCAAGGCGATATGCGACATCACCGAGTCGGGCGCAGCCCCGTGCCAGTGCTCCTCACCCGCCTCGACCGTCACCACGTCCCCGGCCTGAAAGCTGAGGGCCGCCTCGCCGCGTTTTTGCACCAGACCGCTGCCGCTCAGAATCAGTAAGGTCTGGCCGTGCGGGTGGCGGTGCCAGGCGGTGCGCGCGCCGGGCGTGAAAGTGACGCGCATTGCGCCGGAGGTCAGCTCCTGCATCCAAACGGGGCCAGTGAAGCGGGAGTCGGGAGCAGAACGGGCGGGCAGGTTCGAGAGAGGAAAATGTTGCACGGTCCCAGAATACGCCGCTGACCGGGCACGGCGCGGCCTTCGCATGAACATTCGCCAGCAGCCCACACCGTCAACCAAAAAGATGGCCCCACACTTTCGTGGGGGCCATCTTTTTAGGGTGGTGCCGAGGAGGGGACTTGAACCCCTACGCCTTGCGGCGCTAGTCCCTGAAACTAGTGCGTCTACCAATTCCGCCACCTCGGCGTTTCAGGCTCAGTCAGCTTACAGGCGGCTTCCAGGCTTGTCAAGACGCAGCGCATCCCCGGCGTGAATCCCTCTTCACGCTCCCCTTGCTCGGCTGCCAAGGACGCGGCGTAGACTCTTCCTGACCACACCAGCGTTCTGATTCATTCCGGCTCATTCATTCAGGAGGCCTGACCATGACCGATCCCCCCGCTGCACCCGCCACCGAACCCACCAACGTGCCCGCCTCGCTGCCCGAACGGATGCCCGGCAGCGGCGGCGTTCCGATGTACGATCCGCCGACCAACCCCGACACCCCCGGCCTGCCGGAGCCGAACCCCAGCCCCAACACCGATCTGCCGGATATGCCCGGCATGCCCGACGGTATGCCTGCAATGATCTGAAGATCCGTCAGGCACCAGAAACACAGCGTCCCCGGCAGTTCAGCGGGGACGTTTCCATGTTGGACAGCCCGGTGCGGCGCGGTTCTATGTTCGCCGTAGAGTCGCCTGCGCCACAGTGATCGGCGCATTCCCAGCATGGCTGCCCAAAGACTGGCATAATGCTCAGGTTATGCGCTCTATCACTGTTGGTACGCGCGGCTCATCTTTGGCGCTCGCGCAGACCCGTTGGGTTGTGGCCCGCCTCAAGGAAGAATGGCCGGAAACCGAGTTTCGCATTCAGAGCATCGTCACCCAGGGCGACCGCAACCGGGGCAGCCTGGAACGCATGGCCGCTCAGGGGGACAAGGGCTTCTGGGTCAAGGAGATCGAGGAAGCCCTGCTGCAAAACCGCATCGACATCGCGGTGCACAGCCTCAAAGACCTGCCCACCGAGCAGCCCGAGGGCCTGGAAATCGCCAGCATCCCCAGACGGGTCGACGCCCGCGACGCCCTGGTGGGCAAGGAGGGCATGAAAAAGCTCGCCGAGCTGCCGCAGGGCGCACGGGTCGGCACCAGCAGCGTGCGGCGCAAGTCGTTTCTGAATGCCTTTCGGCCCGACTTGCAGGTGGTGCAGCTTCGCGGCAACGTCGATACCCGGCTGGCTGCGCTCTCGGGCGGCGAGTACGACGCCATCATCCTGGCAGCGGCGGGCCTGATCCGCACCGAGCTGCGTAACCGCATCGACGAGCTGATCGACCCGGCCATCCTGCTGCCCGCGCCGGGCCAGGGCGCGCTGGCGCTCGAAACCCGCAGCGACGATGACCTGGGCATCGAGGTGGCCTACGCCATCCACGACCGCGACACCGATGACCGCACCACCGCCGAGCGCGAGTTTCTGGCGGGTCTGGGAGCGGGCTGCCTGGCCCCGGTGGGCGCACTCGCCACCATCAAGAACGGGCTGCTGAGTCTGGAAGGCTGGGTGGGCGCGCTCGACGGCAGCACCATCATTCAGGCGCACACCCAGGGCGACCCCGCCGAGTGTGCCGATCTGGGCGCGGAACTGGCCCAGGACCTGCTCAAGCGCGGCGCACGCGAACTGGTGGACGCGGCGCGGCTGTGAGGCCGTTCCCGTGAGCGCCCGCAAGGCCCAGCCCGGCGCAGCCAGAACCCAGAGCTACCGCGCCGCCGCCGAGCAGCTCGCCCGGATCGCCGCCGAACTCGAAGCGGGCGAGACCGATCTCGACAAGGTGCTGCCGCTGCTGGCCGAGGCCCAGGCTGCCTACGCAATTTGCAAGGCGCGCATTGACGCCCTGCGGAGCGCACTTGATCAGGGTGATGGACTGACTTTGCCAATCAGCTTCACGCCGGAAGACCCAGCCGACGCTGACGAAGCCACTGAGAAAGACACGGACGCCACGAACGAAGACGACGACGATTTGTACTTCTGAAACCGCTTAGCCACTCATGCTTGAGGGCCGCTCCCCGGCGTGATACAATTTTGCGCTGATGCCCTGCCTTGAAGGTGGGGAGCTGCCCCGAAGCCTCCAGTACGTTCCGGTTCCCTGAATTCAGGGCCGGAAACAGCGGACAGGCCGGGGCCAACCCAAGGAGCACAACGATGTTTGCAATTATCCAAACCGGCGGCAAGCAGTACCGCGTAGAGGAAGGCGACGTGATCCGCGTCGAGAAGCTGAGCGGCGAAGCGGGCGACAAGATGGGGCTCACAGCCCTGATGGTGGGCGGCGAGCAGACCCTGTTCGGCGCAGACGCGGCCAAGTTCACCGTGAACGCTGAAGTGGTCGACCACGGCAAGCTCAAGAAGATCTACATCCGCAAGTACAAGAGTGGCGTGCAGTACCGCCGCCGCACGGGCCACCGCCAGCAGTTCACGGCCCTCAAGATCACCGGCATTCAGGGCTAAGGCCCGCGCCGCGAACATCGGATGAAGTGAGGGTCTTCCTCACCCATGCACCAGAAACTCAACATTTTCACTCCCGGAAGGTAACCAACATGGCTCACAAGAAAGGCGTAGGCTCGTCCAAGAACGGACGCGACAGCAATCCCAAGTACCTCGGCGTCAAGAAGTTCGGCGGCGAGAAGGTGCTGGCCGGAAACATCCTGGTCCGTCAGCGCGGCACCAAGTTCCATGCGGGCGTCGGCGTCGGCATGGGCCGCGACCACACCCTGTTCGCGCTGGTTCACGGCGAAGTGGTGTTTGCCAACAAGGGCAACAAGGGCCGCTTCATCAGTGTGCAGGCCGCCCCGACCCAACTGGCCGCCGACTGAAGGAATGGTTGCAGGCTGAGTTTTTCGCTACAGTCCACGCGGCTTGAAAAGGCCGGGCCACGCGCTCGGCCTTTTTCGGCTTGCCGGGGGAGCAGGTGGGCGCTGAGCGTGTCCAATGTCCTGCGCCCGTGTCTTTTCCCGCGTCCAGGTTGAACTTGAGTTTGAGTTGAATTTGAACCGCGTTCACTGCTCAGCGCCCACAGCTTCACGGAGTCATTATGGCCTTCAGAGACGTACTTGAAATCGAAGTCATCGGCGGGAACGGCGGCGACGGCTCCATGAGCTTTCACCGCGCCAAATACATGGAAAAGGGCGGTCCCGACGGCGGACACGGCGGCAAGGGCGGCAGTGTATACCTGCGGGCCGTCGAGGGCGTCGAGAGCCTGGAGCGGCTCCTGGGCCGCCGCAAGTTCAAGGCGGGCACCGGCAACGGCGGCGAGGGCCGCCTGCGTAACGGGGCCGACGCCGAGGACATCATCATCGACGTGCCGGTGGGCACCACCGCCTTCGACGCCGAGACCGGCAAAGTGGTGGCCGACCTGATCCGGCCGGGGCAGCTCAAGGTGGTTGGCCGGGGCGGCGCGGGCGGGCGCGGCAACAGCGTCTTCGCCTCCAGCACCCGTCAGGCACCGCGCTTCTCCGAGATCGGGGTGCGCGGCCAGAAGCGCAAGCTGCGCTTGGAGTTGCGCCTGATCGCCGACGTGGGGTTGGTGGGCTATCCCAATGCGGGCAAATCCAGCTTGCTGGCGGCCCTGTCCAACGCCAACCCGATGATCGCGGCCTACCCGTTTACCACCCTCTCTCCCATTCTGGGCGTCGTCAGCGACGATACCGGCGACGAGCGCTTCACGCTGGCCGACATTCCCGGCATCATCGAGGGGGCCAGCGAGGGACGCGGGCTGGGCCTGGAATTTCTGCGCCACATCAGCCGCACCCGCGTGCTGATCTACGTGCTGGACGTGGCAGTCGACCCGGTGCGGGAACTCGAATCGCTGCAAGGCGAGCTGCGCAGTTACGACCCGAGCCTGCTGGAAAGCGTGTCGCTGATTGCCCTCAACAAAGTCGACACGGTGGACGAGGACGTGGCCGTGATGGTGGAAGACGAGCTGGTCCGCTTCGGCCTGCCGGTCCTGCGGATCAGCGCCGCCGAGCGCACCGGCCTCGACGAGCTGAGGCGCGCGCTCTTCGAGCTGCTGCCTGCCCGCGAACTGTGGGCGCAGACCCACGCACTGGAGGAGGAGAGTGACGCGGTGGTGGTGCCGCCGCTCGAACTCGAACTGCGCGAGGAGGCCGACAAGGACGGCCAGATCGAGCGCATCTGGGTGGTGGCTGGTGGGGGCTTCGAGGAAAAGATCGCGCGCTTTGCCCGCCACCTCGAAGACGCCGCCGAGTACCTCTCGGGGGTGTTCAAGCGCCAGGGCCTGTACAACGCCCTGCGGCGGGTCGGCGCGCGTCAAGGCGACAGCGTCGACATTGGCGGGATGCGTTTCGAGTATTTTGATGAAGATGACGACACCCGCCGCTGAATCTTTACCGGCTTTTCAGGTGCTCACAGCCTTCCCGGCGCTATACTCGGCGCATGCGGCACTGGCCCCTCCAGCTTTTGTCATGATTCAGACACGCCACGCGTTTCCGCCGCTCGGTCAGGTCGCCGAGTGGGAGGCGCGTGTCCGCTTAATGGTCAAGACCCGGCGCTTTGACCATGTGGTGCGGGTGGCCACGCTGGCCCGCGAGATTGCCGTTGCCAACCGGCTCGACGCGGACCGGGCTTATCTGGCCGGCATCTTGCATGACATCGCCCGCGATCTGCCGGACCGCGAACTTTTGCGGCTGGCCCCGCCGGAAGTGCCGATTGACGCCGCACACCCGCTGGCACTGCATGGCCGGGCCGCCCGCACCCTGCTGGAGCGCTGGGGCTATCTCGACCCGGTGGTGCTGCAAGCCGTCGAGGACCACACCACCGGCCCCCGCAGCGGCTGTCCGGTGGCGGCCTGCGTCTACGTGGCCGACGTGTCGGAACCGGGCCGGGGCGTCAACCAGAACATCCGCGAACTGGCGATGGTGGACTTGGAGGGAGCGCTGGCGCTGGCCATCAGTTCCAAGGTCCACTACCTCCAGGCACGCGGCATCCCGGTGCACCCGCGCACGCTGGACGCTTACCGGGGCCTGCAAGCGCGCGGCGCACTGCCCGGCCCGGCGTGAGCAGGCCGCCGGAGGGAAGATTGCCAGGCAAGAAGTTGCCGGACAGCAGTCTATCCGAGAGAAGTGAAGCGGGTCGCCGCCAGGCCAGGTGGATCAGGCCGCTGCAACTCGCCGCGCTCACCCTGGCGGGCCTCTGCGGCGGCGGTTACTACGCCCTGAGCGCCAGCGGCCAGGGCAGCGGCGCGGTGGTTCTCAGCGGCAGCCTGCCCAATTTCACGCTGCTGCTGGCGGGCCGCGACGTGATCTACTGCTACTATCACCAGCCCTGCAAGGACCAGAACCAGCGCAAGGGCGTGATCCAGACCTCCAACACCGACACTTTGATGCTGGTCAAGGTGCGCGGCAGGCGCGTCAGCGTGCTCTCGATTCCGCGTGACACCAACGTGGGCGAGTTCGACCCGCGCAAGTCGGCGGCAGATCAGAAAGTCAACGCCAAGTACTGGGACGGCGGCCCGCAGGCGCTGGTCAGTGCGGTGGAAACCATCACCGGCGAGCGGGTCGACAATTACCTGATCGTCCGCACCGAGGAGGCGGCGCGGGTCATCGAGGCGCTCGGTGGGCTGGACGTGAACGTGCCGAAGGGCGGCATCGAGTGGATCGACAAGGCCGCCGATGTCAACCTCAAGCTCTCGGCGGGACCGCACCACCTGGACGGGCAGGAGGGCGTGTGGTACCTGCGCGTCCGCAAGGGCTTCGGCGACGATTATGGCCGGATCGACCACCAGAAGCAGGCGCTCAGCCAGCTTGCCAGCAAACTGACCACCGCGCGCGGCCTCTCGGCCCTGCCCACCATTCTCAGCGTGATGGGCGGGGTGGAGACCAACCTCGACCCTGGCCTGCTCCAGAGTGTGCAGCCGGTGCTCTCGCAGTTCAAGCTGAGCTTCGCCACGCTGCCCACCAACACCATCCCGCACAGCTTCAACCTGGCCGTCGACCGCCAGAAGCTGGCCCAGGTCTGGGGCGACGCCCTGAGCAGTGCTCCTTCAGGCGGCGGCCCCACCAGCCAGGACAAGGCCAACCTCAACAAAGCCGGCCAGGTCACGGTGCTGCTTGAAGACGCCAGCGGCGCGCAGCTTGGCCCGGCGATGGTCAGGGCACTGAATGAGTCGGGCTACCCGAAGGTGCAGCTCAGCACCCTGCCCCGCAGTAATGAACAGAGCCAGGTGTTTACCCAGACCGATGTGGAAGTGGCCCAGCAACTCGCCGACCAGCTCAATTTGCCCCGCTTGCAGGGCGAGCGCTTCGCAGTGCAGCCGGGCCAGATCGGGGTGCTGCTCGGCAGCGACGCCCGGCAGCTCTTCGCCGCCCTGAACCGCTTCGCGCCCCACCCACCTGTAACCCAGCCGCCCGTGAACTGATGCAGCTGATCTTCCCCTCTCCGGGCACTCCCCGATGGCCCGCCCTCATTTATTCGGAGTTTTGATATGACCAGACCCAGTACCCCCTCCAATCTCAGCCCCAACACCAACCTCAGCCACGACCCGGTCCTGGCCCAGTTACGTGCCATCGTGGACGCGGCCCGCGAGCGCCGCGCCGAGGACGTCGTCGTGCTCGACCTCACCGAGGTCAGCAGCACCCTCGAATACTTCGTTATCTGCACCGCCACGGCGGGCTTGCAGCTCAACGCCATCCGCGAGAACATCCGCGAGAAGGCGATGGCCGCCGGGCTGGGCCGCCCCACTGTCGAAGGCCCCTCGGACCGCTGGCTGCTGCTGGCGTTCGGGGCCAGCATCGTGGTGCACATCATGACCAAGGACGCCCGCGAGTATTACGACCTCGAAGGGCTATGGAGCGACGCCACGCCGCTGAGCTTTCCCGAAGACGCCGCCTGACCACCGCTGTGCCGGGGCGCAGGCCACGCTCAAGCGTGCTTGACCGCTTCCCGGCGGCCCGGTATACTTCCCCCCGTTCGTGACCTCGCGGTGGGGCATCGTCCAATGGCAGGACATCGCTCTTTGGAAGCGACGATCATGGTTCGAATCCATGTGCCCCAGCCACCGCACGCGCCGAGTCTCACTCTCGGCGCGTGTTTTTTTGGTCCGCTCACCCTGACGAAAGACTGAACCTGAATAAAGGCTTTCTCCTGCCCCACTCATGGGGCGTCACCTTTTGCAGTTTAAGCTTCTTTTCAGGAGGCACCACATGAATAAGTTACTCGTATTGCCCGCTGCCCTGCTGCTCAGCAGCGCCATGGCGGCCCCCAAGATCAGTGCCCAGAGCATCATCGTCAACCCCGTTCAGCCGGACCTCAGCGTCTCGGTGTGGACTGACAAGAACCCTGACGGCACCCAGATTCCCAACTACAAAATCGACGAGAAGATCACCCTGAATGTACGCGCCAGCCAGGACGCCTACGTCTACCTCTTCAACGTGGACGGCACCGGCAAGGTCGATCAACTCCTGCCCAACCGCTTTGCCAGCGGCGCAAACTTCGTCAAGGCCAACACCGTCAAGACCTTCCCGGCTCCGGGCGACCAGTTCACCTTCGACATCGCCGGTCCCGAGGGCCTCAACAAGGTGCTGGTGCTGGCCAGCCAGACCCAGCTCGACCTCGGCGACCTCAGCAAGTTTTCCACCCAGCAAGACCAGCTCGCCACCGTCAATGCCAAGGGCCAGCAGCAGCTCGCCCAGGCGCTGAGCATCGTGGTCAGCCCGATTCCGCAAAATAGCTGGGTCAGCGACACAGCCTTCTACAACGTCGTCTCCAAGCAGGTCGCCCAGACCGGCAACATCTTCGTCGGCACCAATGTCCCCGGCGCGGTGGTGTACCTCAAAGGCCAGCGCCTCGGCGACGCCAACCAGACCTTCAGCGCCATTCGCCCCGGCAGCTACCCGCTGCGGATCACCGCGCCCGGCTACCGCGACTACGCGACCACCATCACGGTGCGCGCCAACGCCACCACCAACGTCAACGTGGAATTCAACACTGTGGTGACGCCCGCCCCTGCACCGGTCAGCAACACCGCCCCGGTGAGCATCCGCAGCAGCGTCGCGGGCGCGCTGATCTTCGTGGACGGACGCCAGGTCGGCACCATCCAGAACGGCGGCCTCGACCTGAACCTGACGCGCGGCGGCCACGAGATCGTGCTGATTGCCCCCGGTTACAACACCTTCGTCAACACCTACAACGTGTCGCAGGGCGGCACCATCACTATCAACCCCAAGCGCTAACGTCTCAGCGCACTTGACCTCGAAAGCCCCGGCCCCGTGCTGGGGCTTTTTTGGCTGTCAGCTGTGATTGGACCGGATCAATCGGCAGCGGGCCAATCAGCAGCGCACGTCCTGGCCGAAATAGCTCTGCGAGAGCCTGGCATACTGGCCGTCTTTCAGCAGGGTCGAGAGTGCGCCGTTGAGTGCCTGGCGCAGCCCCACGTTGCCTTTCTGCACCGCCATACCGATGCGCTCGCGCCACAGCAAGTCGCCCATCACCAGCTTGGCCTTGTTATAGGTTTTCAGCGCCGCCAGAGCGGCGAACTTATCAGTCACTACGGCACTGACCTTGCCGGTAGCGACCGCTTGAATAGCTTCATCTGAGTTGCCGTAGACCGTGAGCTGCTTGTCGAACGGCAGTTTCTGGATATAACCCATGTAGGTGCTGCCCGACTCGGCCCCCAGCACCCGGCCTGCCATCGCCTTGCTGGTGAGCGGACCGCCTGGCTGGGCCAGCGCCACCCCGCCAGTGCAGTAATGCGGCTGGGTAAAGTCCACGACTTTGGCGCGGGTCGAGGTGATGGCGTGCGAAGCGATGACCACGTCGTACTCGTTTTTGCTGAAGTCGCTCAGCAGCGAATCGAAATCGTCTTTGACCCATACCACCTTGAGGCCGAGCTGCTTGCCAATCAGGTCACCGAGGTCGACCTCGAAGCCCGCGAACTGACCGTCCTTGAGGAAATTGAACGGCTCGAAGTCGGCACTGGTGGCCAGCCGCAGCACACCACTGGCACGAATCTCATCGAGGCTGCGGGCCTGAGCGGCGGACGCCAATAGCGGCAGCGCAACGAGTAAAGCAAAACACAGACGCTTCAAGGTAAGCCCTCCTCTGCGCCGCGCCCGGGAAACATGCCCGGACCAGCGAGGTGTCAGCACGCTAGCGGCCCAGAACTGACGCCCCTGTCACAGGCCGAAAATCAGCAGTGCTGTTGTCGCCTGCTTCCCAGGACAGCGCCCCTCAGCTCAACTGCTCTACCTCGCTCCTGAGCTGCTCAAGACGCTGTATCAGCTCGCCGCCGCGCTGCTCGGCCTGGGCCAGCCGGGTCTGCTGCTGCTCCAGAAAGCGGGTAAACGGCAGGGCCGCGTCGTTCAGGCGGGCGTCGGCACGTTCCTGCTCGCGCAGGTATTCGCGGCGCAGGGTGGCGTCCAGGCTTTCACGCAGGGCCGAGAGGCGGGCGCGCAATTGCCTCAGCGCAGCGAGGCGCTTTTGCGGCAGCACGAACAGCCCCAGGCTGCCCACCGTCAGAAAGGCCAGGATGCCGGTGAAGTCGGCCAGCGCGCCGCCCAGAATCAGCGCCGTGGCGGTGCCGACGGCTACCCCGCCCGCTCCGAAGCCAATCACGCCCTTCATGGCGTCCTCGGCGTCCTGGGTGAGCTGGCGCGTGAGCTGCTGCTGGGTGCTCTCGGCCAGGTGGCGCTGGGCCGTGCCGGAGAGGTTCTCGACCAGCGCGGCGCGGTCATACGAGAAGCGGGGCCGCGCCGTGCTGACCCCGTCCTGGCGGTCAGCTTCGCCCTGGCGGCTGGCCGGATCGCGGTTGATGAGGTCGGCCTGCACGTCCTCCCAGAAATGCAGATTGCTCTCCACGAAACGGTCGATCATCTGGCCGAACTGCTTTTCAATGGCTTCCGGCAAGTCGGCCACCGCGTCGCGCCGGAAGGCGGCCTCCAGGTCGCGGGCGTTGACGAGCTGGCGGATATTGCCGATTCGCAGGGCGCGGTCAATGAACTTATCGGCCCGCACCTCGAATTCGCCGAGCAGGCGGTTCATGCGGCCAAGCTGACTCCCAAGTTCGGCCTGCATAACGCCCTGGTGGCGCTCACGCTGCTGCTCCAGGCGGCTCAGGGCGGCCAGATCGGTTTTGAGGGCCAGCCTGGCCCCAGCCGCGCGTGTCTGCTGGGCGGCCAGCAGCGTGGCGGCGGCGGCCAGCGGCGAGGCCAGCTTGAGCCGGGTGCGCTCGGTTTCGGAGAGACGCGATCTGAGCACTTCCCGTAGGGCCGCGAACCCCGCGTCACCGCCGCGCTGCTCCCTCCTGGCCGACACCAGGTAAACCGGCGGCGTCAGACCCAGCGTGGCCCGCGCGCCGCCCTCGACAAACGCCCGTACCTGCTCTGCGGCCTGCGGTGTTTCGAGCAGATCGGCCTTGTTGACCACCATGATGACGCTGCGGCCCCAGCGCTTGACCAGGTCCAGAAACTGCCGCTCGGACTCGGTGAAGGGCCGATCGGCGCTGGTCAGGAACAGCACCAAGTCGGCGCGCGGCAAGAAGCCCTCGGTCAGCGTCTGGTGCTGGCGGATGATGGCGTTGGTACCGGGGGTATCGACCAGCGCCACGCCCTCCAGCACGCTCAGCGGCACCCGGATGCGGCTGACAAAGGGATCGTCGGTGGCTTCCATCCGGCTTTGAATGCCTTCCGTCTGAACGCCACCTTGCTGAATCACACCGTGTTGAATCACATAGATGCGGTCGGTGGTGGGCGTCACACCCTCGGGCAGCACCGCCGTACCCAGCAGCGCGTTGATGAAGCTGCTCTTGCCGGAATTGAACTCGCCCACCACCACCAGCAAAAACGCTTCGTCCAGGTTGCGGGCACTCTGGCGGGCCTGCTCGACCTCGCGCTGGGGAGCCTCCTGCGTCTCCAGAAACGCCTGGAGGTCGGCCAGCAGGGTACGCTCGCGCGTCAGGAGAATCTGGACCTGGGCATTGACCAGCAGCGTCATGGGTCCAGTCTAGCGGGAGTTTGCAGGAGACCTCTTTCGGGCGGCGGGTTTGCTAGCCTGCACGCTATGAGTGACTCCCCGAGCCAAGCTCCGGAGCAGGAAGTGCTGGGCATTCAGTTCACGCTGCCAGACATGGACGGCCTGACCTTTACCCGCGTGCTGCGCGACATCATGCAGGACCAGGCGTTCGCCGTGCCGCTGCAAGTGCGGGCGCTGGAGCCTCGCCCCGGCGTGGACGGTCAGCTCACGCTGGCCTTCTTGCCGCCGGACCGTGAGCGGGCCAGCAAAGCGGTGCAGCGCCTCAAGACCATTCTGCTGCGCTACGGCGCACAGGTCGATCACATCCGGATGCCGGGCGAGGCGCAGTAAGTCCCGGCCAACGCGCCGCCTCTGCTCTAAACTCCAGGGTATGGCCGTTTCCGTTGCAGGCACCCGGGTCACCTTCACCCCGCCCACAGGCGCAACCGCGCTGCTGGGCGATTTCACCGACTGGATCAAACAAGCGCCACTGCCGGTCATCGGCGGCCAGCCCATGACGCTGACGCTGCCGCGCGGGGCGTGGGTAGAGTACGCCTGGCTGGGCGAGGACGGTCAACCCTTTGCCGACCCCGACAACCCGCAGAGGTCGCTCAATCCCTGGTGGAATTATCCTCGCGCCGCCGAGGTGGGCGAGTATCCGCGCCACTGGCTGTGGCAGGGAGACGCGCCCGCTAGCCCCTCGCAGCGCGGCGAGGCGCACCGGCTGGCCTGGGACGGCGAGGTGTTTCCCGGCAAGCGCCGAGGCTATGTCTACACCCCGCCGAATTACGACTTGGCCCAGACCTACCCGGTGTACTACGTGCAGGACGGCGTGGCCTTTTACCGCACCGGCAGGCTGGGTGAACTGCTCGACCGGGCGCTGGCGCATAACCTGATCGACCCGGCGGTGCTGGTCTTCGTGGAGCCGCTGGACCGCAACGCCGAGTACTACCTCAACGACCGCTACTTCGACTTTCTGCTTCAGGAAGTGCTGCCGCAGGTCGAGGTCCGCTTCCCGGTCAGCCGCGAGGCCGGGGGGCGCGGGCTGTGGGGCGCGTCGCTGGGCGGCCTGATCAGCCTCTCCACCGCCTGGCAGCATCCCGACGTGTTCGGACGGGTGGTCAGCCACAGCGGGGCCTTCATCGCCTCGCCGCAGGGCAGGCACGGCCCGCAGATCGACACCACCACGGCAGGCGAGTGGCTACGCGAGCAGCTCCAGCTCAGGCCACCCACGACCCTCAAGATCAGTTTGGACACCGGCACCCTGGAATGGCTGCTTTCTCCCAACCGCCGGATGGCCGCCGCGCTGCAAGACCTCGGCGTGCCCCACCAATACCGAGAGTACCCCAGCGGCCACAACTGGGTCACCTGGCAAAACGCCCTGCCCGAAGCACTGCTGTACATGCAGGAGCGCCAGGGCGGGACAAAGTTTTAAGAACCGGTCAGGACTGGGCCAATCAAAGTTGGGCTGCCGTCTGAGGCGTCAGGTGCTGCGCCTGCTCCCACGCGTAGAACTCCGGCTTGTAGAACTCCAGACGGACCTTCTTGTACTCCCTGGTCGAATACAGGATGTCGTATTCGAAGGGGGCCACCTCGTCGTTGATGGCCTGAATTTTACCGAACGCCTCCTCCTTGCTGCGGCCATGCACCATCGTGAAAATGGTGTAGGGCCACTCGGGGTAGGTGGGGCGCAGGTAGCAGTGCGAGACGGCCTTGAAGCTGGCCATCGCCTGTCCGATCTCGGCCACCTGATCCTGCGGCACAGCCCACACGCCCATCGCGTTGAAGGTAAAGCCCGCCGACTGATGCTTGAACACCGCGCTGACCCGCCGCAGCGCCCCCGCCGCCTTCATCTTCTCGGCGTGGGCGGCCACCTCGGCAATGGTCATGCCCAGCGCCGCACAGGCCGCCGCGTAAGGTTCCTCGGTGATCGGCAGGTCTTTCTGGAATTCCACCACAAAGCGCTTGTCGGTGTCGGTCACGACGTAGCCGATGTTGCGCTGGGCGCTGGTGTACTGGGGCTTACTCTTGGCGTTCCAGGCTTCCCTGCCGGTCATGTCGAATTCCACGCCGATCTTGTAGAGGTGCAGCGTGGGCATCAAGCGGGTCAGCTTCGCGCCCGACAGCTCGTGGAGGCGCTGCACGTGGGCTTCCAGGTCGCTCTCCGGCGGCACGGCGATGGTGTACCACAGGTTGAAATCGTGATTGCGCCGGTAGTTGTGGCTGACACCGGGGTGCTGGCTGACGATCTCGGCCCCCGCATCGAGTTGCTCGGCGTCGTGAACGGCAGCCACCAGGCTCGACTGGTAGCCCAGCGTGCGGGTGTCGAAAATGGCGCTGACTTGACGCAGCACCCCCTCGACCTTGACCTCGCGCAGAATACTGAGCGCTTCCTGCTCGCTCAGCCCGACCTCCTGCGCCAGCACGGCGTAGGGACGCTGCACGATGGGGATGTCTTTCTGGATGCGGTTGAGCAGCAGTTCACGCGCCGAGGGGGCGGCAGGCTGGTTGCCCTGCGCCGGGGTCAGATTGGTGGCGGTCATGTCCCCAGGCTAGCACCGCCGAGGCCAGTAAAACGTCCTGCCAGACCCTGTTTTCGCTGCCTCGCCTTGACTGACCGTTCAGGCAGGCGACAGGCTCAGCGGCGACTCAGCGTCAGCACGGGCCGTCAGTTCCTCAGCCAGTTCGGCCAGACTGGTACGCGCCAGCCTGGCCTCCAGAGCCGCCTGCGCCTCGCTGCACACCGCACCGAGCACCTCCTGAATATGCCGCCCCACCGCACACTCCTGACTGGGATGCTCGTGCAGGGCGATCAGACGCTCGGGCGGCTGCACCGCGCGGTAAATTTCCAGCAAGCTGATCTCGCTCGCCGGGCGGGCCAGATTCAGGCCGGTGACGCCCTGGCGCGAGCAGACCAGTCCGGCCCGGCGCAGCATACTGCTGACGCCGCGCACGATCACCGGGTTGACGCCGACGCTGCACGCCAGCTTCTCCGAACTCTGCGCCTCCCCGCCGTGAACCTGGCCCGCGTGGACACTCAGCAGCGCCAGCACGTGCGAGGCCACCGCGAAGCGGCTCGACACCGTCATGAAAGACTCCCCGACATGTCAGCATGTTACTTACAGGCTCAGTGAGAAGTCAAGCGCGGCGCAGTCGAGTGGTGAGGAGTCAAGTGGTGAGGAGTCAGGCGAACTGAACCATCACCTCGATCTCGACCAGCACGTCGCGGGGCAGTCTTGCCACCTGCACCGTCGAGCGGGCCGGATAAGGCTGAACAAAATATTCGGCGTAGACGGTATTCATCTCGGCAAAGTGATTCATGTCGCTCAGGAACACGGTGGTCTTGACCACGCCCGCGAAGTCGCTGCCCGCCGCCCGCAGCAGCGCCGCCAGGTTGTCGAGCACCTGCCGGGTCTGCTCGGTGATGCCGCCTGCCACCAGATCGCCGCCCGGCGTCAGCGGAATCTGGCCGCTGGTGATCATCAGGTTGCCGAAACGCACGGCCTGGCTGTAGGGGCCGATGGCGGCGGGCGCTTCGGCAGTGGCAATCACCGTTTTCTGGGGGTCTGCATTGCACTGGACTGGACCGCATCAGGCTGGGGTTGGTCACTCATTCAGTGAGTCTAGCAGCCGCCTCTTCAAGCGCCGTCAGTTCAGATGCGGTCAGTTCAGATTCTGGCGGTCCGGGGGAGATTTCGGCTGACGCGGCGCGCTGCCCAGTCTGAGCGCCGCCGGGAGCGCCTGGTTGAGTTTGAGGCGGTTGCGGCGCACCACCCAGCCGAGCAGGCCCAGCAGCAGCACAGCCGTCACCAGCAGAATCAGGCTGCGTTCCTCCTGAAAAAGCAGCGCACCCATCAGGGCGAAGTACACCAGCGCCAGCGTCAGGTACATCGCCGGACTGCTGCCCCGGCGCAGGCCCAGCAGCACGTCCACATAAATCGGACCGTCGCTCTGGCGCGGCGGCAGACCGTAGCCCGGTAGCGGCTGCTGCGCGCCCACATCCACGATCACGGCGGTCACGTTGTCGGGGCCGCCCAGGGCGTTGGCCGCGTCGATCAGGCGCTGGGCGGTCAGTTCCGGCGGCAGCCGCCAGCCCAGCATCACCCGCAGATCCTGCTCCTCGACCACACCGCTCAGGCCGTCGCTGCACAGCAGCAGCCGGTCCCCGCGCTTGAGGGGAAAGCCGTAGAGTTCGAGCCGCACCCGTTCCTCGCCGCCCAGGGCATTGCTGACCACGCTGCGCCACTGGTGGTCGCGGGCCTCAGCTTCAGTCAGGTTGCCCAGGCGCACCTGCTCGGCCACCCAGGAATGGTCCTCGGTCAGCCGGGTGAGTTCGCCGCCGCGCAGCAAGTAGGCCCGCGAGTCGCCCACGTGCGCCAGAATGGCCGCGCCCCGGTCAATCGCCAGCGCCACTAGGGTCGTGCCCATGCCCACGTACTCGCCCACCGCGTGGCGCATGACCTCCATATTGGCCGCCTGCACCGCCTCGGCCAGGCGTTCGGGGGGCCGCTTGCGGCCTTTGCCCTGCAAGAAGGTGCTGCCCAGGGCGTCGAGCGCCAGGTTGGCCGCCAGTTCACCCGCCGCATGCCCGCCCATGCCGTCGGCCACCGCATAGAGGCCGCCCCGAGCCAATTCCACCGCCAGCCCCGCGTCCTCATTGACGCTCCGCTGACGCCCGGTATCGGTCAGCAGGCCGGAGAGAAGCGGCGAGGCCCCACTGCGTCGCATGGACTCAGTATAAATCGGCGGCGAGTGCGAAATGGCCATCCTTTCCCTCCTTTGGTGCTGACGTTGTTCGAAAACGGGGCGGAGTGTGACCTGGCGTAAGCGGGATGGACCGGCAGTCTGACAGAAAGTAGGGTTGCCTCGCCGTAAAATATCCACATGGTCAGATGAATGACAAATGAAACAGAGCTAAAGCGTCCAGCTGTCGGTGCAATTTGAGTGTATGAGGACCGCAGCGGAGCCAGTGGAGAGCGGGTGGGTGGGCAAAAACCGTTTGTCAGGATTTTGACAGAATGACTGACTTAGGCTTGAAGGCTAAACCTGAAGCCATTCGAGAGCTGAATCACGGCTTAATTGCCTGGTATCGGAAGTGAAGGAGCCTCAGCAGCCACCTGAGCAGTCTCATTTGCTTCATGTTTGGGCGGCCGAAGCACATTATGAGACGGCAAACCTTTCAGAATTCTGATTTTTGATGTGCGGCGTGTGTGACCTGGATTGGCGTCGCTCTCAGTCTTCCGTTTGTCTGCCCCCCATTTTCGGCCCCCATGCTGACCGTCACCTGCTGCACGGCGCGGCTGAGGGCCGCCGCTATACTGGCGATTATGACTGCCCAGACCCCCGGCCAGACCTCTGGCACACCCCTTTCGACGGCCCAGATCCGCGACAGGTTTCTGCACTTTTTCGAATCCAAGGGTCACCTGAGACTGCCCTCGCACCCCACCGTCGCCCCCGACCCGACCACCCTCTTTACGGTGGCGGGGATGCAGCCGTTCAAGCCGCAGTTCATGGGCGCAGCGGCCCGCTTCGAGCAGGGCGAGAGCAAGCGCGTGACCACCGCCCAAAAGTGCATCCGGGTGGGCGACATCGAGAACGTGGGCCGCACCCGCCGACACCTGAGTCTGTTCGAGATGATGGGCAACTTCTCGTTTGGCGATTACTTCAAGCGCGAGGCGATTGCCTGGGCCTGGGAATTTCTGACCGGCAGCGAATGGATGGGGATGAACGCCGGGCAGATGTACGTCACCATCTACGAGGACGATGACGAGGCGTTTGGTTACTGGACGCAGGACATCGGACTGAGCGCCGACCACATTCACCGCTTCGGGGCCGACGAGAACTTCTGGCCCGCTGACGCGCCCATGAAGGGGCCAAACGGACCGTGCGGGCCGTGCAGCGAGATCTACTATGACCGGGGGCCGGACTACGGCGACGACACCTGGGCTGATTACTACCAGACCCGTGAGAGCGCCCGCTTTCTGGAAGTCTGGAACCTGGTGTTTCCGCAGTATGACCGCCAGGAACCGGGGCCGGGCGGCACACCGACCTTGAGCGACCTGCCCTTCAAGAACATCGACACCGGCATGGGCCTGGAGCGCGTCGCCAGCGTGGTGCAGAACGTGCCGGACTTCTACAGCAACGACGTGTTTCTGCCGCTGATCGACAAGATCGCCGAACTGTCGGGCAAGCCCTACGAGGGCGAGCAGAGCGTGTCGCACCGGGTGGTGGCCGAGCACATTCGTGCCGTGAGCATGACGGTGGCCGACGGCGTGACGCTGAGCAACACCGGGCGCGGCTACGTCATCCGCAAGATTCTGCGCCGCGCCAGCCGTCACGCTTACCTGCTGGGCCTGCGCGAAGCGAGCATTTACAAATTGGTGCCGCTGGTCGTGGAGAGCATGGGTGAGGCGTATCCCGAACTCAGGGAGAATCAGAGCCGCATTGAGAAGGCTATTCAGGGCGAGGAAGAACGGTTCTTGAGGACGCTTGAGAACGGAATTCAGAGACTAAACACCACTCTGGCATCAATCGTTTTATCGTCAGGCCATGCTGATGCATCAGATTTTGTTGCGACACGGTTTGGTTCTCAGATTGGCGATAGCGCAGGGCAAGCAGTAGGATTTGGACAGAATCAAGTTAAAGACGGTCTAGTCGGCGGCTATAACGCTTTTGGGCCAACAGGAAAACAGGTTGAGCAACTACCCGTTGGATTAAAGCTGACGCTTGCAGGTAGCGAAGCCTTCACCCTCTACGGCACCTACGGCTTCCCCATTGACCTCACCCGCGAAATTGCCGAGGAGTACGGCGTTTCGATTGATGAGGCAGGCTTCGACAAGGCGCTGGCCGAGGATCAGGAGTTGGCGCGGGCGGGCAGCAAGTACGGCAAGTCCGAGCTGTTCGGCGGGGCCGACGAAGCGCTTTCGGACCTCTCCCCCACCGAGTTTGTCGGCTACGGGCAGCTTGAGGCAGCGGGCATGGTGCAGGCCATCGTGCTGGGCGGCGAGAGCCTGGGCCACCTGAGCGCCGGCAGCGAGGCGCAGGTCATCCTGGACCGCACCCCGCTGTATGCCGAGGGCGGCGGCGAGGTGGGCGACACCGGGCGACTGGAGTGGGAAGGCGGTGAGGCCAGGGTGCTCGACACCCACAAGACCGCCCAGGGCGTGTTTCTCCACCGGGTTCAGGTAGAGACCGGCGAATTGACAGTGGGCCAGGAAGTGCAGGCGCACGTCAATCCAGAGCGCCAGGCCACCGAGCGCCACCACACCGCCACCCACCTGCTGCACGCCGCCTTGCGGGCCGTACTGGGCAGCGGCGTGGCGCAGAAAGGCTCGCTGGTGGCCCCCGAACGCCTGCGTTTCGACTTCTCGCACAGCGCGGCCATGAGCGCCGACGAACTCTTGCAGGTGGAAAGTCTGGTCAACCGCTGGGTGACGGCCAACTTTCCTGTGACCTGGCGCGAGTTGCCGATTGCCGAGGCGCGGGCAGCGGGTGCGATGGCCTTGTTCGGCGAGAAATACGGTGACGTGGTGCGGATGGTCAGCGTGGAGGGCAGCGTGCCCTACAGGGGCGCGACCATCACCAGCCTGGAACTCTGCGGCGGCGCACACGTGGAGCGCACCGGCGACATCGGCGCGTTCGTGATCGTGAACGACGAGAACGTGGCGGCGGGCGTGCGGCGCATCGAGGCGCTGACGGGCGAGCTGGCCGTGCGCTGGGCACGTGAACGCCTCGCAGCAGCGGGCCGGGCAGCAGGCACGCTCAACACCAGTCTGGAGCAGTTGCCGGACCGGGTGGTTCAGCTTCAGGCCCAGCTCAAAGCGGCCCAGCAGGAAACAGTGCAGGTGCGCCGCCAACTGACTCAGGCCCAGATGGGCGGCGAGGCCAGCGGCGGCACCCAGACCCGCGAACTCGGCGGCTTCAAGGTGGCGACGGCCCGCTTGAGCGGTATTGAGGCAGGCGAACTGCGCGGCGCGGCGGACAACCTGCTGGACAAGAGCGGGGCTGATCTGGCGATTGTCGCCGGGGACAAGGGCCTGGTCGTCAAGGCCAGCAAGGACGCCGTAGCACGCGGCGCACACGCAGGCCAGCTCATCGGCAAGCTGGCAGCGGCGGGCGGCGGCAAGGGCGGCGGGCGGCCCGATATGGCCCAGGCCGGTGTGCAGGACCCGGAAGCAGCGCTGGGCGCACTGGAAGGCGCGTTCTAGGGACGCCCAATCATTAATGAAGGGTCCAGGGAGGAACCGTTCCTCTGGACCCTCTGGCATTCAAACCCCTCAGCCCGGCACTTCAGTCGTGCGCGGCCACCGCACCCTGACCGCGCTTGCCGGTGACTTCCTCGCGCATCTCGGCGACCAGCAAAGTGCAGGCTTCGGCGCATGGAATCCCCCCTGGCACGCCGCTGAAAAAAGTCTGATGCAAGGCTTCACCGGCCCACAGGCGGGTCTTGAGGCAGCCGCCGCACACGTCATTCGACACGGACTCGACCTGCTGCGGGGTGGCTTTCTGCACCTTGGCATAGATGCCGGTCTGCCGCCGGGCAGTGGCGGCCCAGGGGGTGCAGCGCAGGGCATGGTGGTGGTGGGCGTAGCTCTCCTCGACCACCGCCGGATACAGCAGGTGAAGCGCACGCGGCAGGTCGCGCTCGCATAGCACTGCCCGCCAGCCGCGCGCCAGGCTCCGCAAGGTATGCACCGGGCGGTACTCCCCGCGCTCATCCAAGCGCACCTGCTCGCCCACACCCTCCGGCGTGACCACCGTTCTCAGGCCCTCGTTGGCCTTGCCCTCGTCGAGCGCATGGCGCAGCTCGAACATGCCCTCCACCGGGCGCACGATCACCTCGCCCAGCCGCAGGGTGTCGCTGGCCAGTTGCAGCAGGGCGTTCCAGGCCTCCTGGTGGCCGCGCTCGACGTCGCCCTGGGCACTGGCCCCGTGGGCGTCCTCGGCCAGTTGTATGATCACTTCCGCGATGGCCGGGTGGGTGCCCACCGGCTTGCTGTAGTACACCGTCTGGGCGTAGTCCGGCTGGCTGCCCGGCTCAGCTTCCAGATCAGATTCAAACACCGTGACCTCGCCAGTCAGGCCGATGTCCTCGGGAATGGTTTCCAGGGTGTGCCAGCCCTCGGAGGCGAAGAACGGCACCAGCACCACATTTTTGGCCTTCACCTGCTGCCGCCAGCCCACCACCTTGGGTTCCTGGTCCAGAAAGAAGGTGTGAACCTCGGCGAACTCGCCGCCTTCCCGCAATCTCTCGGCGTTCTGGTGGACGATCTTGCTGCTGTTCTCGTTGCGGGTGGTGCCGTGTCCCAGCACGATCAGGGCGGTATCGTCGGCATTGATGGCCGGGTAGGCCTCGCGGGCGCGGGCCAGAATGACCTCGCTCATGCGAGGATGCACCCCGTAGGGCAGGGTGTAGCGCACGGTGCGCCCACCGATCACGCGGGCCACGCCCTGCGGCGGCACCGGCCCCTGATGGCCCAGTCCCAGCTCGCGCGGAATGACCGTCTCGGTGAAATAGCCCTCACTGATGAACATCGGGATGACGGTGACATCGGTGTAGCGCACCGTCTTCAGGACCTGGCGCAGCGACGGCTCCTCTTTCCAGTAGCCTTCCACCACCTCGTCGAAGAGGCCGCGCTGGCGTAGCAGATCGGCGTAGGCGTAAACCGCCGCCGACGATTCGGGGTTGAGGTGGGAGCCGTGACCGATGAGCACCAGAGAACGCATAGCCCCGAATCTAGCGCCCAGACAACGCGCGTCCTGTGAGATCGGCGGGGGTTTGGGTTATTTGTCCTGTCCGCTGGCCGTTTTTTCCAGGGAGTCGCGCGCCGGATCATCCGCTTCCAGCCCATCGGCCAGGGCGTGCAGGTACTCTCCCAGCACCTCAGGGCGCTCGACCTGCTCATGGGCGTAGGGGACCAGCAGCGGCAACCGCCCCACCTGCACCGCCCGGCCCGCCAGCGCCAGCATCGCCTCGTCGTTGTCGCTGTCACCGAAGGCCGTGACACGCTCCATCGGCACCCCGAGCTGCTGGGCAATCACGCTCAGGGCCGCGCCCTTGTCGGCCCCGCTGGGCGTCACCGTCAGAAATTCAGGGTAGGGCGGCTGCGCGCCGGTAAAGACCAGATGGCCGAAACCGCCGCCACGCAGTTCGTCGCGCCAGCTCGCCACCTCGGCGTGGTAGAACCCCACTTTGATCACTTCACCCGCCGGGGCCTCGCTCAGCGGAAAATGTTCGCGCCGGGCCAGCCACTCGGGCGCGGCCACACCGGGCGGCACGTCCACATAGATGGCGCGGTGGGTAAAGGCGATCACGCGGGCATTGCCGAGTTGATGCCCGAGCACAGCGGCGAGTTCAGCCTCGCTGAAGCGCAGTTCGGTGTGCACCTGGCCGCCAATCGTGATATGCCCGCCGTTGCTGGTCGCCACCGCCACGGGCCGGGCAGCTTCCAGCACGCCGGGGGGCGGCTGATCGCGCCCGGTCACGATGGCGGCCTGAACACCCAGGCGGCGCAGCCTCGCCAGAGCGCTGATGGTCGCCGCCGGAACAGTGAGGCTGGCTTCCAGAATGAGGGTGCCGTCAAGGTCGAAGGCGAGCAGTTGGGGGCGGTGGGGAGGCAGGGACATGCTTTAACTTAACCCAGCAGCGTCATGCCTGTTCATCCCAGGACAAAAATCGGCGGCACAAAAAAACGGCAGAGACCCGAAAGTCTCTTGCCGCCTGTTGATGAAGGTGATTTAGGTTGAAGCGCTTACCAGCGGTTGTTGCCGCCACCGCTGCTACGCGCGAAGCTACTACCACCACGGTCACTCTCGGGGGCAGCCTTCGTGACGGCGATGTTGGCGGCCTGGGGGCCACGACCATTCTTACCGGGTTCGATGTCGAACTCGACTTCGTCGCCTTCGTTGAGCTTGCGAAAGCCCGTCGCCTTGATGGCGCTGTAGTGCGCGAACACGTCAGGCTGACCTTCGCACTCAATGAAACCGAAACCTTTTTCCGCGTTAAACCACTTTACTCGTCCTGCAGCCATACTTCTCCTTGAGTCATTCCAGGTAAAACCGCGCGCTTGTTCGTTGACCAGAGTGCGCGACCTCGACCTTTGGCGAACCTGGAACATCCATAGTGTCCCTTTTCAGCCGCCTTCGCATTGCAGACTGGCCTACAAAGTGGACCTTTTGGTGTCATCGAAACCAAAAAAAACACCCTTTTGTGGGGCGTCGTTCCCCTCAAGTATAAAGGGCGATTCAGCCGAAGTCAACTTTATGCACCGAAATGAGCGACGGAAGTCTGAATATACGGCGCTGGGAGGGCGTTTCTTCGATTCGCCTTCAGAGTCAGGGCACGGCTGCAGCAGCCAGAACGTGACCCATGCAACTTGAGCGCGCTCCATGATCGGCCCTCCCCACTACCAATCAGATAGAGAACTGTCCGTCCAGCACAATGAATTTCAGGAGTATTGAACTTGTCCAGTTGCCGATATGCGGGATGCCACGCCGCGCCGCCAGATGCTGTTCAGCTGCCCCCCAGAATCCCTCTCTCTCCTGCCTGCCTCTGCCGAAGCGGGCGTCTGCACCTGGCTGACGGGCGGACGAACTCCCAACCGACCAGGCGCGGCTCCACTCTGGCCCGCCGATCTGCTGACTGAACACGGGCCTGAGCTGGAAGGCAAGCCGGTCCGCCGCCCGACATCTGCCGCCCTGATTGCCATAAAAGCGATCGTCTCGGCCTTTTTCAGCGGACCGCTACACGGTAGAGACGCGCTGGACGTGCAGGTCTTACAGCGTTTGCTCTGAGCGCCCGGCCCACAGCCCTGCACCGATCAGCCCGGCATCCGCGCCCAGCTCGGCGTGAGTGACCTGCGGCTGGTAACGCGGCGGAAAGCGGGCCAGGCTCTCCCGAACCCGCGCCAGGTAGCCTTCCCGCAATCCCACGCTACCGCCCAGCGCCACCCTGGTGACGCCCAGCAGCGCGGCGACATCGGCCGCCTTCCAGGCAATCAGCGCGGCGGAGCGGCGGTAGACGGTGTCGGCTGTCTCGTTTCCAGCCTCGGCAGCGTCGGCCAGGGCGCGGGCATCAGGCAGATTCAGGCTGCGGGCCTGCAGGCCCAGCGCGGTGCCGCTCGTCTCGAATTCCAGCGGCCCCAGGTCGCCCAGCGGCGGCACAGCTGTTCCGGCGGTCCACTCGGCAGGGACGCTGACGAAGCCGAGTTCGGCGTCCAGCCCGTTGGCCGCGAGGTGAAGCTGATGGCCCAAGACCAGCCCCGCGCCGACCCCGGTGCTGACAGTGACGAACATGAACTCGCTCGCGCCGCGCCCCGCTCCTGCCACGTACTCGCCCCAGGCGGCGGCGCGGGCGTCGTTGAGCGCCGCGCAGGGCAGCGAGAAGCCCGCCGAGAGCTGCTCGGCCAGGGCAATGTCGGTCCAGCCAGGAAAGGTGTGGACGGCGGTGGCGGTAACGCGCCCACCGGCAACAGCACCAGCGCAGGCCACCCCCACAGCGGCGGCCTGGATGGCCAGCGGCGCGGCCAGTTCAAGAGCGGCGGCGATCACCGCGTCCGGCGTGCTGGGCTTGGGGGTGCGGGCCTCCACGCGCCGGGTCAACTGGCCGCCGTGAAGCAGGGCCGCCCGCATAGACGTGCCGCCGATGTCCAGGGCAAGCAGGGCAGGAAAGTGGGAAGGTGAAGACACGGCCCCATTACAGCATCTGCCGGACGCTGCCGGTCCGGGCTGTCCAGGCCAGAGGAGGACTCAGCCAGGAGAACACCCAGACCCGAAAGTCAGACCTGGAGCTTGGAGTTGGATGCAGGACATAAAAAATCCGCCTCAAGGGCGGGTGTCGTTTTATTGATAGGAAAACTATAGCGCAGTATGCGGGCGAAGTCAAATTCATGCACTGAAATGCGGACGGAAGTCTGCATCCACAGCCCTGGGAGGGCGCTCCTCCAGGGTCAGGGCAAGATGCCATGCGGCTGGGTGGCGGCCAAAACAATGAGTGTGGAGGCGAGGGAATGTTGTTCGGTTCTCAGCATGCAGCCCACCCCGCCTTCTATTCTGCCAGCATGCCACTTGAACTGGTGCAGGGCGACATCGCCGCCGAGACGAGCTGCGCTCTGGTCACGGCGGCCAACGCGCAGCTTGCGGGCGGCGGCGGCGTGGACGGCGTGATTCACCGGGCAGCAGGTCCCGAACTGCTCGGGGCCATCCGGGTCATCGGCAGCACGCCCACCGGCAGCGCGGTGATCACGCCCGCTTTCAATCTCTCCGGACAGGGCGTGAAGCACGTCATTCATGCGGTGGGGCCGATCTGGCGTGGTGGCGGGCAGGGCGAGGCAGCGCGGCTGGCCGGAGCCTACCACCGCGCCCTGGAACTGGCGAGCGAGGCGGGCTGCCGCAGCGTCTCGTTTCCGGCCATCAGCACCGGCGTCTACGGCTATCCGCTGGCCGCAGCGCTGGACGTTGCTGTCGGCACGATCCAGGTTTATCTGGCGGCGCACCCCGAATTGCATGTCCGGCTGGTGCTGTTTGACCGGGCCGCCCTGAGCGCGGCGCAGCAGGTGCTGGACCGGTACTGAGCAGCCAAATGGACGGTGATGCGCGCTCAGCCGCTTCCCAATCGTCTAGACTGTGCGGCATGTCTTTAGTCGTGATGGTCACGGTGCCGCCCGCTGGGGCCGCAGAACTGGCGCGGGGACTGGTCGAACACCGGCTGGCTGGCTGCGTGAATATGCTGCCCGGCGTGCAGACGGTTTACCGCTGGGGCGGCGAGGTGGCCGAGGAACCCGAAACCCTGCTGCTGATCAAGACCAACGGTGAGCGCTACCCGGAGCTGGAGCGATTCATCAAGGAGCACCACCCCTACGAGGTGCCGGAGATCGTGGCGCTGCCGGTGGACCGGGCCTCGCCGGAGTTTCTGCGCTGGCTCAACGGCAGCCTCAGTCTGTCCTGAACTGAAACAGCTTCATCCCAACTTGCTCTGAGATCAACCTATGTCGGTGTTTTTCCAACATAGGTCTTTATCGCCGTCAGCCGAGACCTTCTTATTCTCGCTCCGCCCAGCTTCGGCTAGGGCTGAGCTTCAGTGGCTATCAACCGTTCACGAAGTCGGCCAGCACCTTGTTGAGCAGCCACCAGCCCTGCTCGGTGGCGCGCAACTGCTCGCCCTCGCGCATCAGCAGGCCCGCCACCAGATTGCGTTGCAGCGGTCCGGCGTAGCGCTCGCCCACCGCGATGCCGCTGGCACGCGACAGCTCGGTCAGATTGACTCCGGCGCGGGTCCGCAGACCCATGAACAGGGCGTCGGTGACGTGCTCCTCGGCGTCAATCGCCTCCGCCTCCCCGGCGAGGCCCGAGGCGAAATCGTGGGCCAGCCAGTCGTGCAGGTGCGGGTTGGTGCGGCGCTCGGCTTTGAGCTGCGGATCACGGCTCGGGTAGTGACCCGCCGCGCCCGGTCCCAGACCCAGATAAAAGCGGTTTTGCCAGTAGGCGCTGTTGTGACGTGAGTGCTCGCCGGAGCGGGCGTAGTTGCTGATCTCGTAGCGCCCGAAGCCCGCCGCTCCCAGCAACTCGGCGGTGCGCTCGAACCCCGCGCGTTCGTCGTCCTCGGCCACCGTGACGCCCCGGCGGGCAAACGGCGTGCCCGGCTCGATGGTCAGGGTGTAGGCGCTGATGTGATTCACCCCCAGCTCGATCAGTCCGGCGATGTCGCTTTCCAGCGGCTGCCCCGCCACCGCCGTGATCAGGTCGCCGCTGACCCGCAAGCCCGCCGAGGTGAGCTGCCGGACCGCCTGCCGGGCCTGCTCGGCGTCGTGCTGGCGGCCCAGGAACTTGAGGGTGGCGTCGTCCAGGCTCTGGACACCCACCGAGGCCCGGTCAAAGCCGAGTGAGCGCCAGTGCCGCGCCCGCGCCGCGCTGACGGTACCGGGGTTGACTTCCAGGGTGTTCTCGATTTTGCCCCAGCCGAGGTGACGCCGGATCGTCTGGGTCAGGCGGGCCAGCTCGTCGTCCCGCAGGAAGCTGGGGGTGCCGCCGCCGAGGTAGACCGTGTCCAGGTCAGTGGCATAGTTTGCCGCCAGCATTGCCGCCTCGCGCTCCAACTGGTCCAGATACGCCTCCACCTGCCCGCTGCGGCGCGTCAGCACGTGGAAGTCGCAGTAGGGGCAGATGCTGGGACAGAACGGAACATGCACGTAGAGATGCCGGACCGGCCCAACCTCAGTCGGCAATGCTGGCGGCAGAACGGAGGGGGGGAACGCACTCACGCGGGCAGTCTAGGGGCAGCGGCGCGGGGCAACCGTGAGGACGACCGGGTCACAGCGGCCTCTCAGCCGATCAGTGCCAGTCCCTGCGGTACCCGCCCGGCCAGGCTGAGCAGCGCCTCGCCCAGTTGCGGCGGTTCGCACACCAGCACCGGCACGCTGAGGGCGGCGCAGAGGCTGGCGGCAGCGCTCTCACCCTGCCGGGTCACACCGCTCAGAAGCGTGGCCGCTCGCCAGGCCGGAAGGGGGCCACCCTCGCGGTAGCTCAGGCCGCTCGCAGCAGTCACAGTCCGCTCGGGCCACTGCAAGGCGGGGCCGCCCGCCAGCGCCCCGCCCACCACCAGCACACCGCTGAACGGCTGCCCGCGGAGCGTGCGCTCCAGCGGCAGCAGGGTCCCGTGGACGAGCAGTTCGAGGTGGCCCTTGAGCCGCCCCCCCTCACCCGCCAGCCACAGCGCCAGGGCCTCGGCGGCGGCCCCAGCCGTTTCGGGGGCGGCAGCGACGAGCCAGGCATGATTCCCGGCGCGGGCGGCATAGCGGGCGTGCAGCGCCCCGTACACGTCGCTCCAGACCTGCGGCGGAGCGGGCAAATGGAGAGAGGAAACGTTGCTCGGCACGCTGCCCAGCATAGCGGGCGCAGCAGGCCAGTGAGGGGTCGGGCGAGGCAGTTTGGAGAGCTGTGCGGACAGCGGGCTGCCTGAGGGCAGACTTGCCGCTATCATGCCTGCGTGCGGCTGCTGCTGCTTTCTGATATTCACGCCAATTTCACCGCGCTCGAAGCTGTCCTGGCGGACGCCCAGGCGCGCAACTACAGTCAGGTCGTGCATCTGGGCGACGCGCTGGGCTACGGCCCGCACCCGCGCGAGGTGCTGAGCGCCCTACGCAACCTCGACGCGACCTGCCTGATGGGCAACCACGACCAGATGCTCCTGGACCGTGCCGACGGCCTGAATATGCGCGTGAGCATCGTCTCGCAGGCGCTGGCGTGGCAACTGGAGCGCCTGTCGGACCGCGACCTGGCCTGGGTGCGGAGCTGGCGCGACGGCATCGACGACCAGAGCATCGGCGCGCGCTACCGCCACGGCACCCCCACCAGCCTGGACGACTACACCGACTCGGTGACGGCGGCCCGCGAGGCGTTCGCCGGGTGGCACGGGCGGCTGGCCTTCGTGGGCCACACCCACCACCCGGCGGTCTATGCCACGCTGAATGCCCCGGTGGGCGAGTGGGTCAAGCACCAGGCATTCGTGCAGGGCGGCAGCTATATGGTGCCGCCGGGAGCGCGGGTCATTCTCAACCCCGGCTCGGTGGGCCAGCCGCGCGACGGCAACCCACAGGCCAGTTACGCCGTCTACGACAGCACGCGCGGGCACTTCCAGGTATTCAGGGTCAACTACGACATGGCCCAGGTGCAGCGCGACGTGAACCTGGCCGGACTGCCGGAAGTGCTGGGCGCACGGCTGCTGCTGGGCAAATGAGGCCACCTATGAAGCGTCCAGAGGCCTGCGCGCCGTGACCCTGATCCGGCCCGACCTGCCGCACCTGCCCGCGAGCCACGCCGCTTTGATGGCGCAACTCGCGCTGCCGCAGAGCAACGCCTGGCTGCTGACCGGCCCGGCGCGGGTGGGCAAGCGGGCGCTGGCGACGGTGCTGGCCGCCCGGCACAACTGCGCCCACCCGGACGGTCCACTGCCCTGCGGCGAGTGCGCCTCGTGCCGGGCGGCAGCGCTGGGCGTCCATCCCGACGTGCTGGTTCTCTCGGCCCGCACCGTCACCAGCACCGGCAAGGCGGCGCGGCGCAAGATCATCCCCATCGGCGCGGTGCTCTCAGCCCGCGACCAGGGCAAGGACTACGAGCAGCACGTCTACGAGTTCCTGGAAGTGCGGCCCACCTACCGGCGGCGCACTGTGATCATCGACGGAGCCGAGCATCTCAACCCCGAGGCCGCCAACGCACTGCTCAAACTCATCGAGGAGCCGCCGCACCGCGCCCTGTTCGTCTTGCTGGCCGAGGACCTGCGCTCGGTGATTCCCACCCTGGTCAGCCGCGCCAGCCGCCTGAACGTGCCGCCCGTGCCAGACACCGAGCTGGCGCGGCTGCTGACTGATGGGCACCAGCCTGGAGACGGGGCGCTGCTGGCCTTCGCCGCCGGACGCGCCGGACTGCTGAGCGATCTGGACGCCGTGCGGACCGCTCTGAACGACGCCCGCCAGCTCACCGGAGCGCTGCAAGAAGGGCTGTGGCCCGCGCTGGAAGCCGCTGCCGCCCTGGAAAAGACCTTCTCGCCCGCACTGCACCCGGAAGCGCTGCGCTTCGTCTGGAGAGACGAACCGGGCACGGTGCGGGCCGCCGCCGACACGGCGCTCGAAGCCCTGCAAGAAGCGCTGGAAGCCTACGCCAATCCGGGCCTGAGTTTTCAGGTGTTTGCCCTGACGCTGCGCGACGCCTTCGGAGAAGCGGGCTGAGACGGTCAACGCAGGCCACCCATCCCGCCGCAGCATGCTACCCTCTGGCCCATGCCTTCAGGCCGGACCCTCGTCAAAATCTGTGGCACCACCACCCTTGGCGACGCGCTAAACGCTGCCGAGGCGGGCGCGGACGCCGTTGGCCTGATCTTTGCGCCGGTCAGCAAGCGGCTCGTTGCACCTGCGCTGGCCCGCGAGATCTCGCTGTCAGTGGGACCGGGAGTGGGCCGGGTCGGGGTCTTTCTAAATCAGAGCGTGGCCGAGGTACTGCAGCTGGCAGACGCGGCCCGCGTGTCCGCAGTTCAGGTTCACGGAGAATTTTCAGGCCCCGAACTCGCGGAACTGGCCGGGTTCTATCCGGTCCTGCGGGTGGTTTCGCCGCAAACACTGACCTATCACTTTGAAGCGCCGCTGCCGCCCCACGTCACCTTGATGCTCGACGCGCCGCAACCGGGCAGTGGGCAGCCGCTCGACTGGGCCGCACTCGCGCCGCACTTTCCAGCGGGCGGGTGGCTGGCGGGTGGGCTGGGACCACACAACGTGGCGCAGGCGATCAGCGCCCTTCATCCCGCCGGGGTAGACGCGGTGAGCGCCCTGGAACAGTGGCCTGGGATCAAGGACCCGGCGCGGGTATGGGCTTTCGTGGCCGCCGCACAGCAGGCCGATGCGCGTCTGGACGCAGCAAAACCAGGAGCGGTGGGCTGTTAAACAAAAGTTATCCACAGTTTGCCGTTTCACTGTGGATAACTTTGGAAGGTTCCAGAGCACCTCAAAAAGCCTGCTCCATCGCGTCTGAGACGGCCTAGGCCGCTCCTGGCCCGGTGGCCCTCAAACAGGTTATCCACAAGTTATCCACAGACCCTGTGGAAAAGCCTGTGGATAACTTTGAACCTTATTGATATGGGTTGGGGGTCAGCGGCGGCGCAGCAGCGCCCAGACCCCCGGTAGCAGCGCGGCGGCCAGCGCCAGCTTGATCAGGTCGCCGGGCAGAAAGGGGATCAGGCCCGCGCCGAGCAACGCCTGACCGTGCAGACCAGTCAGCGCACCCAGCACCGGCAGCCCGACGGCGTAGATCACCGCGTTGCCGACCAGCATCGCCGCCGCCATGCCCCAAGGCGTGCGGTCAGCGGCGAAGCGCTCGACCAGCCAGCCGACCAGCCCGGCAGCCAGCACGAAGCCGAGCAGGTAGCCGAGGGTGGGAGTCAGATTGCCAGTTTTGACGCTGAGCAGCGAACCGACGCCGCCCGCGAAGACCGGCAGTCCCGCCGCGCCCGCCGCCAGATAAGTCAGCAGCGCAGCGGCTCCCTGGCGGCTGCCCAGCGCAGCCCCCACCAGCAGCACTGCCAGCGTTTGCAGGGTGAGCGGCACCGGGAACATCGGCACGCTGATCTGGGCGCAGACGGCCACCAGCGCCGCGCCGCCCACGACCAGCGCCACGGTGCGGAGCAGGCTGGACTGGGCTTTGGCCGGGGCGCTGAGGGCGCGGGCGAGGGTGAGGTGCAGGGGCTGGCCGGAAGACTGGGTCATGGGAGTTCCTTTGCCGCGAAGGTGGGCAGCGACTTGTACTTGCGCTTGTGAAACGTCGTTGGGAAGGGGCCGAGGTGCATGAGTCTAGAGCATTTGTCCGCCGCCTTCACGCTGCGTCGGCGAGACTGCCGGACAGGGGTCAGGGGGCGACTTAGCGCTCCGTTCCAGCCGCCAATTCCCCGATCAGTTCCACGTCGCCCGCCCCGATCATCAGCACCTTGCCTGCGTCGGTGACGACTTGCAGCTCGCCGCTGTCGGTCAGCCTCTGGGCCTGCCCGCTGACTGGGCCGCCGGAAGTCTGCACCTGCACCCGGCGGCCCAGGGTGCGGTTGGCGATTCGCCAGCCACCCAGGATCTCGGCGTCCGGGGCGCTGAGCCAGCCACCAAGCGCCCGCAGAATGGCCGCGAGCAGCTCAGCCCGGCGAAAAACGTGTCCCGGCGCGAGGTCGGCCAGGCCCACCGCGCCGGGGGGCGCAGCCGTGACGTTGAGGCCAATGCCCAGCACTGCCCGGCGCACCGACCCGCCGCGCACCTCGGCTTCCAGCAAAATGCCCGCCAGCTTGCGGCCATCTTCCGTGATCAGGTCGTTGGGCCACTTCAAGCCCGGCGGCTCGGCAGCAGCAGGCAGACATTCCAGGCAGGCTTCCCGCAGCGCCACGCCCGCTGCCAGCGGCAGCAGTGGCAGGCGACCAAGGTGCTGCGGGGCCAGCAGCACGCTGAAAGTGAGCCCTGCCGCTGTCTTCAGGCTGGACGGGTCGTCCTCCCCGCCCGCTGTCTGCCATACCCGCCCGCGCCGCCCGCGTCCGGCGAGTTGCGACTCGGCCAGCAGCGCCGCGCCCACCGGGGCCGGATCAGCCGGGTCGTCGGCCCAGCGGCGCAGTTCGTCTTGGGTGCTGGTAACCTGCGGCAGATAGCGGTAGGTACCCGAAAACCCGGCGGCCCGCAGCGCGGCGGGCGTCGGCGTGCCGGGCCGCAGGGCATAGCCCTGGACCAAGTGCTCCAGCGGCACACCCAGTGCCTGGAGCTGAAGCGCCAGATCGGCCAGCTTGTCCGGGTGAAGGCCGAGCCGCGCTGCCAGGGTCGCCGGGAGTTGCGGGCATTCCGTCAGGGCGGCGAGCAGTTGGTCAGGCAGGGAGGTCACGCCGGGCAGTCTGACGCGCCGGACCGGACCAGCGCAAACCCGCGAGATGGGCAGCCGCTCAAGGCCAACCTGGGGGCGCTCTAAAGAAGCTCCTATCTGCCCGGCAGCCCAGCGTGCTTGACTGAGGGTTCATCACAACGTCGCTAACGCCGCTCTGCCTTTCCGTGCACGCACGGTCCATCCCAGGAGTCTTCGTATGTACGACCCGGCCAGTCTGCCCGACTCTCCCGAACCCGCCCCACCGCTGCTGGGCCTGCCCCTGTCTGGCCTGCACGGAGGTCATCTCTACCGCGACCTTTCCGAGCTGCCTGCCTGCGTGTCGGTGAGCGTCTCGGTGGAAATCTACGCCGACGACCAGACCGAGGCGTTCGTGCGCCCGGCGCGGCCTGCCTCAGCCCAGCACGTTCCCGCTGCGGCGCTGACATAAACTGATGGGCATGACCGGGCCAAACCGTGAACCGCCTCCCGCCCCGCTTGCACTGGCTCAACTTGAATTGGGCCACCTGACCCTGGACCATGTGGCAATTGCCGCCCCCGATCTGGAGAGTGGCAGCGCCCCGTACCTGGCGCTGGGGCTGCATCCCGAGGGGCCGGACGAGGGGGTGGAGGGCCAGGGCGTGCGGGTGCGGGCCTTTGTGGTGGGGGGCAGCCTGATCGAGGTGCTCTCCCCCACCCGCCCGGACAGCCCGGTGGCGACGTTTCTCACGCGGCAGGGCGCGGGGCTGCACCACCTGGCGCTGCGGGTCGGCAATCTGGAGACCGAGATGCGGCGGCTGCGGGCGGCGGGCGCAAACTTCCTGAATGACGAGCCGCGTGCGGGCCGGGCCGGAACGCGGGTCGCCTTTCTGCACCCGAAATGGGGCGCAGGCACGCTGATCGAACTGGTCGAACACCCCAGCGGGAGTGGTGCTTGAGGCCCGCCGCCAACCGGGTGTGGTGGTGGCCCGCGCTGGCACTGATGGCCCTGCTGTGGTGGCTGAGTAGCCGCGCCGACCCGCTGGGCCTACCGCTGCCGCACCCACTCGACTGGGCGGCGCACCTTCTGAGCTACGCAGCGCTGGGCTTCTGCCTGGGGCGGGCGTCCGGCTCGGGGGCCACTGGCTGGATTCTGGCGGCCTGGTTCGGTGCCTTCGACGAAATGCATCAGGCATTCGTGCCGGGGCGCGAGGCGGGTCTTCAGGACTGGTGGTTTGATCTGCTGGGCGGCTGGGCCGGGAGCGTCTGGCTGGGCAGCGGCCTGCGCGAGTGGTGGCCCGGTCTGTCCAGGCGACGCGGGACACCCTAGAGCCTGTGTTCTACTTCCGTTGGTCGGTGGTAAAAGTAGGCGTATTTTTACCACCAATGCTCTAAGGCTGGGCTTCGGTTGCCGGACCGTTCAGCGGAATCAGCCAGGTCACGGCGCGCGGGTTGTTGAAGCTGGCCAGGTTCGCGCCGCGCCAGCCGCTGCCCGCCAGGCCGTAGGCGCTGTCGTACTGGCTGAGGGTGGTGTCGCTGAGGGCGTAGAGGGTACCGTCGGGCGCGTAGGTCAAATCGCGCAGATCGCTGAAGTAGGCCGGAACGCCCGTCGTGGTGCCGTTCCAGATCAGCAGCGGGGCGCTGGAGGTGCTGCGCCAACTTCCCAGCAAGCGGTCATTGGTGTAGAGGCTCGAAGCGGCGCTGCCAAGCTGGGCGGCGGCAGGCAGGGCCGTGAGGGTACCGGTGTCGCTCAGCGTCTGGACGCCAGTTTCGGTGGCGACATAGACCGCGCCCTTGTAAAAGGCCAGGTCGTTGATGGTGGGCAGTGTGATGGGCGTGCTGAGGCTGCTGCTGCCGTCGATATTGCGAAGAACGCGGATCAGCTCCGAGCCGCCACCCACTGCCGGATGCACCGCCCATACCACATCGCCCTGCACTGCCAGCTGGGTTTGCAGCGGCGTACTGGGGGTGGGCGCGGGCAGGCTGGCGCTCATCGAGACGCTGCCGTCGCTGCGCCACACCACCACCTGTTGCAGCGCCCCGTTGCCGCAGTCCGATAGGGCCGCCAGCCGGTCACGCGCCACACTGGCCTCCAGCTTGACGTAGCAGGGCTTGAAGGCCAGATCGCTGGGATTGGGCCAGTTGGTCGGGGCGGCCAGGTTGGGAGTGCGGACTTCCAGATGGTCGCCGTAGAGCAGGGCCAACCCCGTGCCGCCCGGCAGGGCTTCCAGGTCCACCGCCCCCGGCACACTGGCGCTGAGCTGCGGGTCGGGCTGGCCCACATCAACCGCGCTGATCATCGCCGCGCTGCCGGTGCCCGACAGGACCGCCAGCCGGATCGTCACCGCATCCTCGGTGGTGCCGGTGCAGGCCGCCAGCAGCGCGGGCAGCAGGCTCAGGGTGAGCAGGTAGGTCAGTCGGCGCATGATCGGCTCCTTGAGGTATCGAGGTTACTTGTTGTTGAGGTTGAAAATCGGGAACTTGCTGACCCCGGCGGTGTTCTCGAAGGCCGAGACGTTGCCCGAGCCGGGAATGACCAGCCCGACCCGGAAGCGTCTGGCAATCGGGTTGATCTCGGCCTGAAACGCCCAGCAGCAGCGGTCCACCGTGAGCAGCAGCACCGGTTGCAGCGGCGTGGTGTCGGTGCGGACTCCGTTGACCCAGGTCAGCGTCTGCTGGAAGGTGGCGGTCAGCGAGGCGTCGGGCCGGTCATTCCGGCCAAAGGTGAAGTTGAAGGCCAGCGGTTGCAGGCTCAGCGTCTCGTTCAGCGGCTGATCGGGGCCGTAGACGGGCGCGCGGGTGTAGCTGGCCAGCCCGCTGAGCGCCACCCGGCGGCCAAACTGCCAGTCGCCGCTGAGGCTGGCACTCTGCACATAAAGAGCGTCCTTCTGCTGGCTACCGGGCATGGCCAGGGTCGCCTGGGCGCTGATGCGCTGGGCCGGGCGGGCCGCTGTGAGCGCCCCCGTGAGCGTCGGGCGGGTCCAGCCCGTTGTGCCCAGGTCATAGGGACCGCCGTACTGGAGATTCCAGGTCAGGCTGCTGGGCGAGATCTGGGTGGCCGCACCGTAGTTCTGCGCGTACCCGCCCGGCACGTTGCCCACACTGAAATACAGCGTGTCGTTGGTGAAGGTGTTTTGAGAACTGGCGTTTTGCAAACTGCCTTTGGGCAGGGTCAGGCTGTGGGTGCTGGAAAAGGCGTAGCCGCGCCAGTTGACGTTGAGGCTGCCGTCGAGGTGGGGACTTTGCAGATTGACGGTCTCGCTCAGGCTTAGCGTCACCGGGTTGATCACCGCGTCGCGGGTCGCCACCGCCGCCGCGCTGACCGTCACGCTTTGCAGCACCCGCTTCTGGAGGTCTTGCACCAGCGACACCCCGAAGGTGTTGGTCCGCACGCCGCCAATCGCCTTGACGCTGGTGGTAAAAGGGCCAGGACCGGCCAGACTGGTATAGCTGCCCGCAAACGAGACGTTCAGGCCACGCGCCGCCGATGCCCCGAACGAACCGCTGGCGGTCACGCTCTCCAATGTGCCCTTGAAGAAATTGTTCCTGACATCGAGGCTGAGCTGCACCGGTTCCTGCGACACGCTGACGTTCAAATCGGCGGCGGACTGCTGGTCGGCGGGCAGAATCAGGTCGTAATTCTGCGAGAGCTGCACCGCCACCCCGGAGCCGGGCGTCAGATTGAGGGCCACGCCCAGCGGCGCGCTGAGCAGCTTGCTGTCGATGCGGTCGAAGGCGAACGGGCTGACGCCCTCGCGGCGCAGGTACTTGTAGCCCACCGTGAAGCTGCCCGCGCTGCTCGGCAAATTCAGCGCCGTGCCGTAGGCATTGTAAGTGGGTGTGTACCCGCCGCTGAGAACGCGCACCCCGAACGCCTGGGTCAGGCTGGCGGACAGGCTGAGGTCCACCACCCGCTGCCCGCTGAGGTAGTAGCGGCCCGTGAAGGTGTTGGTCACGTTCAGGTCGGCGTTCGTCCAGGGCCGCGCCAGGTAGGTGATCTGGTGTTCCTCCTGCAAGCGGGCGGTGGCGTAGTTGGGGCCTTGCAGGCTGGCGGCGCGGCTCAGCGGGTTGCTGGCCGCCACGTAATTGCCCACCGTGAACTTGAAGTTGGCGCTGAGGGTGCTGCCGTTGCGGTAGGTCACCAGGTACGCACCGGGATCGATCACCACTTCCGGCTTCTTGAGCGGCGCGCCCAGGGCGGTGGTCGGCTCCGGGCCGCGCAGGTCGGCCACCGTCACGCTCAACTTGACGTTGCCGAAGGTCTTGACGTTGGTGAGGGTCACGTCGGCCTGACCGTTGATGGTGGTGACGCCCTTGTTGGGGTTGGTGGGATCCAGCCCGATGTCCTGGCGCACCGCCGAGACGCTGTAGGTCAGGCCGCCGGGCGCGGTGTTCTCAAGGTCGGCGTGCCCCCTGGCCGTGAGGCTGTAATTGACGGCGTAGCCGGAAGTGAACGTGCCGTCCGGATTGACCGGGTTGGGTTCGGCCAGCCCGGAAACGCTCAGGCGGTCAAGACTCGGCAGCGGCGCGTAGACGGTGAACTCGCCGCCGCCGCCGAAACTGGGTGAGCGGTTCTGGTAGTAGCGCAAAAAGGTGGTGCCCAGCACGTTGTCGCTGAAGGCGAACGGCAGATCGGCCTTGAAGGTGCGCCCGTCCACGGCGTCGTTGGTGTAACTCAGCTTGGGCTGGCGCGACGGCTCGTTGAGCGGCAGCGCCACGATGGGCAGGTACAGCACCGGCACGCCCGCCAGCAGCAGGGTGACCTGGTAGCCAATCAGGCGGTCACCGGGGTAGAGCAGCAGCCGTTTGGCCTTGAAAGCGTAGTCGTTGGGGGTGCGTCCGCACTTGGCGCAGGGCGTGAAATAGCTGTTCTGGGCGCTGAGCTGCCCCGGCACCCGCTCGACGGCCTCGCCGCGAATTTCCAGGTCGGCGTCACTGATGATCACGTCCTCGCCGCTCACCGCCTGGTTGCCGAGGTTGACCACCAGGTCCGAGCCGACCAGATGCTGCACCGCGCCCTTGTCATCCACCGCGTCGTAGCGGCCCGGCCCGATCAGGGTCAGGGTGCGGCGGCTGCGGTTAAACTCCACGCGGGTCGCCACCACCACGTCGTTGTCGATGCGCAGTTCCACCCGCTCGCCGCTGATGACGACGATCTCCTGGTCGTCGACCTTGTTGAGTTCGAGCCGGTCGGCCTGGATGATGCGGACAGTGCGGGCCTGAGCGCTTCCGAGGCACAGCGCCAGCAGTCCAGCGAGCAGCACGGCCCCGCCCAGGCGCTGGCGGCGCGGCTGGAAGAGCGCCGGAGCGCGGGAGACAGCAGCTGTGGTCCGGCTCACAACGTCAGGCGGGCCGCTGGACCGGGAATCAGCAGATCAGCAATGAGAGCAGGGAAAAGGTCAGGTTCCAGCAGCAGGTCGGGGGTCACTTCGGCAGTCAATTCAGTCCGCGCGGGCTGTCCGGGCGCACTGCCCTGCCGCGCCGCCACCGCCAGCGGCAGGGTGGGGCCGAGCTGCGGACGGGTATTGGCCTGGGCCTCGGTCAGCACGCTGATCTGCGCGCCGGGGTAGTAGAAGGCGAGCAGCGCCAGATCGCTCTTGCCGCTCTCGGCCAGGCCCCTGGCTCCCCACTGCGACAGCCCCACGCCATGCCCGGAGCCGCTGCCCGTCAGGGTGAGCAGCCCACCGTCCACGCTCAGCTTCACCCTGGACGACTTGGCCCCCAGCGAGCGCACGAAGCCGCCCGCGTCGGCCCCGGCGAGGGTCTGGGTACCGTTTTCGCCGCTGAAACTCAGCTGGATGACCCGCCCGGAGGTGCTGGCCTTGCTGACACTCACGCTGCTCAATGGACCGAGCTTGACGCCGTAGCGGGCTGCCACCTCTTCCACATCGCCCAGCGGGGCCGTGATGACCCAGGGTTTCTGGGCTGTGGGCGACGTCGGGTCCGGCTGGGCCTTCAGGTAAGGAATATCGCGGCCCCAGGCTTCCAGGCTGCTGGCGGTGTAGCCGCCCGAATCCGCCGAGAAGTAGGTGTCGGCCAGCTTGCCGCCGCTGCTGACCACCTCGGCGCGGGTCTCCAGGACGGCAGCGTCCGAGAGGGGATGCTCTTTGGCAACGCCCTCGTAGACCTGGCACTGGGTGGTGGCGCACAGGTCGTAGGGAGCCGCCGGGTTGATGCGCGCGGCAGCGTAGGTCCGGGCGATGATGGCCTGGGCGCGCACCGCCGCAGCGGCCCACAGGGGCGGCATCTCGGCGGGCACCACGCCGCGCAGGTAATCTTCCAGGTCAACGACGTTGATGGCCTGCACACCGCCCGGCGTGGCCCGCAGAATCAGCCCGCCCCGGTAGCGGTGTCCGGCGACTTCCAGGGTGCCGCCCACATTGGCGGGCAAGCTCAGCAGCGCGTTGCCGGTGTCCTGACCGCCCAGGGTCAGCTTGCCGCCGCGCACCCCGATGTTCCAGATGGTCGGCGCACTGGCGCTGCCGGGCCCGGCTGAGGTCGGCGCGGTGTTGACACTCAGCGTCGCCTTGCTGGCAATCAGCACCCGCACGTTCTGGGCAGCACACAGCGGCGCGGCAGCGAGGGCGGCGAAGGCGGAAAGCAGCGCGGGCAAAAGAC
Source organism: Deinococcus rubellus (assembly GCF_025244745.1). NCBI lineage: Bacteria > Thermotogati > Deinococcota > Deinococci > Deinococcales > Deinococcaceae > Deinococcus > Deinococcus rubellus. The sequence goes on from NZ_CP104213.1 coordinate 278,607, forward strand.
GCATGAAGGCTAGCTTAACCAATTTCTCTGGCACGGGACGTGAGAACCCCGCCCAGGCCGGTGAGAGCGCAGGGGGCCAGAGGGCATACTGCCGGACATGAATCAGGTCTACGCACACGTCGGACAAGCCTTCACGCCCACGCCCTACGACGTGGTGGTGCTGGGCGCGGGCCGGATGGGTACTCTGGCGGCGCACTTTCTGATGCTGAGATGGCCTGACTTGCGGCTCCTCCTGCTTGACCAGGGCGGCCTGCCCAACGAGGAGGGCGCGACCATTCTGGCTCCCGGCATCTGGTCGGGACTGGGCGTGCCGGGAGAAAAGCGTGGGCAGGCTGACTTCACCCGCCGCCTGATCACCGGCGAGCTGAGCGGGGCCGAGGGCGGCCTGGGATTGAGCGGCCCCAACGACGCCCCAACCCTGCCGCGCGGCCTGGTGGAACTGCTGCCGGAGGCAGCGGCGGGAAGCGTGGCCGTCTCAACCCTGGGCAACCTGCCCCCCGGCCTCTTTGATCCGGTTCTCCTTCCATACGCCCGCCTGCATCCCGACGCCCTCACCTTCAGCCCCGCCTCGCTGACCACCCGCGCCGCCCAGAGCGCCGTGCGGGCCGGGGCCGATCTGATGCTGAACGTGGAAGCGCGGCCCACGCCCACCGGTGTAGAACTTCGCCGCCTGAGCGTGACCAACACGCATAGAATCGTCGTTCACGAAACGCACCAACTGGAGGCCTCCCAGGTCATCGTGGCGGCAGGCGCGGGGGGACCGGCCCTGGCCGAGAACACACTGGGCACGGTGACACACCATGCCCGAGCTTACCGGCAGGGGCCGAGGCTGAACCTGCCGACCAGCGACGCAACTCCGATCATCCGGGCGGCGGGCCTGACGCTGCGGCCCCATGCTGGGGGCTTCACCGTCATTCCCCCCATTCACCACCGCGACCCGCACGGCTACCTGCCGACGGGCGGCAGGCTGAGCGGCGTGCCGGTGGGCCTGCGCCGCGAGACCCTGGAGGACGTGCTCTCAGCGCTGGACGCCCTGCCCGCCCTGGGCACCGAGGCGCTGGAACTGGGCCGCAGCGTCAGCGACGTGCCGGGCACGTGGCTGGCCCTGCCAGAAGGCGGCTGGCCGTGCTATCAACTCCTCAGCGAGCGCCACTGGCTGCTGCTGGGTGGCGAGCGGGCTGACGCGGTGGGGGCGGGCGTGGCGCGGGAGTTGGCAGCGCAGGTTGTGCAGTCGGGCCGCTGACGCTGGCATTCCCGAAAGCGTATGCTCCTGCCATGCAGGCGCGAATTATTTTCACCACCGGGTAAACCGGGGCCATTGTTCGCGCCCACCGTTGACCCCTGACCTCGTGTTGGGGGCTTTTTTTGTTCGCCCCAAAGGAGATTCGCCCATGACCGAACCCACTGTCCCGCCTTCCCCACACGCCCCCACGACCCCTACCGGCATGGAACTGGTACGCCAGGTGCTGACCAGCCGGGTCTACGACGTGGCTGTCGAAACCGACTTGCAGCCCGCCCCGCAGCTCTCTCAGCGCCTCGGCAACACCGTGCTGCTCAAGCGTGAGGATCAGCAGCCGGTGTTCTCGTTCAAGCTCAGAGGCGCTTACAACAAGATGGCCCAGCTCAGCGCCGACGAACAGGCACGCGGCGTCATCACCGCGTCGGCGGGCAACCACGCGCAGGGGGTGGCCTTCAGCGCCCAGAAACTCGGTGTGCGGGCCGTGATCGTGATGCCGGTGACGACGCCAGAGATCAAGGTGCGGGCCTGCCGGGCACGGGGAGCCGAGGTGGTGCTGTTCGGCGACTCGTTCAGCGACGCCGAGGCGCACGCCTACCAGCTCCAGCGCGAACTCGGCCTCACCTTCGTGCATCCCTACGACGACCCCGACGTGATTGCCGGGCAGGGCACGGTGGGCCTGGAACTGCTCTCACAGGTCAAGGCCGATACCTACACCGTGTTCGTCCCGGTGGGCGGCGGCGGGCTGATCGCGGGTGTGGCGGCCTTTCTCAAGGCGCTCAAGCCGGGCGTGCGAATCATCGGCGTCGAACCCGACGACTCCGACGCCATGACCCGGAGCGTGCGGGCCGGGGAGCGGGTGCGACTGGAGACGGTGGGCCTCTTCGTGGACGGCGTGGCGGTGAAGATGGTCGGCGAACACACCTTCGCGCTGGCCCGTCAGTATGTGGACGAGTGGGTCACCGTCAGCACTGATGAAGTCTGCGCGGCCATCAAGGACGTATACGACGACGCCCGTGCCGTGATGGAACCTGCCGGAGCGCTGTCGGTGGCGGGTCTCAAGAAGTACGCCCGTCAGCACAAGTTGCAGGGCGAGACACTGGTGGCGCTGACCTGCGGGGCCAACATGAACTTCGATAGGTTGCGCCACGTGGCCGAGCGGGCCGAGATCGGGGAGCAGCGCGAAGCCATTCTGGCCGTCACCATTCCCGAGCGGGCCGGGGCCTTCAAGGCATTTTGCACCGCGCTGGGCGTGCGCCAGATCACCGAGTTCAATTACCGCTACGCGCCGCGCGACGAGGCCCGCATCTTTCTGGGCGTGCAACTTGGTCACCCCGACCAGCGCCCCGAACTGGTGGCCGGGCTGGAGTCGCAGGGCTACCCCGTCACCGACCTGACCGAGGACGAACTTGCCAAGGTGCATGTGCGGCACATGGTGGGGGGACGAGCGCCAGAAGCGCAGGACGAGCGCCTGTACTCGTTCGATTTCCCCGAGCGCCCCGGCGCGTTGCTGGCCTTCCTGACCCAGCTCCAGGCCCGCTGGAACATCAGCCTGTTTCACTACCGCAACCACGGCAGCGCCCACGGACGGGTGCTGGCGGGCATTCAGGTGCCGGACGCCGAGCTGCCCGACTTTCTCGCATCGGTGCAGGCGCTCGGCTACCCGGCCCACGACATGAGTCAGAACGCGGCGTACCAGCTTTTCTTGAAGTAGCGGCCTGAACAACGGCTCAGCGTCGCCGGGTCAGCGCCCCGGCCAGCAGGCCCATCAGCAGCGGCGCGGCGATCAGCAGGGCAAAGGTCTGGACGCTGCTCTGGCCGATCAGTTGGGTCAGCGGGCGGCCCAGCCAGGTTCCCAGTGGGCTGATCAGCCAGCTCACCGCCGTCCAGATCCAGGCGCTCACGCCGTAGCGCTCGGCGGTCTGCTCGGCGGCGCGCAGGGCCAACCAGCCCAGGATGATGACCAGCACCCCCGGCAGCATGACCAGCAGGGCGCGTGGCCCCGGCGTGGAGCGGGCCGCGAAGAACCCCAGCACCAGCGGCCCCAGCAGCGGAATCCAGCCGGTGAGCACCGCCAGCAGCAGCAGAAAGAGCGCGCTCAGCCAGGCCATGCAGTCAGCTTAGCGCCCGCCAGGGCAAGTGCCCGTTACATGGCTGTGGAAAAATACCCCACCCATTTCACTGTCTTGGGCAGAACAGCACCCATATGGGGCTTGCCCGCTGCCTTGGACAGAACGGACGCCCATATGGACGCCTGCCCACTCCCACCTGCTCTGGCATGTATTCCACTGGCTGTGCCCAGTCATAAAAATCCGATTATTTTTATGACGAATGTTCTATTCGTGCATGTAGCCGCGCACGAAGCGCTGCAAGACGCCCAGACCTATGCTCAGGCTACCGGGCTGCACCCACTCGTCCTCGCGGTGGGCATTGCCACCCCGGTAGACGCCCAGCGCCATCGCCGGAATACCGTGCGGCGCGGCAGCGTTGGCGTCAGTGCTGCTGGCGGCGGTCTTGATCTCCAGGCCCACCGGCTGTCCGGCCAGCCGTGCCAGCCGCAGCAGGATGTCGGAATGCAGGTCGCCGCCGGGGCGGTTGCCCACCGCTTCGAGCTGCACCTGCACGCCCACCTGCCGGGCTGCGCCGCGCACCGCGTGGTGGGCTTTATTGTCGAGGTCGGCCAGCACCTGGGCATCCAGCGACCTCAGATCGAGCAGCAGTTCAGCGCTGCTGGCGATGCTGTTGACGCTATTGCCACCCGAGGCCACCCCCACGTTGAGGGTGGTGCGCGGGCTGTTCGGCACCGGTATGGAATAGAGCGCGGTGACGGCCAGCCCCAGGGCGTGCAGGGCGCTGGGCGACTGATCGCCCCAGGAGTGTCCGCCCTGCCCGGTGAAGACGACCCGGTAGCGCCTGACCCCCACCGCCTTGGTCACCGCCACGCCCAGATAACCGTCCACTGCCACGAAGGCGGCCAGTTCGCCCGCGTACTCCGAGAGCAGGGCCTTCGCGCCGCGCAGATCGCCCAGTCCCTCCTCGGCGACGTTGGCCGAGAGCCACAGCGGGCGGCGAAGCTGCGACGCGTCCAGGTCACGCAGGAAGGCAGTCAACACCGCCAGACTCGCGGAATTGTCGCCCACGCCGGGGCCGATCAGTCGTCCAGCCTCCTCGCGCACCGTCACGTTAGTCTCGGGGCCAAACACGGTGTCGAGGTGCGAGGCCAGCAGCAACGCCTTGCCGGACGTCGGTCCCAGCTTGAGCAGCACGTTGCCCACCGCGTCGCGCTGCGGAGCGTAACCGAGTTCGCGCCACAACTCCTCGATGAGCTGCGCCCGCACCTCCTCATGAAAGGTGGGCGCGGGCGTCTGGGCGATCCGGGTCAGGTAGGCGAGCGGCACGGTGCCAGTCTAAGCCACCGGGCCACTCGCTGAGGCGGGACATAAAGCGCCCACCAGTGTCTCAGATGAAACGGGCAGTCAGGTATTCAGCTTAGAACGCGCTCAGCGGTTGCCGCGCAGCAGGCTGCTGCCGATCACTCCGGCCAGCCCCACCAGTCCGGCTTTCACCAGCGGGCTGCTGAGCATGCCGCCCTGCGAGAACGCCGCTTCAAGTGGGCTTTTGCCGTTCTGGGCCGGGGCCTGGGCCGCCTGACTGTAGGCGTTGGCGAGGTCGTGTGGGTCGTTGGCGTTCACGTTCTGCACCGGGTTGTTGGGGTCCTGCACGATGGCGTTGCCGATCTGCTGACGCTGATCCGGGTCCATATTCTGGAAGTAACCGCCCAGCACACGGCTGCGCTCCTCGGGGCTGGCCTGCTGCAAATACGACTGCACGTAGGCGGCGGCCTCCTCGGAGCTGACGGTGCCGTCGCCGTTGGTGTCGCGCGGGTCACCGGCCTGGGCCATGCGCTGATGCATGTCCTGGGCCTGGGGGTTCTGGGTACCGCCGAACAGATTGCCTAAGCTGCTGAGATCAAATGCCATGTCGCTGCCTCCTGATGGGTGCGTGGGAAAGGGAGATGAATCGGAACACTCCTGCCCTTCAACGCTAGGCTGCGCGAATCAAGGCCGCGTGAGGCGAGGCTAAAGTGTTCTGAACGAACATTTCCGGCCCGTGCCCCGGCGGCGTCCAACCGTCCGTCGATCTTGCGTCAGTTGATCTTGAAGCTGTTGAACATCTTGTTGGCGATCTGCTTGTCCTGGTCGAAGGTGGCCTGCGGCGCGGCGAAGGTCAGGATGTAGGCCTGGTTGTTCTTCAGGGTGAAAATCTGAATCCAGTGCATCGGTACCCCCGGCTGACCACCCACCTGCTGGCTGCCCAGATAGTTGAGCAGATGGCCCGGCAGCCCGCTGACACTGATGTCGTTGTCGCCCAGCACGTTGAGGTCCTTGACATTCTCCTTGGCCTGCTTGAGCATCAGCAGCCGCACGTCGCTCAGCGTGACTTTCAGGGCAGGCAGCACCTTGATCACCGAGACGTTCAGGCTGGGCGGCACGGCCTTGCCCGCTTCCGGCGCAGCCAGCGCCACGTCCACGCCCGGCACTTTCTTGCTCTGCCAGTCGTCGGGCACGCTGAGGGTGTAGGGGTAGGCTTTGCTCTTGAAGGTGGCGGCCTGGGCTGCCGGAAACAAGCTGAGCAGCGCGGCGGGCAGCAGGGCCGATAGGAGGGCGCGTTTCATAGCGGCAGGCTAACAGCGCCCGGCTGACGGAGGGTGAGCGTTGGCGGGCACCCCCGCCCTGAACCCGCTAAAATGAACCCACTGTGCCAAAAGTTCTGCGCCCCCACCCCAGCGTGTACCCGCTCCGCTTCTACGGCGACCCGGTGCTGCGCCGCAAAGCCAACGCCGTGACCGACGTGACGGCCCCCGTGACCGTGCCGGGCTTCGAGTCGGTCAACCTCAAGCAGGTCGCCAAGTCTCTGCTCGAAACCATGTTCGAGGCGCGCGGCGTCGGCATTGCCGCCCCGCAGGTCGGCTTGTCGACGCGCCTCTTCGTGGCCGTCGAATACGAGGACGACGAGGAGGAAAACGAGGGACAGGACAAGCCGCTTCGCAGCAAGATGCTGCGCGAGTTCGTGTTCGTCAACCCGGTGCTGACGGTTCTGAACAAGAAAAAGGACGACCAGATGACTGAGGGCTGTCTCTCCATTCCCAACATCTACGAGGAGGGCGTCAAGCGCAACCGCGCCGTGCGGGTCGATTACCTCGATTTGGACGGCAACCCCCGGCACATCGAGGCCGAGGATTATCTGGCGCGCGTCTTCCAGCACGAGATCGACCACCTCAACGGCGTGCTGTTCCTGGACCACCTGCCCGCCAGCATCACCGACGAGTACCGCAAGGAGTTGAGCGCCCTCCAGCGCCAGGCCAAAGCCAACCTCAAAGAGCTGGAGGGTTGAGCCGCCCAGGTCTGCGCCGCAAGGTGGCCTTTTTTGGCTCGCCCGCCTTCGCCCTGCCGGTACTGGAAGCGGTGCGGACCGCACACGACGTGGTGCTGGTGGTGGCCCAGCCCGACAAACCGGTGGGACGCGGCCTGAAACTGACCCCGCCGCCCATCGCCGCCCGCGCCGCCGAACTGGGCTTAACACTCGCACAACCCGCCAGGCTCAAAAAGAACACCGACTTTGAAGACGCGCTGCGAAGCTCCGGCGCGGAAGTGGCTGTCACCTGCGCCTACGGCAAGATTCTGCCCGCTTCCCTGCTGGCGGTGCCGCACTTCGGCTTTCTCAACACCCATACCAGCCTGCTGCCCCAACTGCGCGGCGCGGCCCCGATCCAGTGGGCGCTGATCTCGGGCCTGGGGGTCACCGGCACCACCATCATGCAGACCGACCCCGGCATGGACACCGGGCCGGTTCTGCTTCAGGAAGCGCTGGACATCTTGCCCGACTGGACCAGCCTGGACCTCTCAGCGGCACTGCAATCCCAGGCGGCCCGGCTGATCGTGGCGGCGCTGAATAATTTAGCCAGCCTGACGCCCACCCCGCAGGACAACGAGCAGGCCACCCACGCCCCGATGCTGGAGAAGTCGGACGGCGACGTGCGCTGGCACGACCCCGCGCAGGCCATCTACAACCGTTACCGGGGCGTCCACGCCTGGCCGCAGACCAGCGCCTTCGTGGGCAGCAGGCGGCTGAAGGTGCTGGACATGCGCCCGGCGCAGGGGTCCGGGCGGCCCGGCGAACTGCTGGCCGTCACTCCGGCGGGCCTGACGTTGGCCTGCGGAGAGGGCGCGCTGCTCATCAAAACCGTGCAGCCGGAAGGCAAGAAGCCGATGGCGGCGGCAGACTGGCAACGCGGCAGCGGGCTGAAGGTGGGCGAGCACTTCGACCTCACTCTTTGACACCACCCACCGATTTCACCGTGCCGGACGCTTTGCCGCCAGGCTTCTCAGACCCCAGGCCCGTATAGTGAGGGCCGCCCGATCAATCCGCGCTGGGGCGGCGGAAAGGTCTTAACTGTGCTGCTCACCTCGTCACTCAAAGACCTGCTCGACATCCTGCTGGTGGCCACCCTGTTTTATCAGGGCTACATGCTGCTCAGCGGCACCCGCGCCGTGAACGTGCTGCGCGGCGTGGGCGTGTTCGTGCTGGCCTGGGGGGTCTCCAACTTCCTGCAACTGGCGGCGCTCAATTCGCTGCTGGGCCGCATTGCGCCGGTGGGGTTGTTCGCACTGGTGGTGGTCTTTCAGCCCGAGCTGCGCGCCGCTCTGGAGCAGATCGGACGCACCCGTGTGCGCGATGTGGGGGCCAGCGGCGCGGCCCTGCAAGACATCTCGCGGGCGATGGAGCGCATGGCCGAGCGCAAGACCGGCGCGCTGATCGCCATCGAGCGCCGCACCCCGCTGGGCGAGTACGCCGCCACCGGGGTCAAGCTCGACGCCCAGATCAGCGCGCCGTTTATTGAAGCCCTGTTTGCCCGCAACGCCCCGCTGCACGACGGCGGCATGATCGTGCAGTCGGGGCGGGTCATGGCCGCCGCCTGCCTCTTTCCCTTGCAGGCCAGTGACGGCATCTACCGACGCTACGGCACCCGCCACCGCGCCGCCATCGGCCTGTCGGAACTCACCGACGCGGTGGTGCTGGTGGTCAGCGAGGAGCGCGGCAGCATCCGGCTGGCGACGGGCGGGCGGCTGAGTGCCGACCTGACCGGCGCGGAGCTGCGTGACCGCCTGCGCGAACTGGTGTACGAGTGAGCCGCCCCGGTCCCGATCCACATCAACCTGCGTCCAGCCGCCCGGTTCAGGCGGCGCGCTACTGGTGGCAGCGGCTGCTGCACAACCTGCCGCAGAAATTCCTGGCCCTGCTGCTGGCCTTCGGACTGTGGTTCGTCGCCACCGAGGACCGCCGCGCCAACATCCAGCAGACCTACGACGTGGCGCTCGACGTGCGCGACACCACCGGGGGCCAGGAGAAGCGGGCCATTGACGGTCTGAATCCGGCCAGCGTGCGCGTGACGCTCAGCGGCAGCCGCCAGCGCCTCGGCGCGCTCAATGCCAGCGACATCGGCGCGTATGTGGACGTGACCGATCTGCCCGACGGAGAATTCAGCCGCACCGTGCGGGTGGTCGGCCCCGACGGCACCCGCAGCCTCAAGGTGGTGCCCACCGTGGCGCAGGGCCGCATCGACGCCGAACTCAGCCGCAGCCAGCCGATCATCCTGAGCGTCACCGCCCCGCCCAACAACAGCGTGCCGAGGTACGTGCTCTCGCCGCGCCAGGTGACGGTCAGCGGGCCGAGTCAGGTCGTGGACAGCGTGGCACGGGTCGTGACGGTGCCGGTGACGCTGCTTCAGGGCGACCAGCTCGAAACCCGCTTGCTGGCCCTCGACGCGCAGGGCCAGCCGGTCAAAGTGCGCCTGACCCCGGCCAGCACCACGGTGGCCCGCATCGACAGCGGCAGCCTGCCGGTTCGCAGCGTGCCGGTCAGGCTCAATACTCCGCCCGGCAATGTGCGGGTCCTGTCGTCGAACATCGAACCCGCCACTGTGAGATTGATCGGCCCCGAGGACGTGCTCGCGGCCATCAGCAGCGTGACGGCCACCGTCGCCTACCGCAGCGGCTCCTTCAGCAGCCAGCCGCCGCTGGTGGTGCCCGACGGCGTGCGGGTGCTTGACCGGGTGACGGTGCAGATCAAGGCGGAAACCAAATAACCATGAATGTAAGCATGGACCAGCTGCCCAGCGCCCCCGCCCCACTGGCCGAACTGACCGACGCCGCCACCGGGCGCGGACTGCCGCCGCTCCAGCACGTCACCTTCAGTCTCAGGCCCGGCGAGGCGTGGCTGATTTCCGGCCCCAACGGCGGCGGCAAGAGCACCTTTCTCAAGTTGCTGCGCGGCGAACTCTCGCCCACGCACGGCACGCGGCGCTACGTCCTGGACGGACAGGCGCGCACATCGGCGGTGCGGGCCATGAAAGCGCTGGCCCTGGTGTCGCCGGAGCAGGAAGCCTTTTACCTGACCCGCGACTGGGTGCAGACAGTCTCGGACGTGCTGCTCTCCGGCTTTTCGGGCGACACCCTGCGGCTGTGGGAGGCGTCGCCGGAGGCGCTGGCGAGACTGGACGAGGTGGCCGGGCAGGTGGGGCTACACGCCCTGCTGAAACGCGATTTCCGCACGCTCAGCCACGGGCAGCGCCGCCGCGCCCTGCTGGGCCGCGCTCTGATGCCCCGCCCACAGGCGCTGCTGCTCGACGAATTCACCGACGGCCTGAGCATGGCCGCCCGCAAAGAGTTGCGCGGCGTGCTGGAAACGGTGGTGGCCCAGGGCACGGCGCTGGTGCTGGTCACGCACCGCCCCGAGGAAGCCCCGAAGCTGAACTGGCGGCACGCCCGCATCGAGGCCGGAACGCTGGCGGTGGACACCCTGACGCCCGCACCGCCCAGTCGCCCGGCCCGCTTCGAGCTGAGCGTGCCCGCACCCACCGGACCCGTCCTGGTGCAGCTCGACCATGCCGAGGTCTACCGCAACGGCCACCACGCCCTCGGCCCCGTCACCTGGACCTGGCGGGAAGGCCAGCACTGGTTGGTTACGGGCGAGAACGGCTCCGGCAAGAGCACCTTCGCGCGCTTGGTGGCCGGGGAGTTTCACCCCTCGCTGGGGGGCCGGGTCAGCCGACCTTTCCTGAAACGTGACCTGCTCAGCGAGCGTCAGCGCCACATCGGCCTGCTGGGAGCCGAGGTCGCCATTCGCCAGCGCCGGGGCTGGACCGGGCTGGAAGTCATCGGCTCGGCTTACGGCGGCACCGAGGGTTTCGCCCACCCGCTGACGGGCGAGCAGCGCCAGCAGGTTGAGGCGCTGGCCGCCCGCCTGGGAGCCAGCGATCTGCTGACGCGCCCTGCCGACACGCTCTCGCAGGGCCAGTTGCGGCGGCTGCTGCTGGGCCGCGCCCTGGTTCACCGCCCCCGGCTGCTGATTCTGGACGAGGGGCTAGACTTTCTGGATGTGGGCACGCGCGCCGGGGTGCTGGACCTGCTGGGCGAATGGACGCGCGGCGGCACGCACCTGCTGGTCATCGCCCACCGCGAGGAAGACGCGCCGCCGGGACTGACGCACCACCTGGAGCTGGACGGGGGAAAGGTCACGCAACCTCTTCCCAGCACTTAAGACAAGCTTTATTTTTTCGCTCCAACATCCAGACGAGTACACTGAGGCGTATCACTGACTGAGGTCACTCTTATGCTGCCCAGGTTATTTGCCCGTATCCTCGTTGGTTGTGCCGCCCTGAATCTGGGCCTCTCGCTGGCCGCGCCCGCCGCCGTCTACCCATTTCGTCACAATCTGCCCTTGAGCCTTGAGCCTCAGGCCGCCGGTCAGCTGACGGTGCAGACGCTGGATTCCGGGCGCACCGAATCACTGCTGAGTCTCAGCGGCCTGACGCCCCAGACCGCCTACGCCGCTCATTACCACGCGCTGGGCGCTCAGCCAGGGGCTTCGGTGTGCGACTCCGATGGTCCGGTGACGCTGGGGTTCCCTGCATTCAAGTCCGACGCGCAGGGGCGGGCCAGCGTCAAGCTGAGCGCCGCGCCAGGCGTGCTGGCTGGCAACGCGGGCGCGTATGTGAATGTCCACCTGGCGAGCGACCTGGCCAGCGTGCCGCTGTGCGCCGCCGTGCTGAAGGTCGCCGTGCCGAATGTTAAAGCCGCGCCCGCGCCGGTCAGCGTGCAGAAGGTCAGCATCATCGACAATGCCTTTCGCCCCTCTACCCTCAGTATCAAGGTGGGCGACACCGTGACCTGGACACACGACGGCCAGATCACCCACAACGTCAAATCCACCACCGCCGCCGGTCCCCAGTCCGGAGACCTGCACCACGGCGATACCTACAGTTTCACCTTCAAACAGGCTGGGGTGTATTCGTTTTACTGCTCGTATCATGAAGGCATGAGCGGGACCATCACTGTGACCAACCGCTGAGAGCGGACGTCAAATGCAGCAAATTCGAAGCAAGACGAGGAGATCATCATGAAAGGAAGCAATATTGTTCTGGGAATGGCGGCCATGTCGCTGCTGGGGTCGTGCGCCATGATGATGGCCAAGCCCACCACTTACACCTTCAAGCACAACGCAGTAGAGGCAGATCCGTCGGCGATGGGCACGGCGGCAGTGGTGGCCGACGGCATGGGCATGAGCAAAACCACCCTGACCCTCAGCGGTCTGACGCCCGGTAAAGCCTACATTGCCCACTACCACGCCTTCGGCCCGGATTCGAGCACTGATCCGTGCGCGTCCAACGGCCCCGTTTCTGTCGGGTTTCCCAATTTCACCGCTGACGCCACCGGGAGTGCCAAGGTCATGCTGAGCACTGACGTGAGCAAGATCGCCGGTGATCTGGGTGCCTACATCAACGTCCACTATGCCAGTGACCCCAGCGTCGTGCCGCTGTGTGCGCCAGTGAAGATGGCCAAGGGCTGAGCACCCGCCAACGTGAAAGGTGGCCTCCCCAGCTTGTGGGAGGCCACCTTTCACGTTGGGTCTGGTTTAGCGGCGAATGATCTGCACGTCGAACTTGCCGCCGCGCACGGTGATGATCAGCTGGGCATTGTCATCACCCTGAAAGCGGGCGTTGACGGTGTTGCCACGGTCGTCGCGGTTGACCAGCTTGTAGCCCCGGCGTTGCAGCTCGTTGGCGTAGCTGATGTAGACCTGGGCCACGGTCTGCTGGCTCTCGAACTGTGAGCGCCACTGCTGCTGGTTGTTCCAGGTGGGCAGCGTCGTCACCGGCGAGTTGTCGTAAACGGGGGCCGAGCCATTCGAGCCGTAAGCCACGTTGTAGAAGGCCACATCGGTGATCCAGCTGTTTTGCGGAATCGGATTCTGAACCGGGTTGACCACGATGCTCAGCGCCTGGGCGAGCTGCTGCTGACCCTGCACATTGCTCACCGCGAAGTTGCTCTGGCTGTTGGTGAAGCCCGCAATCGAGGAGGTGTTCAGCGGGGTCAGGCTGGCCAGCGCCAGTACCTTGTTGAGGCCGTAGGGGGCGGCGATGTCGAAGGTGAACTGATCGCCCGCCGCCGGGAACACCTTGACGGTGTTGGCCCTGACGTAGTTCGCGCCGCCCGCATAGCGGTTGGGCAAGATCATGTCGACCTGACCGTTGGGGTCCACGTTGAAGAGGTAGACGTAGGCGTCACGGCTGACGCGGGTGTAGAGGCGGATCTTGTCGCCGGGCACGTAGTTGGGCGTCTGCGAACCGGAGCTGTCGCGGTCGGTCCAGACCTGCACCCCGAGCGAGGCCTGCACCGGGTTGACGATAATGCTCTGGGCACTGATCTTGGGCGTGGCGTGGGCGGGCGCGCTCAGGAGGCCGAGCGAGAGGCCGATGGCAGCGGCGGAGAGCAGGGTCTTTTTCATGTCCACAGTGTGACCCGGCGCACTGACGCCGAACTGACGCTGCGCCCCAAGGGATCGCGGGAAAACTCTCATGGGAGCGTCAGTTCGCCTGCGACCCTGCACAATCCGCCGCCCCTTCCTTTGCGCTCGCTCGCACGGCGTTAGCATGGGCAGGTGACCCGCCGCACGCCCGACGCTTCCAACCCAAGCAGCAACACCCAGACCCTGGAGCGCACCCAGATTCAGCGACCGCGCCTCTACAGGGTGCTGCTGCTCAACGACGATTACACGCCGATGGAATTCGTGGTGATGGTGCTCAGCCGCTATTTTCGCAAGTCAGCCCATGATGCCGAGACGATCATGCTGGCCGTTCACCGCAAGGGGCAGGGCGTGGCCGGGGTATATACCCGCGAGGTGGCCGAAACCAAAGTCGCGCAGGTGACGCAGCATGCCCGCAGCGAGGGCTATCCCCTGCGGGTGGTGGCCGAACCGGAGCCGAGCACGTGACCATCCCAATCAGACCGTCTACGAGGGCACAGCCATGATCGCCGAACAATTCAGAGACACCGTCCAGCGCGCCGCCGACCTCGCCGGAGAGCGCGGCCACGAGTACGTGACGCTCGAACACCTGCTCTACGCCCTGACCGACGACCCCGACGCCCGGCCTGCCCTGACCGCCAGCGGCACCGACCTGGGCCGCCTGAAGCGCGATCTGGACGGCGTGCTGGAGACTTTCGAGACGGTGGACGAACCCCCGGAACTGACTTTCAGCGTGCAGGAAGTGGTGCAGGACGCCCTGCTCCAGCGCCACGCCAGCGGCAAGGGCAGCGAGGCCGTGACCGGCGATCTGGTACTGATCGAACTGATGGAGCAGCCCGACAGCTTCGCCCGCGCCGCGCTGGAGGCCCAGGGCGTGACCCGGCTGGCACTGCTGGAGTATGTGAGTCACGGCGGCAACGGTGAAAAGGAAGTCGCGGGCATCGAGGGCACGGCTCCCGAAGCAGAGGCCGCACCCGACCCGCTGGCCGCCTACACTGCCGACCTGACCCAGCAGGCTGAGGACGGCGAACTTGACCCGGTGATTGGCCGCCAGGACGAACTGACCCGGATGCTGCATATCCTGGCCCGCCGCACCAAGAACAACCCGGTGCTGGTGGGCGAGCCGGGCGTGGGCAAAACCGCTTTGGCCGAGGCGCTGGCGCAGCATGTTATCGGCAATGAGGTTCCCGGCTTCCTGAAAGGGGCACGTATCTACGCGCTGGACATGGGAGCCTTGATCGCCGGAACCCGCTACCGGGGCGACTTCGAGCAGCGCCTCAAGGCCGTGCTGAAGGCCCTGGACAGCCAGAACTGCGTGCTGTTTATCGACGAACTGCATACCCTGGTCGGGGCCGGAGCCACCGAAGGCGGCAGCATGGACGCGGCCAACCTGCTGAAACCGGCACTGGCACGCGGTGGGCTGCGGGTACTGGGTGCGACCACGCCGCAGGAGTTGCGCCTCCTCGAAAAAGACCGGGCGCTGTGGCGGCGTTTCGGCGTGGTGGATGTGCCGGAGCCGAGCGAGGAAGATGCGCTGGCGATTCTGCGCGGGCTGCAAAGTCGTTACGCCGACCACCACCACGTCAGCTACACCGACGCCGCGCTGGACGCCGCCGTGAAGCTCTCGGCCCGCTATATCCGCGACCGCTTTTTGCCGGACAAGGCCATTGATGTCATTGACGAGGCGGGAGCGGCGAGGTCAGTGCGCGGCGAGGGCGGCGAGATCAGCAGGGCCGACATCGAGGCGACGGTGGCGCGCATTGCCCGCGTGCCAGTGGGGCAGGTCAAGGCCGAGGAAGTGCAGTCGCTGGCCACACTGGAGGCCGACCTGGGCCAGCGTGTCTACGGCCAGGACGCCGCCGTCAAGGCCCTATCGAGCGCCGTCAAGCTGGCCCGCGCTGGCCTGCGCGACCCGCGCAAACCGCAGGGAGCCTTTCTGTTCGCCGGGCCGACAGGTGTGGGCAAGACCGAACTGGCCCGCGCCCTCTCTGAGCGGCTGGGCGTGGAACTGCTCAGGTTCGACATGAGCGAGTACCAGGAAGCACATACGGTGGCCCGCTTGATCGGTGCGCCCCCCGGCTACGTGGGTTTTGATCAGGGCGGCCTGCTGACCGACGCGATTGCCCGGCAGCCCAACGCGGTGCTGCTGCTCGACGAGATCGAGAAGGCCCATCCCGACGTCTATAACCTGTTCTTGCAACTGCTCGACCACGGCACGCTGACCGACCATGCGGGCAAGAAGATCGATGGACGTGGCCTGATGGTGCTGTTTACCACCAACGCCGGGGCCGCCGACGCCTCGCGGCCCGGCCTGGGCTTCAGCAAGGTCAGCCGTCAGGGCGAGATGCTCGAAGCGGTCAAGCGGATGTTCGCGCCCGAGTTCCGCAACCGGCTGGACGCGGTGATCGCCTTTTCTCCACTTTCCGAAACCGTGATGGCGCAGGTGGTCGACAAGTTCCTGAAGGAGCTGGACGCCCAGCTCAGCGGGCGCAACGTGACGCTCACGGTGACGCCCGCCGCCCGCGCCCTGATCGCCAAACTCGGCTACGACCCTTCGATGGGCGCGCGTCCGCTGGCCCGCGTCATCGAGGAAAAGCTCAAGCGCCCGCTGGCCGACGAACTGCTGTTCGGGCGGCTCAGCAGCGGCGGCAAGGCGACGGTGGGCGTCAAAGACGGAGAGCTGGAGGTGCGCTGAGGGCGACCCATCCGGCTCCCCGCCGCACGCCCTAACACCCGTTAGGCTATACTCCCCGTATCCACAACCCAGCGGTGGGCGCACCCTTCCCAGCCGCCCTGACCCCAAGGAGATTCATGAAGCGTACCCTGCTCTTTTCCCTGACCGCCCTGCTGCTCTCGTCGGCCAGCGCCGAAGTCCGAATCGGCGTGGTCATCAGCGCCACCGGCCCCGCCGCCAGCCTGGGCATTCCCGAAAAAAATACGGTGGCCCTGCTGCCCAAGAAAATCGCTGGGCAAGACATCACCTACATCATCCTCGACGACGCGTCCGACACCACCACCGCCGTCACCGACACCCGCAAGCTGATTCAGGACAACAAGGTGGACCTGATTCTGGGCACCACCACCACGCCCGCCAGCCTGGCCATGATCGACGTGGTGGTGCAGGCCAAGGTGCCGATGATCAGCCTGGCCGCTTCCGAGAGCATCATCAAACCGGTGGACGACAAGAAGCGCTGGGTCTTCAAGACGCCGCAGACCGACGCCATCATGGCCGCTGCCATCGTGGACCACATGGCCAAGAACGGCGTCAAGACGGTGGGCTACATCGGCTTCAACGACGCTTATGGCGAGGGCTGGTTTGCCGAGTTGCAGAAGAACGCCGCCGCCAAGGGCATCAAGATCGTCGGCTCCGAGCGCTACAACCGCACCGACACCAGCGTGACGGCCCAGGCCCTCAAGGTGGCTGCCGCCAAACCCGACGCCGTGCTGATCGGCGCGTCGGGTGTGCCGGGGGTGCTGCCGCAAAAGGCGCTGCGTGACCGGGGCTATGCGGGCAAGATCTACCAGACGCACGGCGTCGCCAATCCCGACTTTCTGCGCGTTGGCGGCAAGGACGTGGAGGGCGCGATTTTGCCCGCTGGCCCGATTCTGGTGGCCGACCAGCTCCCCGACACCAACCCCGACAAGAAAGTCGGCCTGAGTTATACCAATCAGTACGAATCCCTGTACGGCAAGGACTCGGTCAGCACCTTCGGGGGGCATATGTACGACGCCGGACTGATCTTGCAAAAAGCCATTCCCAAGGCGCTCAAGGTCGCCAAACCCGGCACGCCGGAATTCCGTGAGGCGCTTCGCACGGCCATCGAGGGCACCCGCAACGTCATCGGCGTACACGGCATCTTCAACATGTCGGCCACCGACCACCTGGGCCTCGACGCCCGCTCCCGCGTGATGGTTGTCGTGCAGGACGGAACCTGGAAGCTGCTGAAGTAAGTCAACGGTTCAAAAGAGGCGGCTTGCGGGCCGCCCTTTTTTTGAGTCTGGATCAACGCTTTGCTCACCACCCCATTACCTGGAGGCCACCTACCTTGGACTTAGCCCAGATGTTTGACCCCGCCATCTTTCCCGTGCTGGCCGCTGACGGCCTGACCAACGGCGCGGTCTACGCGCTGCTCAGCCTCGCTCTGGTGCTGGTCTTCGCCGTCACGCGGGTCATCTTCGTGGCGCAGGGCGAGTTCGTCTCGTTTGGAGCGCTCACCCTCGCCAGCCTGCAACTCGGCAGGGTGCCGGGCACGCTGTGGCTGGTGCTGGCGCTGCTGGCGATGAGCGCGGTGGTGGAGGGTATTTCGCAGGTGAGGCAGGGGCAGGGCCGCCGGGCCGGGCTGGTGCTGCTGTCGGCGGTGGCGGTGGGCACAGGGCTGTGGGCGCTGCTGACCTGGCTGGCTCCGCTCAAGCTGGCGCTGCCGCTGCAAGTTCTGCTCACCCTGCTGCTGGTCGTGCCGCTGGGGCCGCTGTCCTACCGACTGGCCTTCATGCCGCTGCGGGAAGCCAGCACGCTCGTTCTCCTGATCGCTGCCGTCAGCCTCCACCTGATTCTCAGCGGCCTGGGACTGGCCTTCTTCGGAGCGGAGGGGTCGCGCACGCCTGCCTTTGCCGAGGGCCAGGTCACGCTGGGGCAGGTGCAACTCAGCGCCCAGAGCCTCGTGACCATTCTGGTCAGTGCGGTGCTGATGCTGGCCCTCTATTTCTTCTTTGACCGCACCCTGGCGGGCAAGGCGCTCAGGGCCACCGCCGTTAACCGGCTGGGGGCACGCCTGAGCGGCATCAGTCCGGTGCGGGCAGGCTACGTCAGCTTCACGCTGGCCGCTGCCATCGGCGCGCTCAGCGGCCTGCTGATCGGTCCCTCCACCCCGCTGAGCTACGACAGCGGCTTCATCATCGGCCTCAAGGGCTTCGTGGGGGCCATTATCGGTGGGCTGGTGTCGTATCCGGTGGCGGCGCTCGGCGCGGTGCTGGTGGGCCTGCTGGAGAGCTTCGCCTCATTCAGCTTCAGCGCCTGGAAGGAAGTCATCGTCTTTGGGCTGATTCTGCCGGTGCTGCTGTGGAGGTCGCTCACCACCCGCCACGCCGAGGAAGAAGAATGAGACTAGGTTCCCGCACCTGGCTGGCCCTGGCCTTCTTCGCCGTCATTGCCCTACTGCCCTTCCTCCTGCCCACCTTTTACCTGACCCTGCTCGGCAACGTCGGCATTTACGCGCTGGTGGCACTGGGCCTGGTGCTATTGACGGGCGTGGCGGGCAGCACCAGCTTCGGACAGGCGGCCTTCATGGGCGTTGGAGCATACACCAGCGCCGTGCTGTGCCTGCGCTTCGGCCTCTCGCCCTGGCTGACCCTGTTCGCGGCAGTGGTCGTCACGGGGATGGTGGCGCTGATTCTGGGAGCCATCACGCTACGGATGCAGGGCCACTTTCTGCCACTGGCAACGATTGCCTGGGGCCTGAGCCTCTACTACACCTTCGGCAACGCGCCGTTCGCGGGCGGCTTTACCGGCCTGACGGGCGTGCCACCGATCTCGCTGTTTGGCCTCGCGCTCAACACGCCCAGCCGCTTTTACTGGCTGGTCTGGGCAGTGCTGGCGCTGTGCGCCTGGGTCACTCAAAACTTATTGCAAAGCCGCACCGGGCGGGCCATGCGTGCCCTCAGGGGCGGCGTCACGGTGGCCGAGAGTTTCGGGGTCAACACCTACGCCCTGCGGGTGCAGACCTTCCTGCTCTCGGCGGTGCTGGCAGCGGTGGCGGGCTGGCTCTACGCGCACGGGCAGGGCTTCATCAATCCCACGCCGTTCGGCTTGCCGCAGGGCATCGAATTTCTGTTCATGGCGGTGGTGGGCGGTTCCGGTTCGGTGGGCGGGGCGATTCTGGGCGCGGGGCTGATTACCCTGCTGCGCGACCAGTTGCAAAACCTCCTGCCCAAACTGCTGGGGCAATCCGGCGACTTCGTGACCCCCGTGTTCGGCATTCTGGTCATTCTGATGCTTCAGGTGGCCCGCGAGGGACTGTGGCCGCTGCTGGAACGGGTGCTGCCCAGGCCCCCGCAAACCCTGATGCCGGGAACTGAACGCCTCCCCCTGCATGCCAAACCTGCTTCCGGCGAGGAGTTGCTCAAGTTGGAAGGCGTTTCCAAGCATTTCGGCGGCCTCAAAGCGGTCAGTGAGGTGTCGTTCAGCCTCCGAAGCGGCGAGATTCTGGGCCTGATCGGTCCCAACGGCGCGGGCAAATCCACCCTCTTCAACGTGATTTCCGGGGTGCTGCCGCCGACGTCCGGAAAAGTCACGCTGCGCGGCAAGGACATCTCGCACTTCGCCTCGCGCCAGATCGCTCGCCTGGGCATGGCCCGCACCTTCCAGCACGTCCGGCTCTTTCCCGAAATGACACTGCTCGGCAACGCCATGATGGGCGGCTATGCCCGCGCCCACGCCGGAATGACCCGCAGTTTGCTGCATCTGGAACGTGGCGAGGAGGCGGCACTGCAACACGACGCGGCTCGGCAACTGGCGCGGGTGGGATTGGGCAACGTCTTCGAACTGGCGGGCAACCTGCCGCTGGGCCAGCAGCGCATTCTGGAGATTGCGCGGGCGCTGGTGGCCGACCCGACGTTGCTGCTACTCGACGAACCGGCAGCGGGCCTGCGGGTTGGTGAAAAGCGCGAACTCTCGGCGCTGCTGCGCAAGTTACAGGGCGAGGGTGTCACCATCTTGATCGTGGAACATGACATGGACCTGGTGATGAATGTGGTGGACCGCCTGGTCGTCATGAACTACGGCGAGAAGCTGGCCGAGGGCACGCCCCGCGAGATTCAGCAGCACCCCGCCGTGCGCGAGGCGTACCTGGGCGGCGCAGCGTGACGCTCCTTTCTGTTCAGGATCTGCATGTCAACTATGGCCGGGTGGAAGCCCTGCACGGCGTCTCGCTGGACGTGGACGCGGGCCAGATCGTCAGCGTCATCGGCCCCAACGGCGCAGGCAAAACCACCCTGCTCTCGGCGCTGGCGGGCGTGCTGCCCTCACGCGGCGAGGCGACATATCAGGGTGAGTCCCTGCGGGGCGTCAGCGTGGAAGAGCGGGTACGGCGCGGTCTGGTGATGGTGCCGGAGAAGCGCGAGCTGTTCGGCTCGATGACGGTGGCCGACAACCTGCTGCTCGGCTCCTATTCGCGGGCCAACCGCAGCCGCGTTGGGGCTGATCTGG
Source organism: Deinococcus rubellus (assembly GCF_025244745.1). NCBI lineage: Bacteria > Thermotogati > Deinococcota > Deinococci > Deinococcales > Deinococcaceae > Deinococcus > Deinococcus rubellus. The sequence continues at coordinate 298,913 of NZ_CP104213.1, forward strand.
ACGGTGTATACGTCCGCTTTCCAAGGCTGCTGGAACGCCGCAAGCAACTGGCCGGGACCCTGTCGGGCGGCGAGCAGCAGATGCTGGCGATTGGGCGGGCGTTGATGACTTCACCGAAGCTGCTGATGCTGGACGAACCGAGTCTGGGCCTGGCCCCCATCATCGTGCGCGAGATTTTCAAGATCGTGGAGTCGCTGCGTGAGGGCGGCGTCACGGTTTTGCTGGTCGAGCAGAATGCGCGGGCGGCACTGGCGTGCAGCGATCACGGCTACGTGCTGGAAACGGGGGACGTGAAGCTCAGCGGCCCCGCCCAGCAACTCGCCGACGACCCAGCGGTGACGAGCGCTTACTTGGGCAGCCAGGAGAGCTGAGCGTCGTTCGCCACTGTCGCCAGCCCGCCGTACCTCAGCCGCCTTCACCGCGTCCGTCTGGCGGCACTCGGTCAGTGTGATCAGTGCTGTCCACAACGCCCAGGTCGCCGCGTCTAACGGGCATCAAAGAACCTCCTGACTCAACTGAAGACTTCAGGGGCACACTCGGGCGGCCAAATTTTTGACATTCGTTTGACGTCCTAACGTTAAGATGAAAGTATGACCCGCCCCAGTACTGGCCCGCGCCGTTCCCGCCTCCCTGCCCTCGGTATCGGCGTTCTGATCGTGGTCGGCGCGCTCGCCGGGGCCACTGCCTACACCGGCAGCCAGACGGTGCAGACCCAGCAGGACTTGGCCCAGACCTTGAAAGCGCAGGTCAACGCTACCGGCTACGCCCGCGTGATCAGCAGCACCTACCAGCGCGGTTTCCTGAGCAGCACCCAGACCCTGAACGTGGTGATCGGCAAGGAAGGTGCAGCCAACGCCGTGCCGATGATTGTCGTCAACCACATCCAGCATGGGCCGCTGCCGGGCTTCAAAGCGGTGGGCAACGCCCTGATCGACACCGAGGTCAGGTTTGCCGATCCAGCGCTCCAGAAAAAGGTGGAGGACGCCCTGGGCGGCCAGAAGCCCACCATCCGCACCGTCGTGGGCCTGAGCGGCAGCACCGACACGCAGATCGAGGTGCCTGGTGGTCAGCTCACCGACAGCGGCACCACCCTGAGCTGGCAGGCGCTGAGGGGAAATGTACACAACGGCGGCTTGAGCGCCACCACCCAGATGTCCTGGCCCGAACTCAAAGTTACCTCGGACGGTGACAGCCTGACCATGAACGGGCTGAGCGTCAGCGGCAGCACCCAGAAGCAGCAGGCGGGCGATCCGCTGGGCGTGGGCGAGCAGATGTTCACCCTCAAATCGATGACCTACACCGGAACGTCCGGCGAAACGCAGGGTAAGTTCAACCTGAGTGACCTCAAGGTGGGCGGCAAGAGCACGCTCGTCGGCGGCTTTTACGGCGGCAGTCTCCAGTACGACATTGGCCAGCTCGATTTCGAGATGCCCGGCAGCAGTGCGCAGAACTTCAGGAACGTGCAGCTTCACCTGGGCATGAATCACCTCAGCCGGGAGCCGCTGGCCCGAATCGTGAACACGCTGACTAACCTCAACCAACAGCTCAGTCGCGCTCCCGAAAGAGCGAAACTGAGCAAGGCACAGGAGCAGGCCCTCATGGACGACGCGCTGGCGCTGCTCAAAGCGCAGCCGGTCTTCTCGGTTGACCGCCTGAGCCTGACGCAACCCAGCGGCGACATCGTGCTGAGCGGCAAAGCCGAGCTGCCGGGCGCGGCTGATCTGAGCGCCGAAACGGCCCAGATGCTCAGCAAGGTGCCGATGGCCGCCCTGGGCATGGTCAAGCTGCAAGCCCGCCTGAGCGCCGCAGAACCAGCCCTGCGCGAACTCCTGGGCAGCTTCGCGCCGGACGCGGCAGCCAGCCTCCAGAGCCTGATCGACGCGGGCTACCTCAAGCGTCAGGGCAACACGTTGACCAGCGATCTGGCATTCGGGAACGGCAAGGGCACGGTCAACGGCGAGGCGCTGGGCGGGGGTTTCTGAGTCTCAGCGGTTCTCGATCAGGGTAAACTCCCCCGGATCGTCACGCACGTATGGGGCGTCGTCCACCGTCAGGTCGGTGCTGTTGCCGCCGCTGAGGTTCTCGTAGCGGTAGGTGTGCGGGCCCAGGCGGGTGTAGCGTTGCCGCATCACCCGGCGTGTCAGGGTCGGCACCTCGATCAGGGCGGCCAGCAGTTCGCCGAACTGGCCGGGCCGCAATTTCAGGCGGCGCAGCGCCAGGGGATTGGCGTAGGGCGTGACACCCAGGGTCGGTGCAGCGGCTGAGGTCGCGCACCTCGCTGTTGTTGGCCTGGCAGCGGCCCACCGGGATGCGGGTCGGGGTCAGCGATGCCTGCTCCAAACCGCGCACAGCACTTCGACCCGCAAAACGCCCTCAGCGCCGACTTCCAGCGGGTAGCCAGGATAAATGGCGCGCCCTGGGCCACCTCGACCACAGTGCTGCTGACCCAGCGGTCCCCGGTCCAGCAGAAGCTGTCGACAGGTTGCCATAGCGCCCAGCCTGGCAAGCTGTGGCAAGCTGAACGCGGATGGCTGACCTCACCGACCCGGCAGGATTGACCCTACGCCCCCAGACGGCCAGAGACGCCCTGCGCCTGGCTGTCTGGCTCACCGATCCGCAGGCCGAGTGGCGGCAGTGGGACGCGCCCTTTATGCAGGGGCAGGGCGATTTCAGTGGGCAAGGTGAGCTGGACCCCCAGACGGCGCACGAGCGCCTGATCGTGCTGGGCACTGAGACGAAGGGGGAGCCGATTGGGCTGGTGACGCGCCGCCCGGAAGCGCCGAGCAGCGGCGGCTGGTGGGAAGTGGGCATTCTGATCTATGACCCCCGGCACTGGGGCGGCGGGCTGGGCACGCGGGCGCTGAGAAGCTGGAGCGCGCTGACCTTCGAGGAAACCGACGCGCATCTGCTGACTCTGAGCACCTGGAGCGGCAACACCCGGATGCTGCGGGCTGCCGGGCGGGTCGGCTACCATGAGTGCGCCCGCGTGCGTGAGGCGCGGCTGTGGCAGGGCCAGCGCTACGACAGTGTGCAGATGGAATTGCTGCGCCGCGAGTGGGCCGACCTCGGTGAGCCTGAAGGACCACTCGCCTAAGAACTGCTCAAGTCGCCGGGCGCAGCGCAGGCTTAAGCTCAGGAGTATGACGGGTGGGCCGTGAACCGAGGAGCGTTTCTCAATCCAGTAGGCTTTGTGGCCACCCAGGACCTCAAGGACCGGGGCTGGACCCCGCGCCTGATCACCGAATTTCTGGGCCAGCACGATCAGACCCGGCCCAACGGCCTGATGATGGGTCGCCGCCGACTGCCGCCGGTCAAGCTGTATCTGGAGGCGCGGGTGGAGGAGGCCGAGCGAGCGGAACGCTTTCTGCTGGCCCAGCACCGCGCCATGCAGGCGCGCGAACGTCTGGAAACGGCCAGAGCTGAGCGCCAGGCCAAACGCGCCGCCCGACTCGACGCCGCCGCCGAAGCCTACCGTCCTCAGATCGTGCCGGAAACGCTCCGCAAGGGCGCAGTCAAAAAAGCCCGCGCACCTTACCTAAACGGCCTGGAGCAGTTTCTGGGCCAGATGAAACAGGGCTTTGCCGCCGAGCCGCCAAAAGCAAAACCCAGAGCGCCGAGGTCTGGCAAGCCCCCCAAGGCCAGCACACCCAGACCGCTGACCGAGTCAGAGGAAAAGGAGCTGCGCGCCGCCCTGCTGCGGCGACTGGACACCGCACTGGCAGCGGTTTATACCTGGTTTCCCGACCCTGACGAGGTGGAGGCGAAGAAGGCTGGCCGGACGAAAACGGGCCAGGCCAAACCCGCCGACTGGCGCAAGTGGGACTGGGATTAAGTAGAACAACGTTTATCTTGAGATAAACCGAGCGGAGTGAGAAGGTGAAAAAGTACAACTAGGCAAGAGTATAGGGATGAAGCGCTTTTTGCAGAATCCCGAAACGGCAATCTGGTTGTACTTAGCGGGGAATCAAATCGGCGCACAGCACTTCCGGCGGGCTGCCCAGGCCACGCGAGATGTAGAAGACGCCGTTATCAGGTTCACGCCGCGCTCCAGTGTGCCAGCGCCGCCCACGCGCTACCGTCAGGCCGAACAGGCGAATCTGTCCGCCGTGGGTATGTCTGGTCAGCAGCCGCACATCGGCCTCGCCACGAAAGCATTCAGGACGCTCAAGCCCGTCAACACTGTTGTCGTAGCCGTAGATTTGCAGGCGCAGGTCACCAAACGTGATGCTCTCGCCCGCGTTGAGCAGCACCCGCTCCACCCCGGATACACGCCGCAGCACCGCGTCCGTTTCCAGTGGGGTCATCAGGCGTTTGCAGCCCCGCTCCAGTGTCTCGCACGCTCAGTTGCCCGGCACGAAATAAATATGCGGGCAGGTCATGCGCCCCAGCTCAGCCAGCACCCGCTCCAGATCACGCAGGTGGCTGACCAGATCGCCCATGGCGCACACCCCATCTGGCTTAGGGCATTGACCCGATTTGAAATGCAGCCGTTCGGCAAGCGGGTCCGGCCATGCAGATCACTGAGCTACACCACCCGCACGGCGCGGCCACGGCCCACGACCGGCATTCAGCCGCTCGGTTCGCAGCCAGTGGGTCTCAATGCCCAGCCATAGCGAGGCCGCGGCAGCGCCCACGATCAGCCAGCGCCAGTTCGCCCTCTTTGCTATTAGCGCAGACCCACCCGCCGCAGTTCGGCGTCCGCCGCCGCGTTGAAGCGCGAGAACGCTTCTTTGTAAGGTGCGTCCACCGAGGCCCCCGCTGCTGCCACGTGCCCGCCGCCGCCCAGCGCCACCGCGACGTTCTGGGCGCTGACCCGGCCCCGTGAGCGCAGCGACACCTTGACCCGCTCGCCGTAATCCTTGAACATCACCGCCAGTTCCGCGCCGTCGGCGTTGCGGATGGTGTTGACATACGATTCCACATCTTCCCATTCGGCCTGGGTGCGCGCCAGGGCCGCCTCGTCCACCCGCGAGCGCACGATCAGGCCGTCACTGGAAAAGGCCATTTGATCGAGCACCTCGCGCAGCAGGGCGTAGTAGCGCTGCGGGTTGCGGGCCAGCTGGTCGTTGATCCAGGCCAGGTCCGCGCCGTGTTCGACGAGGTCGGCGGCAGTTCTCAGCACCTGCGGAGTGGTGTTGGAAAAACGGAACGAGCCGGTGTCAGTATTGGTGCCGAGCAGCAGCGGCGTGGCGATCTCACCGGTCCAGGGAACGCCCAGCGCGTCTACCACGTCCTTGATCATCATGGCCGCCGCCGCCTGCGAGGGGTCCACCAGACTGACAGTGGCCTCGCGGCGGTTGGTGCCGTGGTGATCAATGTTGACGACCTGCCCCTTAAACGCCGTGATATCGGCCCCAGCCACCCGCGCCAGATCGGTGTTGTCCACGTCCAGCACAGCAGCCAGCGCACCCTCAGGCCAGCCCTCCAGGCGCGGCAGTACCTCGCCCTCGTGCGGCAGGAACGTCAGGTAGCGCGGCACATCCATGTAGGTCTGGGCGTCCTGGCCGAGCGATCTCAGCGCCCGCTGGAGGCCCAGGCAACTGCCCAGTGCGTCGCCGTCAGGATCAACGTGCGCCAGGATCACGATGGGGCCGGGGTGCAACTTCAGGCAGGCTGCCGCCTCCTGCACGAGCTGGGCATAGCGGGGTTCGGCGGCGTTTTGGGTCATAGCGCCGAGTATAAGCACCCATCTTAAGAAATCGGTCAGAAGTGTCGCCGACCCGGTCAATTCAGTTTATGGCTGCGTCAGCTTCAGCACCCGCGTCCGGCCCCAGTCGGCAGGATCGCTGCTCATAGGGATGTAGTCGCCCTCCTTCCACATCCGCATCTGGTCGGCGTAGTGCGGCCCAATCGGGTTGCCGCCCTGCCCCAGCGTGCCGACAAACAGACTCTTGTTGAGATCGGAGAAGTCCACAATCTGGCGGTAGCTCGGTGCGTGGGTCTGCTGATAGGTGCCGGGGTCGGGGCGGGCCACGTCCACCGTGTCGGTGCCGCCGGACGTGGGTGTGTGGCGGTTGAATAGCCAGCCGATGGCCTTGACGCCGCCGAAGGCCTGGTGGTTGTTGGCAACCTGGTGCAGCTTGCCGTACACCCACTGCGCGGGATCAGGGCCGAGACGGGCGCTGAGGTCGGTCACCGCCGCCTTGAGACTGCGGGTCAGCCACGCCGCGCAGTCGCCCTGGCCGTTCACCGCGCACAGCTTACTGTTGGTCTTGAGGGCGTTCAGCACGGCCAGACTGTTGACGTGACCGGTATTTTTGAGTTCATCCTGCGCCAGCGTCTGAAGCTGCATCAGCCACGCCTCGAAGATCAGCGGCGGCACGGCCTCAGCCCGCTCGTTGCCGTCCCAGCCTTTGAGGAGGTCGAGCGCCCTGGTACTGAGGTCGCCGTCGGGTCTGGCCGCCAGCAGGTACGGCTTGAGGTCGCGCCATACCAGACTGACGGTGTCGAGCTGGGTCGCCTTCACGTCGTCCACACTCAGCTTGTCCTTGGCCGTCAGCAACTCGGTGATGCGCTCGGCGCGGTACGGCTCGGCCCAGTTGCGGATGTTGGCGAGGAAATAGGGGTAGCTGTCCGGCACGACCTTGTTGTTGGCACTGACGATCAGGCCGTCTACGGGGTTGTAGGTGTGCGGCAGGGCGTCAAAAGGAATAAAGCCGGTCCACTCGTGCTGGCCGTCATCCTGAACCGGCAGGCTGCCGTCCCAGTCTTTCCCCTGGCGGATCGGCACCCTGCCGGGGGCGTAGTAGCCGGTATTGCCGTCCAGGTCGGCGTAGACGAAATTCTGGCTGGGGGCCACGTAGAACTTGAGGGCGCTGGTGAAGTCGGTCCAGTTTTTAGCGTAGTTCAGGCCCAGGAAAGCGTCCAGGGTGGTGTCGCCGGGCGCGAGGGCCGTCCACTTGAGGGCCACACGCGGGCCGACGGCTGCCGCGTCGCCGCTCACGCCGGAAATGATCGGGCCGTGGGCGCTCTCGGCCACTATCAGGTTCACGTCCGGCTCACCCTTCACCTTGATGACCTCAGTGCGGGTCGTCAGTTTGGCGCTCGGCGGCTCGATGTAAAGGTCCTGCACGTCGGGGTTGACGTTGGTGACGCCCCAGGCCAGGCGGTCATTTCGGCCAATCACCACGGCGGGCAGCCCCGGCAGTGTGGCCCCAATGGAGTGCAGGGTCGGCCCCTTGAGGTCGGCCAGATACCACAGCATCGGGGCGCTGAGGGCCAGGTGCGGGTCGTCGGCCAGAATCGGCTTGCCGCTGACGGTGTGCTGCCCGCCGATGACCCAGTCGTTGCTCCCCTTACCCGGCACATTGACGAAGCCGAGCGAGCGGGCCGCCGCCAGTTGGGCCTGGAGCTGACGGATGGTCACCGCAGGCAGCCGGGCACTCTCGGTCGGTACGGTGCGGTGCGCCCCGGTCTTTAGCTCGTCCGCGCTGAGGATGGTCGGCGCGTCTTTGGGATACGGCGGCATCACCTCACCCAGCGCATTCGGACCGAGTTTCTGCGCCACCTGCGCTCCCAGCAACTCGTCGTCCCAGTTGCCACCGAGGTCGTAGGCCAGCAGCTTGCTCCACGACACGCTGTCCACGTCCGTCCAGGGTTCGGGCCTGAAGCCCAGAATGCGGAACTCCAGCGGCAGGCGGTTCTGGGCGATGGCGGCGTTGACGCCCCGCGTGTAGGCACTGACCAGCTCGCGGCTGCGCGGCGAGAGGGCCGGGAGAATGCTCCGGGCGGCCCGCTCAAAGCCCCAGGTCCGCAGGAACTTGTCCTGATCCAGCGCGGCCTTGCCCAGCACCTCGCTCAGGCGTCCCTGGGCCACCCGGCGCTGAAACTCCATCTGCCACAAGCGGTCCTGGCCGTGAACGAAGCCCAGCGCCTCCACAGCGTCGGCGTCGGACTTCTCAGCCACGATGTGCGGCACGCCCCAGCGGTCACGGGTGACGGTTACCGGCCCAGTCAGCCCCGGCAGTCTGAGTTCGCCCGTCAGTTTCGGGTTGGTGACGCCATTGAAATAGATCAGCGCCCCTGCCACCGCCACAAACAGCACCAATAGAAAAACGCCAAACCCGCGCAAGATACGCATATCCACTTCCTCCAGACGAACAGTTGACCTTGAGTTGCCTTGCTGCTCAAGCTAGCGCGTCTGAGCGGAGTTTGGACCGGGTGCATGAATTTGACTTCGCCCGCATACTGCGCTATAATTTTCCTATCAATCAAACGACAGCCGCCTGTGAGGCGGATTTTTTATGGCCATCCTTCCCTGACCTGGGCCGTGCCAGCACGTCAGATGAAACAAGATGGGGAGCCAGAGCCTCAGCCCCAGCCCCCGTGCGCTGAGCCGCTTCAGCCCGGCAGCATGTAGCCCGCCGCCAGTTCCCGGTAAGCCCTGACCTGCTCGGCTTGCCAGGTGGCGTCCTTGCCCAGTTCCTCAGCCAGCAGTGCGGCAGTGCGCGGTGCGGCCTCACCGCTGGCCCTGGCATTCAGCAGCAGCGCCCGCAGGCGGCGCGAGAGCACATCCTCAACGCTGCGGGCCTGCTCCATGCGGGCGGCCCAGCGCACCTCGGCCTCGCTGTAAGGCAACTCCGGATGCAGCAGGGTCTTCGCGCCCTCCAGCGCCTGAATGCTGGCGGCGTCGGTGCCGTAGACCTTCCAGTGGTCTGCAATGTCGGCCTGGCTCCAGCCGTGCAGCGGCAGACCCGGCGTCAGGGTCAGGCGCGGCGGCAGACCCGCCAGTTCGGCGGCGCGGTTCACGGCGTCCTCGCCCATCCGGCGGTAAGTGGTCCACTTGCCGCCGGTCAGGGTCAGCAACCCACTTTCCGAGATGCGAATAACGTGGTCGCGTGAGAGCGCTTTGGTGTCGCTGCCCTCGGCGGCCTTGACCAGCGGTCGCAGACCCACGTACACGCTACGCACGTCGGCGCGGGTGGGGGCCGGGTCAAGGTACTGGGCCGCCGTCTGGAGAATGAATTCGATTTCCTCGGGCAGGGCGCGCGGCTCCAGGCTGACTTCCGGCACGGCGGTGTCGGTGGTACCAATGACCACGTGGTCGTGCCAGGGGACCGCGAACAGCACCCGCCCGTCGTCGGTACGCGGCACCATCAGGGCGCTGTTGCCCGGCAGGAAGCGGCGGTCCACGACCACATGCACGCCCTGACTCGGCGAGAGCATCGGCTTGGCTTTGGCATCGTCCATCCGGCGCACGCTGTCCACGAACACACCCGTCGCATTGATGACGGTCCTGGCCCGCACGGTGTACTCGCGGCCCGTTTCCGAGTCCCGGAAGGTCGCGCCGGAGATTTTTCCGCCGGACTTGGTCAGGCCCACCACCGGAGCCGCGTTGAGGGCCACACCGCTATAGTCCTCGAAGGTCCGCAGCAGGGTAATCGCCAGGCGCGAGTCGTCGAACTGGCCGTCGAAATACAGCACGCCGCCGCTGAGTCCGCTTTTCTTGAGGGTTGGCGCGAGGGACAGCGCCTCGTCTCGCCCGACCAGGCGGCTGGGCTTCAGGTTGAGCTTGCCCGCCAGCGCGTCGTACATCTTCAGCCCGATGCCGTAAAAGGGCTTGGACCACCACGTGTAGGCGGCGATCAGAAAGCCCAGATCGTGAACGAGGTGGGGAGCGTTCTTCTTGAGGAGGCCGCGCTCGTGCAGCGCCTCGCGCACCAGCGACACATTGCCCTGGGCCAGATACCGCACCCCACCGTGCACCAGCTTGGTGCTGCGGCTCGACGTGCCCTTGGCGTAGTCGTGGGCTTCCAGCAGCAGGGTGCGGTAGCCGCGCGTGGCCGCCTCCAGCGCCGCGCCGAGGCCCGAAGCGCCGCCGCCGATCACCAGCACGTCCCAGAGTATGTCCTGGCTGGCGGCCTGAAGAAGTTGAGGGCGGGAATCTGTTGCGGGTGAGGTCATGGGCACATCCTTTGGAGTGGCGAGAGGAGTAGCAGCAAAGCTTGAACGGATGTTCTCATTTATCGAACGGATGTTCAACGATCTGGATTACAGAGTGTCAGTAGCTTCAGACGGCGGCTCAGGCGTCGTCCTCAGCCCAGTTGCGCGAACGTTCCACGGCCTTCTTCCAGCGGTTCATGCGGGCAGCCCGCTCATCCTCCGTCATCTGCGGCTCGAAGCGTCTCCCCTCCTGCCACTGGGCGGCAATCTCCTGGGTATCTTGCCAGTAGCCCACCGCCAGGCCCGCCAGATAGGCTGCTCCCAGCGCGGTGGTTTCGGTGATGCGGGGCCGCACCACCGGCACGCCCAGCAGATCGGCCTGGAACTGCATCATCAGGTCGTTGGTGCTGCCGCCGCCGTCCACCCGCAGCTCACTCACCATCACGCCGCTGTCTTTCTGCATGGCCAGTAGCAACTCGGCACTCTGAAAGGCCACCGCCTCCAGCGCGGCGCGGGCGATATGCGCCCCAGTGGTGCCGCGTGTCATGCCCAGCAGGGCGGCGCGGGCGTAGGGGTCCCAGTAGGGCGCACCGAGGCCCACGAAGGCGGGCACCAGATAGACCCCGCCGCTGTCCGGCACGCTGCGGGCCAGCGCCTCCACCTCGCCGCTGCTGCGGATAATGCCCAGGCCATCGCGCAGCCACTGCACCACCGCGCCCGCCACGAACACCGAGCCTTCCAGCGCATAGGTCCGCTGGGCCTGTGCCCCCTCGCCGAACTGCCAGGCCACCGTGGTCAGCAGCCGGTTCTGGCTCGGCACCGCCTCCCCTGCCGTATTCATCAACATGAAACAGCCAGTGCCGTAGGTGTTCTTGGCCATGCCGCGCTCCAGGCAAGCCTGACCGAAGGTGGCCGCCATCTGGTCCCCGGCGATTCCGGCAATCCTGATGCGGCTGCCGAGGAGCCCCTCGGCGGTCTCGCCGTAGACTTCGCTGGAGGCCCGCACCTGCGGCAGCACGGCACGCGGCACACCGAAGAGGGCCAGCAGTTCGTCGTCCCATTCGCCGGTGTGGATGTTATAGAGCAGGGTACGCGAGGCGTTGGACGCGTCGGTGAGGTGCAACTCGCCGCCGGTGAGGTTGTAGACCAGCCACGAATCGACGGTGCCGAAGGCCAGTTCGCCGCGCTCGGCCTTCTCGCGCGCGCCCGGCACGTGGTCGAGCAGCCAGCGGACTTTAGTTCCGGAGAAGTAAGCGTCGAGCCTCAGACCGGTTTTTTGCTCAATCAGCGCCTCGTAGCCCGCCGCCCGCAGCCGGTCACACTCGCTGGCCGTGCGGCGGTCCTGCCAGACGATGGCGTTGTAGATCGGCTGGCCGCTGGCCCGGTCCCACAGCACCACCGTTTCGCGCTGGTTGGTGATGCCGATGGCAGCGATGTCGCTGGAACGCAGCCCGGCCCGCGAAATGGCTTCCTGTGCCACGCCAATCTGGGTACTCCAGAGTTCCTGGGCATCGTGCTCAACCTGGCCCGGTTCGGGAAAGATCTGACGAAATTCTTTTTGGGCCTGCGCCCTGATGTTGCCCGCCCGGTCGAACACGACGGCGCGGCTGGACGTGGTGCCCTGATCGAGCGCGAGAATGTAGGGTTCGCTCATCGGTTCTCCTTGAAGGCCGTGCGGAACAAGACTGTGGCTGGGGTCTGACGTTCAGTCTAGTCTTGGCAGCAACTGAACAAATGTCAAGCCGCCATTGAACAGCCGTTCAAGTCTGCCGTTCCTCTTTCCAGCCGCGCCGCCTCGCTATGCTGAGCGGCAATGACCAGCGACCTCAGCGCTTCTCCCGATCAGGCAGCCCAGGCAGTGCAGGTGGCGCGGCTGTATTTTTATCAGGGCCTGACCACCGGCGAGATTGCCGCCGAACTCGGCGTTTCGCGCCCGCGCGTCTCGCGGCTGCTGACGCTGGCACGGCGCAGCGGCCTGGTTGAGATCCGCATTCACGACCCCGCCGAGCATCCACAGGTGCTGGAAGCCGAATTGCGGGCGCGCTTTCCCGGCCTCTCGCCACATGTGGTGGATGTGCCGCCCGGGAGCAGCGAGGCCCTCAGCCTGGAGCGGGTGGCGGCCTACAGCGCCAACCTGCTGGGCAATACCCTGCAACCTGGGCAGACGGTGGGCCTGGCCTGGGGCAACACCCTCGACGCCGTCAGCCGCGCCCTGAAGCCGCGCGCCATTCCTGAGCTGACCTTTGTGCAGCTCAACGGCTCGGCCAACGCCCACGATTTCGTCAGCGGTTTCGTCACCGACACCCTGCTGCGCTTCGCCCGCGCCTACGGAGGCCGGGCGCACCTCTTTCCGGTGCCGACCTTCTTCGACAATCCCCAGACCAAGCATCTGATGTGGCAGGAGCGCAGCGTCCGGCACGTGCTGGACCTGCAAGACCGGGCCGAGGTGCTGCTCTACTCGCTGGGCAGCATCCAGGCCGATTCTCCGAGCCACGTCTACACGGCAGGTTATCTGGGCGCGCAGGAGCAGGCCGAGCTGGACGCCCAGGGCGTGGTGGGCGACCTCGCCACCGTGTTTTACCGCGCTGACGGTAGCTTCCGGGGCATTCCGATCAACGAGCGCGCCAGCGGCCCCGATCTGGAAAAAGTCAGGGCCGCTGAGCAGTCCATCTGCGTGGTGGCGGGCGTCGGCAAGACCCATGCCCTGCACGCCGCCTTGCAGGGAGGTCTGGCAAAAACACTGGTGGTTGACGAGCGGGCGGCGCGGGCGGTGCTGGAACTGGACTGAACGGGAGCGGGCCGAAGAGAATGGAGTGCAGGGCCGCCGCCCAGCCCCGCTGTATCCTGACGCCATGACCGCGCCTCAGCCCGAACCGCAGCCCAGTTTCGTTGCGGCCAGACCCGCTGCGCCTGGACACGCCGAAGAGCTCCACGCGCCGCCGGTCAACCCGCTGGTGTACCAGTTGGTCGTCACGGCCATGAATATGCCCCGGCTGCTGCGCGGCGAGTACATCCACACGCTGGGGCGCGAACACATCCCGCCGCCCGGACACAAACTGGTGGTCGCCGGGGCGCACGTCTCGGCACTCGATCCATTCATCATCGCCAAGGTCATGCCGGGCCACCATGTGCAGTTCATGTCCAAAAAAGAGCTGTTCAAGCCGATCATGGGTGACATCATCAAGGCGGGCGGCAGCTTCCCCATAGACCGCAGCGGCAACGATGTGGCAGCCATTCGCACCGCCCTGAGGATTCTCAAGGAGGACGGCACCCTCGGCCTGTTTCCTGAGGGCACACGCGGCGGCGGCCAGATGCAGGGCGGCGTGGCCCTGATCGCCCTGCGCGGGCGCGCCCCAGTGTTGCCGGTGGGCTTAAGACGCGACGGCAAACGCTGGCTGGTACGCTTCGGCCCCGTCATCGAGCCGAAAGGCAGCATCAAGGCCCTCACGGCACAGGTCGGTGAGGAAATTCTGCGTCTCAGCGCACCGCTGGGTTCCTGAGATTGATCTCGATTGAGCAATTTGAGCGCTGAGTGTCAAGATCACCCAGGAAACCCTAGACTTGGCCAATGACCGTTCTGCGCGTGGCCGCCGCTGCCTATCTGTGCCGTCAACCGACTGACTGGGACGACTACGAGGCCGCGCTGAGCAACTTCGTGGCGGCAGGCGTGGCCAGCGGCGCTCAGGTGCTGGTACTGCCCGAGTACGCCAGCCTGGAACTTGTCGGCCTGCTGCCTGCCGCTCTGTGGGACGATGTGCAGGCCCAGCGCGGCGCATTGCAGGTCTTTCTGCCTGCTTTTCTGGAGCTGCACGCCCGACTGGCGCAGCAGCACGGCGTCTATCTGCTGGCGGCCAGCCTGATCGTCGAAGCGGCGGCGGGGCGCTATGTCAACCGCGCCCACTTTTTCGGCCCAGGCGGTGAGCGCCACTTTCAGGACAAGCTGGTCATGACCCGTTTCGAGGCCGAGGAGTGGTTGATCGAGAGCGGCGAGGGCCTCAAGGTCTTCGAGACGGCCTACGGCACCCTGGGCATCAATATCTGCTACGACGCCGAGTTTCCCGATTTTGCCCGCGCCCAGGCGGCGGCGGGCTGCGACGTACTGCTGGTGCCCAGCTTCACCGGCAGCCTGCACGGCTACCAGCGGGTGCGGGTGGGCAGCATGGCCCGCGCCCTGGAAAATCAGATCTATACCGTTCACGCGCCGTGCCTGGCCGACGCGCCGTGGAGCTACGCCATCGAGACAGCGGTGGGCGCACCCGCTGTTTACGCGCCGCCCGACACCGGCTTTCCGGCCAGCGGAGTGGTGGCCGAGGGCGAGTTCGGCGCACCCGGTTGGCTGTGCCATGACCTCGACCTGGCCCTGGTCCGCGAGGTGCGGCGCAGCGGCCAGGTGCTCAATGCCCGCGATCATCTCTGGGCCGCGCGGCAGGCGGCGGGCGCAGTGAGTCGGCTGAGCTTTGACAGCACACCGGACAAGCGGAGCAACCGACCCGCCGGACTGTGAGGTTTTGAACTGTTAGACTCCGAACTGTGATGGAGCCTCATTCCCGCGAGTGGTACGCCAAAATGGCCCGCGAACTGGGAACCTACAGCCATCCCTGGACGCGCCACATCGACGGCCCCGACCCGGAGCTGATCTACGATGCGCTGCTCTCGAATCTGCTGGCAGGCGGCATGTGGGTGCTGGAAGCGGGCTGCGCCGACGGCAGGGACGCGGCCCGCTTTAGCAGCCACGCGGCGGCCTGGACCGGCTATGACCAGGAAGAAGAATTCATCAAGCTGGCCCGCCAGAAGGTTCCGCAAGCGGCGTTCGCGGTCTGGGACGGCAAGAGCGAACTCTCGCTGATGCTGCGCGGCCCCTACGACCTGGTGGTGTCGCGCCGGGGACCGACCAGCGTCATTGACCACCTGCCGGAAGTGGCCGCCCCGGAAGCCCGCTTCCTGTACGTCGGCCCAGCACTGGATGTGCCCGGCGTGCCGGAGAAACTCAGCACCATCGGCTGGCAGGTGCTGGGCGAGTGGCGCACCCGTGTGCGCGCCTGGCTTCCCACTGAGGACGATGACCGCGCCCGCTCCGAATTTCTGGGAGAAGCCCACGACCCGGAGCGCTGGGAACGCGAGGCCGAGGAGCGGGGCCGGGCCTACTGGGAAGAGAGATACACCGTTCTCGCCGCCGCACAATAGAAAGCGACCAAACAGCGAGCGGCGGGCACCTCTTCACAGGGTGGCCCGCCGCTCGCTATTGCTCAGTACTTATGCTTATTTGCCCTGCTGGGCCAGTTTCAGGTAGTAGGCGCTGGACTTGTCGTTGGGGTCGAGTGACACGGCCTGCCCGTAGGCTGAAGCGGCGGCAGGGTAATCCTTGTTCTCGTAGGCGACCCGGCCTGCCCAGGCCCAGGCTTTGGCGTAGCTGGGACTGAGCTGGGTGGCCTGAATAAAGCCGGTCTCGGCCCCTGCCTTGTCGCCCGACGCGTACTTGGTGTAGGCCGCCCGGAACGCCTGCACGGCGGGCAGGCCCACGCCCTGGGCTTCCTGCACCACACTGAGGTTGTAACGGTCGGCGGCGCTCGCGCCCGGCAACTGGGTCGCGGCGGTGTAGGCGGCAGTGGCGGCGGGCAAGTTGCCGAGTTCCAGTCCCAGGCGGCCCTGCTCGCGCCAGGCCTCAATGAAGTTAGGCGCAGCGGCAGTGGCCTGCTGATAGAGCTTCAGTGCCCCGGCCTTGTCGCCCTTGTCGATTGCCTCGTAAGCCCGGCTGAAGGCGGTGGTGGCGGCGGGGCCGTACTTGCCCGCGTTCTGCGAGACTTGCAGGAAATACGGCACCGTCTTGTCATTCGGCGCGAGCTGGGCCGCCTGCTGATACAGACGGGTGGCGTCGTTATAGTTGCCGCCCTCCAGGGCCACACGGGCGTTCCAGATGACGCAGGCCACGTTGTCCGGCTGCAACTGGCTGCACTTCTGAAAGAACAGCGGCGCGCTGACCAGATCGCCGCGCACGTAGGCGGCGTAACCGATGTTGTACTGCACGGTGGCGGCCTTGGTGCGGGCCGCGTTGTCGTTCGGCTTGATGGCCAGGTAGGCGTCCCAGGAGCGCTCGGCCTGCTTCCAGAAGCCCACGTCGGTGTAGATCGTGGCGCGCAGCAGCAAGTAATCCGGGTTGTTCGGCTCGGCATTCACGGCCTGGTCAGCGGCGGCGGCAGCCTGCTTCCAGGGCGTACGGTCCACGTTCCAGTCGGCTCTCGGCAACTTGGTGCGGGCCTGGGCCGCCAGATCGGTGGCCTGCTGGGCATACTGGGCCGCACTCATCGGGGTAGCGGGGGCGGCCTGAGTCGTGGGGGCGGCAGGCTGGGCATCCGTCGTCTGGGCGGCGGCGGTCTGGGCCGTCAGCAGCGCCAGCGACACCAGGGCCGCCATTCTGAATGTGGTTCTGTTCATTGAAAACCTCCGGCAAAACTCCTGCCAGTCTAGAAACTCCCAGATGACCCACATGATGCCCAGCCGATCAGACCTTAAGAAACGAACCGGCAACTGTGCCCACAGCCGCTAGACTCACGGGAATGCCGCGCCATACCCTCGGACTTCTGCTGCTGATCCTGGTCACCGGGATTTGGGGCAGCACCTTCGCCGTCGTCAAAACCCTGACCGAAACGCTGGAGCCGCAGGTGTTGATCGCCTGGCGATTCCTGATCGGCACGCTGGCGACGTTGCCGCTGCTACTGTTCTGGAGACAGACCGCACCCCCACACGCCAGCCCAGACCGGCCCCGTTCGCTCTGGAAAGACGGTCTGCTGGTGGGGGCGTGGCTGATCGTCGGCTACGGCACCCAAACCATCGCCCTGCAAACCACCTCGGCCAACCGGGCAGCCTTCATCACGGCGCTGAGCGTGGTGCTGGTGCCGCTGTGGCAGGCACTGGTGGCCCGCCGTCCGCTGGGCGTGTTCCTCTGGGCGGCGGCGGCGCTGGCGGTGGCAGGCCTGGCCCTGCTTTCCTGGGAAGGTGGGGCACTGGTCGTCGGCGACGCCTGGGCGCTGGGCTGCGCCGTCAGTTACGCGGGCTTCATCCTGACCCTGGAGCGCACCGCGCCCCACCACGCTGCCCTGCCGTTTACCCTGCTGCAACTCGTCAGCGTCACGGCGCTGGCCTGGCTGTGGGCGCTGCTCTCTGGCGCGGCGCTGTGGCCGCCCGCCCCGCAGTGGTCCGGCCTGATCTACCTGGGCATCGTCGCCACCACCGTCACCACCCTGCTACAAACCGTGGGCCAACGCTGGGTCAGCGCTGCCGAGGCCAGCATCATCTACGCCCTGGAACCCGTCAGTGCCAGCCTCTTTAGCTTCGTGCTGATCGGGGAAAGGGTGGGCCTGCGGGGCCTGTTCGGCGGCGCGCTGGTGGTGTTCGCCACGGTGCTGAGTCAGTGGCGCGGCAACTCTCAGACGACTCCTGAGACGGCTGACCTGGTCAATCCTCCCCACGCACCGCACGGGCAAACCACGCCGGAAGCGGACCCGCCCAAGTCTGGGTCGTCGCCTGGGTCCTGAAATAGCGCTCGCCCCACTCGCTGGCCCACGCCTGATACTCGCCCGCCCGGATGGCGCTTCTCGCGCGCTCCACCAGCCGGTGTAGGTAACGCAGGTTGTGCAGCGACAGCAGGCGGGGAGCCAGCATCTCCTCGGCCTTGACCAGATGGGCCAGGTACGCGCGGGTGTGGTGGGTACAGGCGTAACAGTCGCAATCGGGGTCAATCGGGATGAGCTGCTGCCTCGGCGCGGCGCTGTTCATGTTGAGCCGACCATCGTCGGTCAGGGCGTAGCCGAAGCGGCCTGTGCGCGTCGGGTACACGCAGTCGAACATGTCCACGCCCAGCGCGATGCCTGCCACCAGATCCTCGGGGTGGCCCACGCCCATCAGGTAGCGCGGCTTGTTCTCGGGCAGGCCGCGCGCCGTGTAGGCCACCGCTGGAAACATCTCGTCCTTGCTTTCGCCCACCGCCAGCCCGCCAATCGCAAACCCCGGCGTCTGAAACGGAAGCGTGGCATCCAGGCTCTGCTGGCGCAATTCGGGGTGAATACCGCCCTGCACGATGGCGAACAGCGCCTGATCGGCCCTGGTTTTGGCATTCAGACACCGTTCCAGCCAGCGGACGGTGCGCTCCAGGCTGGCCCGAATGTACGGCACCTCAGCGGGAAACGGTGGGCACTCGTCAAAGGCCATGATCACATCCGCGCCGAGGCTCTGCTGCACCTCCACGCTGCGCTCCGGCGTCAGCTCGACGAGTGAGCCATCGAGGTGACTTTTGAACACCACGCCATGTTCGGAAATCTTTCGCATATGCCCCAGGCTCATCACCTGAAAGCCGCCGGAATCGGTCAGAAATGGGCCAGGGTAGCCGGTGAAGCCCGGTAGGCCGCCGTGGGCCGCCACCATCTCAGCGCCGGGCCGCAGCATCAGGTGATAGGTGTTGCCCAGAATCATCTGCGACTTGATCTCGGTCAGCTCCTGAGCGCTGATGCCCTTGACGCTGCCCTGGGTGCCCACCGGCATGAACATTGGCGTCTGGACCGTGCCGTGCGGCGTGGTGAAGGTGGCCGTTCGGGCATGGCCATCCCGACTGTGAATTCTAAATTCAAAAGGAGCGAGGTCAGACATTACCCTATTCTTTCACGGGCGGCCAAAACATCTGGCTACCGCTTCCCGTTTGAACCTGCCGAGCCA